>CAYRWY010000142.1:0-12907 GCA_964427955.1 uncultured Anaerolineaceae bacterium
TCCAGACTTGGAGAGGGGATTTAGGGGTGAGGTATGAATTCGCCAACAGCATCATATATCGTTATCCCCCCAGCACCGGCGGGATCAGCATCAGGTCCCCGGCCTGCTCGACCGGCGACTCCAGCCCTTGCAGAAAGTCGATGTGACGCCCATCGATCAAGCACTGAATCCCGGCGTGCAGATGCCCCTGCTCATCCAGAATTCGCGCGCCCAGCCTGGGATAGGCCCGGTTGATCGCCTGGAGCAGATCGGCCACCGTCGCGCCGGGTGCCACCTCGACCACCGCGACTTTGTCCCCGGCCAACTGGCGCAACTGCGCCGACAGCCGGATCGTTTTGGTGATGGTGTTCATGGCCTTACCACTTCGTATACGAGTCGCTCATCTTGCGATATTCGATCATCTCCTCGCCCAGCGCCTTGGAATAGAAGATGATCTCGGCGGCTTCTTCCAGCGCGTCCGTCCACTGGAATGCCTCGTCCAGCGTTTGACCGGTGGAAAAGCTGCCATGCCCGCGCAAGAACACGATCTTGTAGGACTTGAGCGCGTCGGCGATGGTATCGGCCATCTGCCGGGTGCCGGATGCGAATTCGACCGCGACGACCGGGACTTTCTTGAGCAGGTACGATCCCTCGTTGTCGATGGGCACGATCTCGTCCCGCACCAGCGACAGCGCAATCGAGCGCCGGGGATGGGCGTGGACGACGGCCAGCGCGGGAGTCGCCTGGTAGATCGCGCGGTGCACGATCAATTCCGTCGAGGCCAGCACGACGCCGCTGTCGTTCTTGTCGACGCGCGTTTCGATGATGTCCTGCGGCTTCAAACGGCCCAGCATCGCCCCGCGCCGCTTGATCAGGATGCGGTCGCCGTAGCGCACGCTGATGTTGCCGCCGTGCGAGGACACCAGGTTATGCACGTACATGTCGCGGCCAATGTCGCGGAACATTTCATAGACACGTTGATCGATCATGGGAGCGCCTCGCTTGCCAGTTCCAGTAATCCCAGGGCACGTAATTTTGCCGGAGACGGGACGCCGTTCTGATCCCAGCCGCGCGTCCGGTAGTATTCTTCCAACATCGGTTCCAGGTGGCTGACCCAGCCTTCGCTGGCCCCGGTCGCCGGTTCGTTCAGCAGGCGCGGCGGCAGCGTATCGTCGGCGCGGGTGAAGCCCTCGCGCAGGTTGTACAGCCGCTCCAGGTTCCAGATGCGCTCGCCGGTCTTGATCAAGTCGCCGGTAGGATACTCGATCCCGGTCAGCGCCGTCAGCGCCCGCGCGAAATAATCGTCGGCGATGGCGATATGGGCGAATTTGCAGGCCACCAGCGAGTCGATCACGCTGGCGCTGTTCTGGTTCAGGATCACGAAGCTGGCCTTGCCCTGCACCTGCAAGCGGTCGATCAACTTCGGCACGCCCAGCGCCTCCAGCCCCAGCATGTTGCCGCGCATGTGGCAGCCGCCGCGATTGCTGGTGGCGAACAGCAGCCCCTGACCCTGCATCCCGCGCGCATCGTAGGCGGGCATTTCCATCTTCTTGACGCTCATCGAGAGTTCGGGCGCGCCATATTTAGCCGCCAGCCGCGCGCTGCCCTCGGCCAGCTCGTCGCCCAGGTCGCGCCGGTAGGCGATGTTCTCCACCGCCTGGGTGAGCAGATCCGCCCGCCCAAACTGGAGATCGGTGTCGATCAGCCCACGCTGCGCCAGTTCCATCGCGCAGGCAATGGTCACGCCCGCCGAGATGGTGTCGAGACCCAACTCGTTGCACAAATAGTTGGCTTCGGCAATGGCTTCCAGGTCGTCGATGCCGCACATCGCGCCGAACGCCCAGGCCGTCTCATATTCCGGGCCTTCACCTTCGTGCTGTTTGGTCTTGGTGAGGCGCGTGCAGGCAATCGGGCAGGCCCAGCACGCCTCGTTGCTGACCAGGATCTCGTCGGTGATCGACTCACCGCTGATCGCTTCGGCGTTTTCGAAGTGCGTCTGCTGGGCATTGCGGGTCGGCAGCGCGCCAATCCCGTTCAGGATGTTCATCATCACCGGCGTGCCGAATTCCGGTAACGCCTGCGAGGTGATGGGATTGGCCTTGAGCATCTTGGTGGATTCGTACTGCACGAAGCGGAAACGCTCTTTGTCCTGGAACTCGACGCGCTGGTCGCCCTCCACGACGATGGCTTTCAGGTTCTTGCTGCCCATCACCGCGCCAGGACCGCCGCGTGCCGCCGCCCGTGCCACGTCGTTCATGATCGCGGCAAAGCGCACCAGCTTTTCGCCCGCCGGGCCGATGCACAATACGTTACGCTTATTCTTGTTCTGGCCGAGCGCCTCGCACGTCTGCGGGGAGGTCATGCCCCACAGGTGAGCGGCGTCTTTGATCTCGACGCGCTCCGGGTTCATTTCGATATACACGGGACGGGCCGCGCGCCCCTTGATGATCATCACGTCGTACCCGGCGCGCTTGAAGCGCATTCCCCAGGTACCGCCCGAATTGGCGTCCAACACGGTCCCGGTCAGCGGGGACTTGGTGCTCACCGAAAAGCGGTTGCTGGTCTGAAACCCGGTGCCGGTCAAGGGTCCGGTGGCGATGATCAGCACGTTTTCCGGCGAAAGCGGGTCCACTTCGGGACCGACCAGGTCCCACAGCAGCCGGGTGCCCAGGCCGCGCCCGCCGATAAACTGCCGGGCCAATTCTGCATCCAGCGGGGCAGTCTCAATCTGTTCTGTGGTGAGGTCTACGATCAGAGTCCTACCCATCCAGCCATTCATACACAATCCCCTTCAAGCCACTTTTGATACTGCGAGCGATCTGCTAATCCGAGCCGAACAACTGCTGGAAGCGCGCCAACGCCTCGTCCCAGGCCACCGTGTGCCGGGGCACAAACCGGACCGTTTCCTGGGTGCGGCTCAAAATCTCGCGCGCCTGGGCCAGCGATCCGATCTCGCCCAGCGCCACCAACTGCACGATGGCATTGCCGAGTGCCGTGGCCTCATACGGGCCGACGACGACTTCGCGCCCGGTCGAATCGGCGGCCATCTGGCACAGCAGGTGATTCCGGCCCCCGCCGCCGATGATGTGCAGGCGATCCACCGGCTTATTCGCCAGCACCGCCAGCTTGTCGAGCGCCACGCGATATTTGAGCGCCAGGCTTTCGAGCACGGTGCGGATGATCTGGCCCACCGTTTCCGGTTCGGGCTGGCCGGTGCGGCGGCAGAAGGCGCGGATGCGGGTGGGCATGTCGCCCGGCGCCAGGAACTCGTCGGCGTTGGGATCGATCAGGGCGTAGAACGGCTCCGCGTCGCTGGCCAGGGCCGTGAGTTGATCGTAAGGGTAGACCGTGCCCTGGGCGGACCACGTCGCCCGGCACTGCTGGACGATCCACAGCCCGGCGACGTTCTTCAAAAACCGGAACGTGCCCTCGAAGCCGCCTTCGTTGGTCACGTTCGCCGCGGCAGCAGCGGGGTTGATGATCGGCTGTTTGACTTCCAGGCCCAACAGGCTCCAGGTGCCGCTGCTGAGATAGGCGAAATTCTCGGTCACGGTCGGCACGGCGACGACCGCCGAGGCGGTATCGTGCGTGGTCGGGGCGATCACCGGGAGGCCGCGATACTCCCCGCGCCGCGTGCCGGGCGGGATGATCGGCGGGAAAATGTCGGAGGGGATGCCCAACTCCGCCATCGTCGCGCGATCCCAGTCCTGCGTGCGGGGGTTATACAGCTCGGTGGTGGTGGCATGGGTGAATTCGCCGCCCATTTCGCCGCCCAGCCAGTACGTCAGCAGATCGGGGATCGACAGGTACGTCCGGGCCATCTCCAACAGCGGGCTGTGCTGCTTCACCAGGCTGGCGATCTGAAAGAGGGTGTTCAACTGCATGACCTGGATGCCGGTCCGCTCGAAGACGGTGGCACGCGGCACGCGCTCGAAAACCCAATCGACCAGGCCATCGGTGCGGGAGTCCCGGTAGTGCACCGGGTTGCCCAGCATGTGGCCGTCGCGATCCAGCAGCGCGAAATCGACGCCCCACGCATCGACGCCGATGCTGCACGCCCCGGCGGGCACTTTGTCCAGGCCGGTCTGGATCTCGTTCCACAGCCGCAAAATATCCCAATAAAGTGTATTGTGAATGCAAGCAGGGGTATTGGTAAAACGGTGAATTTCGGTTTGTTCCAGGCGTTCGCCGTCGAACCGGACGTCCATCACACGCCCGGACTCAGCACCCAGATCAACGGCAATAGCATGACATGCTTTCATTGCATTTCACCTGCCGGGTTACGTTTTCTTTTGGCGAGTTTCAGAATACAGCACTGCCCTATGATTGTCAAATGATAAATATCACGTCATGCGGATAGAACTTTGACCAGATCCACCCGCACGCCGCTGGCCCGGTAGTATTCGACCAGGTCGCGCGGGGCGTCTTCGGTCGTGATGATATGCTGCAAGCGGGCATCCGGGGCAATCGTGTAGGGGGCGACCTGGCCCCACTTGGTGCTGTCGATCAGCAACACCGACCGCACGCAGCGGGACAGCATGGCCTGCTTGGTCACCGCTTCGTCGGGGTCCACCTCGCTCGCACCGATCCCGGCGGCCAGACCGCGGCTGCTGAAAAAGCCCAGGTTCAGGTTGATGTCGGGCAGCCCTTCCAGTTGGCCCACGACGGAGATCGAATCCCGGCGCAGCCGCCCCCCGGTCATCAGGACCCGGTAATCGTCGCTGTCCAAAAAGCTCTGGGCCAGGATCAGGCTGTTGGTGACCAGGGTCAGTTTTCTGAACTTCTTCAGGTAGGGCACCAGGGCGTAAATGGTCGTGCTGCAATCCAGCGCGATGCTGAAGCCGTCCGAGACCAGGGACATGGCCATTTTGGCGATGGCGTCTTTTTCGCGGCGCATCTTGGTCAGACGCACGTTGAACGACAGTTCCTTGAGGCTGCTGCTGCCCCCCTTGTAAACCGCTCCGCCATAGGTACGTTCGAGCAAGCCCTGTTCTTCCAGCGCGCGCAAATCCTGCCGGATGGTCACCTCGCTCACCAGCAGGGTCTCGCTGAGCTGCCTTACCGTCACTCGACCCGCCGTAGCGAGGGCATCCATGATGGCGCGGCGGCGTTCTTCCAAAAATAACGAGTCGGGCATATTAGGAGCGCTCCCATCAAAAGATACACTAAATAACGTGTATCAAAATACAACATAAGCAGTCAAAAGTAAAAGAAGGTTAGTGATATTTCGATATAAACCACTATATGCCTATTTACACCGTCTGTAAACAGGGAGACGGGCATCTTGATAGAATCTGAGAGGAAATCGCGACCTGACCCATCCAAAATTTGAGGACCCGTTTGCTTTCGAGATATTATGGTGTAAAATGGAATGAAATTCAAAATAAGCCCGTTTTCCATTGCCACCAAGTTTATTAATAAAACGACTGTTGCGCACTTAAGGTCAACTCAATATAAAACGGGCCGTCCCTTACCTCCATATTATGAGCGCGATGGGCCATGAAAAAACAGAATTTTGAGCTAAAGAACCAAAAGATCAAGACTGCTTTTGCCGCTTTGAAGAAGAATCACCCCGAGCGCCTGACCCGGCGGCTCAACCTCTCGTGGAGTAACTGGGGCTTCGGCATCGAATCCCTGGCCGACTCCGCCGCGCGACTCCAAAAAGCAGGTATCTCCTTCATCGAACTGCACGGCAACCACTACGGCCCCGACCTGGGCTACGACGTCAAAACCACGCTGGCGATCCTGGGCGATCATGGCCTCAAGGTCGGCGGAGTCTGCGGCATGTTCTCGGCAGACAACGACCTGTCCAGCAACCGCCCTATGCAGCGCCAGGCCGCCATCGATTACCTCAAGCGCGAAGTGCCCTTCACCGCCGCCGTAGGAGGCAGCTACCTCCTGGTTGTGCCGGGTGCCGTGGGGCGTCCCCAGGCGTATGACGCGATGGAGTTCGAACGCAGCGTGCAGACGCTCCACAGCGTCGCCGACCTGTTTACTCAGCATCACGTCCGGGCCGCCATCGAGCCGATCCGGTCTGCCGAAGTCAGCTTCGTCCACACCGTCGCCGATGCCCAGGCGTACATCCAGGCCGTGAACCATCCGGGCGTCCAGCACATCAACGGCGACGTCTACCACATGCAGGCGGAAGAAGCGCACATCGGCGCGGCGATCCTCGCGGCGGGCGCGCAGCTCACCAATCTGCACATGGCGGACAGCAACCGGCGGGCGTTGGGCCTGGGTGCGCTCGATCTGGACACGATCATCATGGCGCTGTACCTGGTCGGCTTCAACGTCGAGGGTAAATTCGTCACGCCCGAACCGCTCGGTCCCGGCGGCGACCCCTACCCCGCTATGAATGGCAAGCCCGACAAAAAACAGCTTGACAAGATGGTCATGCAGACGGCGGCGTACTTCCGCGAGCGCGAAGCTGAACTACTCGCCTGAGCGCCCGGCGGCATTGGTTTTTTCACAGCGCGTCAACCTTGGGGAGCCTCCAATCATGGAGCCAATTCTTGAGCTTAAACACATCAGCAAGCAGTTTCCGGGCGTCAAGGCGCTGGACGACGTCAGCTTCGAAATTCGCCCGGGCGAAGTCCACGCGCTCTTAGGCGAAAATGGGGCGGGCAAATCCACCCTGATCAAGATCGCCTCCGGCGTCTACCAGTCGGACGGCGGCGAGATCTTCCTGGAGGGGAAACCGGTCAGGTTCGGTAACCCGCGCGAAGCGCAGTCGCAGGGCATCGCCACGATCTACCAGGAACTCCTGCTCTACCCGGAACTGACCGTCGCCGAAAATATCTTCATGGGGCACGCGCCCCGCTCGCGCCTGGGCGCCATCAACTGGCCCACCATGCGCCGCAAAGCGCAAGAGATTCTTGAGTCGCTGAATATTCACGACATGAACGTGACGCGCCGCGTGGGCGCGCTCACCGTCGGGAACCGCCAGCGGGTCGAGATCGCCAAGGCGCTCTCGATGAACGCGCGCGTGCTGATCATGGACGAGCCGACCGCCGCCATCACCGAAGCGGACGTCGAGCGGCTGTTCAACATCATTCACCTGCTGAAAGAGCGCCAGGTCGGGATCATCTACATCAGCCACCGGCTGCACGAGGTTTTCGAGATGGGCGACCGCGTCACCGTCCTACGCGATGGCCGCTACATCGACACCCGGCCCGTCTCCGAAACGACCGAAGACGCGCTGATCAACATGATGGTCGGGCGCACCATCGACAACCTGTTTCCCAAGCTGGACGCCGCGGTGGGCGAGACGGTGCTCGAAGTCAACCACCTGGTGCGCAAGCCGCTCACTAAGGACATCAGCTTCCAGGTCCGGGCGGGCGAGATCGTCGGCCTGGCCGGGCTGATCGGATCGGGGCGCAGCGAGCTGGCGCACATCATCTTCGGCTATACCGCCGCCGAATCGGGCACCATCAAGATCAACGGCCAGGAAGTCAAAATTCGCAACCCCGGCCAGGCCATGCAGCACGGGATCGCCTACCTGCCGGAAGATCGCGGCACGCAGGGCTTGATTCGCCCGATGAATGTCCGCGAAAACATGTCGCTCACTGTCTTGCGCAAGCTCTCGCGCGCGGCCTTCATCAACCGCGGCCAGGAGCTTGAGTTGGCGCGCAGCACGATCCAGCAGTTGGGCATCCGGGCCTACAGCCCGCAGCAGATCGTGGGCAAGCTCTCCGGCGGCAACCAGCAAAAAGTCGTCGTGGGCAAATGGCTGGCCACCAAGCCCAAAGTGTTGATCGTGGACGAGCCGACGCGCGGCATCGACGTCGGGTCCAAAGCCGAGATTCACCGGTTGATGAGCGAGCTGGCCCAGCAAGGGCTGGCAATCCTGATGATCTCCAGCGAACTGCCCGAAATCCTGGGCATGAGCGACCGGATTCTGGTCATGCGCGAGGGCCAGATGGTCGCCGAATACGCGCGCGCGGACGCCACCCAGGAGAACATCGGCGCGGCAATGATGAGCGATCAGAGTTCCAACGGCCACTGGCCCAGGGAGAATAGCTGAATGGCGGTATCACAACCTGTTTCCAAACCAACCATGAGCGCCCGAACGGTGAACATCCCCGGGTTCTTGCGGACCTTATTCAGCAACCAGGAGACGATCATCCTGGTCGCCCTCGTCCTGCTGATCGGGTACGTGGGCTACGACAACCCCCGGTTCCTGGAAACCCGTAACATGGCGAACATGTTCAGCGGGAACGCCTACATTGCCGTGGCGGCGCTGGGCATGACGATGGTCATCATCTCCAAAAATATCGACATTTCGGTGGGGGCGCTGATCGTCTGCCTGACCATCGTCAGCGGCAGGCTGTCGATTGCCCACTATCCCTCCTGGGTTTCGACCGACATGGCGATTGCGCTGTCCTGGGTGCTCCCGGTCGTGGTGGGCGTGCTGGTAGAGCTGGTCATCGGCTTCATCGTCACTTATTTGCGCGTCCCGGCCATCGTCGTGACGCTGGGCTTCATGAGCATCCTCAAAGGGGTGCTGATCATGTGGACCAACGGCGAGCGCGTCGCCGGAATGCCGGATGGCTACGCCCTCGCCCAGATCCGCCCGCTAGAGCACGTGTCCCTGCCGATCTTCAAGGATTTCTTCCAGATGCTCACCATGCCGGTCTATTTCATGGTGATTCTGATGATCATCGCCGCGATCTGGATGCGCTACAGCGCGATGGGCCGCGCCATCTATGCCGTGGGCGGCAACGTGGAAGCCGCGCGGCTGTCCGGGATTTCGGAGCACCGTGTGATCATGACGGCGTTCGCGTTGAACGGCGTGTTCGTCGGCGTCTCCAGCGTCTTGTTCGCGACGCAGTTCACCGTCATCCAGACCACGCTGCCCCCGATTGAAATGACGATCATCACGGCCACGGTGGTCGGGGGTGTCAGCATCATGGGCGGGACCGGGACGGTCGTCGGCCCGGTGCTGGCCGCGATCCTGCTGATCGCGATCACCAAGTCGCTGGTCTTTCTCGACATTTCGCCTTTCTGGACCAACGCGATCAAGGGCTTACTTATTCTGGTGACGGTGTTGATCGACCTGCTGCGCCGCTCGGGCCGGTCCCCGGTGGTGATCGCCCAAGGGCTGGTCGCGCCGCTGCGCCGCCTGCGTAACTCGGAGTAAAAGGGATGGCTGTTCAAGGAACAGAACGTATAGAGACTCCCCAAAGTCAGCTTTGGGTATCGCTGCGGGACTTATTGTTGAGACAAGAGATCGTGCTGCTCATGATCATGGTCCTCGTGCTCTTCGGGTTGTCGATCCAGACCGACAAGTTCCTGACCAAGGACAACCTGCTCAATCAGGGCCGCCAGATCACCGAAACGGGCCTGCTCGCCCTGCCGATGACGTACATCATCATCACCGGGGGGATCGACCTGTCGGTCGGCTCCATCGCGGGGCTGAGCGCGATCATCCTGGGCTACTGCTGGCACAACTACGGGTTATCCCTAGAACTGTCGATCCTGATCGCCATTCTCGCGGGCGGAGTGGCCGGGCTGGTCAATGGGCTGATGATCACACGCATCGGCGTGCCGCCGCTGATCATGACGCTGGCGACGCTCACTTTTTACCGCGGCCTGGCTGAAGGGATCGCCCTGGCGCGGTCGGTGACGGGCTATCCCGACTGGTTTTACAAGCTGGGTCAGGGCGACGTGTTGGGCGTCCCCACGCAGCTTTACCTGCTCGTGATCGCGACGATCATCTCCGCCATCATTCTCGCGCGGACGACATTCGGGCGCGGTCTGTACGCCATCGGCAACAACGAGCTGGCCGCGCGTTTTTCGGGCATCCCGGTGGACCGGATCAAGCTGGCGATCTACACCTTCTCCGGCCTCATGGCCGGGCTGGCGGGCTACATCTTCGTGTCACGCGTGAGCACGACCCGGTCCGACATGGGCACCGGCTGGGAGATGGTCGCCATCGCGGCGGTGGTCCTGGGCGGCACGAGCATCAACGGCGGGTCGGGCAGCATCGGCGGCACGGTGATCGGCCTGGTGCTGATCCAGTTGTTGAAAAACGGGCTGGCGTTGAACAACGTCACCGGCGATGCGACGATTGTGGTGATCGGCACGGTGCTGATTCTCTCGACCCTGCTCAACAGCTTTATCCAGCGTCGAACCCACGCTGTTTAAATTAAATCGGGTCGTAGAAGGGAGGGATAAGCAAGTCGATTGTGATCCTGACAAGCTCATCTCAGCAAAACCGGAAAAAATTGTGTGTAGTTCAGGAGAGGAAAATACTATGCGTAAGTTTCTGGCACTTTTGCTTGTCGTAACGTTCGTGATTGGCCCGATTGCCGTGCTGCCCGCCCTCGCGCAAGGCGAGGAAAAGCGGTGGGATGGTGCCGACGACCTCGAAGTCAACCCGTTGCCCTGCGGTGACGAAGCCGCCCCGGCGCTCGAACCCCTGCCCTATGACGGCGGCCAGCCCGTGAATCCGCCCGACAAGGCCGGTCAAGAAATCGTGCTCGTGGACGTGCCGAAGCTGATGGGGATCGCCTACTTTGCGGCGACCACCAAGGGCGAGCAGGAAGCCGCGGAAGAACTGGGCAATGTCAAGGTCACGACTGACGCCCCCACCGAAGGCAATATCGACCAGCAGATCACCTTCATCGACAACTACATCACCAAGGGTGTCGATGGTATCCTCTTCGCCGCCAATGACCCGGTTGCGATTGCGCCCGTGCTGAAGCGCGCCCTGGACAAGGGCATCCACGTCATCGGCTACGATGCGAACTCGACCCCCGACGCGCGTGAGTGGTTCGTCAACCAGGCGTCGTTCAATGGCATCGCCAAGACCTTGATGGACAGCCTGGCCGCCGAGAAGGGCGAGGACGCCCAGTTCGGTATCGTCACCAGCACCTTCACGACCCCCAACCAGGCCCGTTGGATCGCCGAAATGTGGGCCTACACCAACCAGTGTTACCCCGACATGAAGTGGCTGGAAACCCTGGAAGCCCAGGAAGACAACGTCCAGTCGTTCAACCAGGCCAACACCCTGCTGGATAAGTACGGCGAAGACATCGACGGCATCTTCGGGATGACCAGCGTCGCGACCCCCGCCGCGGCGGACGCCGTGACCCAGGCCGACCTGTGCGGCGAAGTGGCCGTGATCGGCCTGGCCGTGCCGAGCGCCATGAAGCCCTTCGTGGAAGCGGACTGCGTGAAGTCGGTCGTGTTGTGGAACCCCGTTGATCTGGGCTACGCCGCCGTGTACGTGATGCGCGCCGTGGTCGATGGCACCCTCAAGCCCGGCGACACCGAAGTTGAAGCGGGCAAACTGGGCAAGCTCCAGGTCATCAATGGCAGCGAAGTGCTGCTTGGGCCGCCCTTCGTCTTCACCAAGGAAAACATCGGCGACTTCGACTTCTAGTCGCCCCTGGTTTCAGCTCGTCTACCTCCCTCTCTCTCGTGAGAGGGAGGTGTTTTTTTGTTTCTACCAGTTCTGGATCGCACCGGACCGGACAAGTGAGTATAATTTTAGTGCTCGGTTGGTACATCTAAGGAGATACAAATGAAGAACTTTTGGCGTATCGTTGTTGTTGCGGTGTTGATCCTGGCAGGGCTTCCGGTCTATGGTATGGCCACTGCCCAGGGGGACACTACGCTGCGGGTCTGGGACATCAACACCCGCGACGTCGAAAACGAAGTCATCAGCACGCTGATCGCCGAATTCGAAGCGGCGCATCCCGGCGTCAAAGTGGACCGCGTAGCGAAATCGCTGGACGATCTCAAGGTGACGACCTCGCTGGCGTTGAGCAGCGAAGATGGTCCTGACGTCGTGCAGGTCAACCAGGGGTTGTCCGACATGGGCGCGCTGGTCAAGGCCGGTCTGCTGCTGGATCTGACGCCCTACGCCGAGCAGTACGGCTGGTTCGACAAAATCTCGCCTGGCATCGTGGCGCGTAACAGCTTCACCGCCGACGGCGCCACCTTTGGCGAGGGCAACCTCTACGGCGTGCCGCCGGGGGCGGAACTGGTCGGCGTGTTCTACAACCGCCAGATGTTCGCCGACGCGGGCGTGACCGTGCCCACCACCTTCGCCGACTTCGAAGCGATCCTGCAAACGTTCGCCGACAACGGCACGACCCCCATCGTCTTCGGCGACCTGGACGGCTGGCCCGCGATCCACACCTACAGCGAACTCCAGAATCTGCACATCACCCGCCAATACCTGGACGACTTCATTTTCGGGCGCAACGCCGTGAGCTTCAACACGCCGGAAAACACCGAAGCCGCCGCGCAGCTCCAGTCCTGGGTCGATAAGGGCTACTTCACCAAGTTCTTCGAGGGCATCGGCTACGAGGACTCGTGGCGGCTGTTCGCGGACGGCCAGGGCGCGATGATGATCACCGGCAGTTGGCTGAGCGGCGAACTGGCCAATATCGGCAATCCCGACGACTTCGGGTTCTTCCTGGTCCCGCCGGTCGATGCCGGTCAGCCCAAGATGTCCGTGGGCGGCACCTCGCTGGGCTATGGCATCCGGGCCAGTACGCCCAATCCCGACCTGGCGGCGCAGTACATCGACTGGATGATGTCGGCGCGCGCGGCGGAACTGTGGGTCGCGGCGGGCATCCTCCCGGTGCAGCCGGTCGATCCCGCGATCATCGCAGAAGGCACGCTGTTCGCCGACATCGTGAAAGCGTGGAACTATCTCAACGAGACCGACGGCGTAGGCCACTACATCGACTGGGCTTCGCCGACCTTCTACAGCACCGTGACGGCAGGGCTGCAAGAACTGCTCGCCAAGCAGACCACGCCGGAAGAATTCGTGCAGAAAATGGACGACGATTACCAGGCGTACCTGGCCAGCAAGTAGGCTGTACCTCAATTTCGGTAGGGGCAATTCACAAATTGCCCCTACGCGGCCCATCTTCCACGCGCATGTCCCATGATCCTGAGAGGCTGACCATGC
>CAYRWY010000143.1:0-12880 GCA_964427955.1 uncultured Anaerolineaceae bacterium
TACTAGAAGTTACCTCTTTAAGCAGAGATTTTGGCGGGCTGCGCGCGGTCGATAACCTGAGTTTCGGACTGGAGCGCGGCGAAATCTTGAGCATCATCGGGCCTAACGGCGCGGGCAAAACGACCGTCTTCAACGTGATCACCGGCATCTACCCGCCGACCACCGGCAGCATCGTCTTCGATGGCCAGGTTATCGGCGCCACCTATACCCGCCGGTTCGAACGTTTCGCGCGCTCCTTTTTGACCGGGCTGTCTGGCTGGATTCCCTGGCTGCCGGGGTGGGTGCTGGCGCGGTTGGGGATTTCGCCCATGCTACACCCGCACGACATCGTCCACTGTGGCATCGCGCGCACGTTCCAAACGATCCGGCTGTTCCCCCGGCTGACGGTGCTGGAAAACGTGATGGCCGGGCAACACCATCGGGGTAAAGCGGGCGCCGTCGGGGCACTGCTCCGGCTCCCCGGCGAGCGCACCGAAGAACAGCACATCATCGACGAGTCGATGAAGCATCTCGCCTTCATCGGGCTGGCGGACAAAGCCAACGACCTGGCGCGCAACCTGCCGTACGGCGATCAGCGCCGTCTGGAGATCGCGCGGGCGCTGGCCACCACTCCGAAGCTGATCATCCTGGACGAACCTGCCGCCGGACTGAACGAAGCGGAAGGGCTGGCGCTGATGGACACCATTCAAAAAATCCGTGAGAACGGCGTGACCGTCCTCCTCATCGAGCACGACATGAAAGTCGTGATGAGCATCTCGGATCGCATCGTCGTGCTGGACGACGGCAGCAAGATCGCCGAAGGAACCCCCGCCGAAATTCAGCACAACCCCAAGGTGATCTCCGCTTACCTGGGAGAAGAGGAAGTCGAGGTGTAAGCGCGATGGCCTTGCTTGAGCTTCATAATGTCAGCACGTACTATGGCAACATCCAGGCTCTGAAAAATATCTCGCTCTCGGTCGAGGCGGGCCAGGTCGTCACGCTGATCGGGGCCAACGGCGCGGGCAAAACGACCACGCTGCGCACCATCTCCGGCCTGCTGCGCCCGCGTGAGGGACGGATCATCTTCGATGGGAGGCCGATCCACCTGATCCCCGCTCATCACATCGTCTACCTGGGTCTCACCCACGCCCCGGAGGGGCGGCAGATCTTCCCCACGCTGACGGTGCAGGAAAACCTGAACATGGGCGGGTACTCGCTGGGCCGCGACCGCATCGCCATCGAGGCCAACCGGCTGCGGGTGTACGACCTGTTTCCCCGGCTGGCCGAACGGAAAGAGCAGTTGGGCGGCACGCTTTCGGGCGGGGAACAGCAGATGCTCTCGATTGGGCGCGCCTTGATGGCCAGTCCCAAGCTGCTCATGCTGGACGAACCCTCCCTGGGGCTGGCGCCGCTGCTGGTCAAAGCCATCTTCGAGACGATCCAGACGATCAACCAGCAGGGGGTGACCGTCCTGCTGGTGGAGCAAAACGCCCGCGCGGCCCTGCGGCTGGCCAATTACAGCTACGTGTTGGAGACCGGCACGGTCACGCTCGAAGGGCCTGCCGCCGATCTGCTGCACGACCAGCGGGTTCGCCATGCTTACCTGGGCGAATCGTAACCTACAGCCGGGCAACGTGGACACGACAACGATCACACAGGGGAAATTGATCTGGTACCTCGCCGCCGTGGCGGGGACCGGCATGATGGCGACACTGGGCGTATTCGTCCGCAGTGTGTCGGCGGGCAACGATTTCGCGATGGCGCTGGGACGGTTCGGCATCGGGTTCCTGTGCCTGGCGGGGCTGCGGGCGTTCACACGCCAGGACCCGCGCGAAACGAAGGTGCGCAACTCCTGGGCGTTGATCGCGTCCGGCGTCATGATGCCCGCCTTCGTGGTTTGCTACATCAAGGCCGTGCTTGCCGGAACGATGGCCAACGCGGCCTTTCTGATCTACCTCGGCCCCCTGGTCGCCAGCGTGCTGTCGGCCATCGTCCTGGGCGAGGGGTTCAACCGGCTCAGCGGCGTGCTGCTGGGCTGCGCCGTGCTCGGCACGCTGTTCATTACCGAATTCAGGATTCCAGACAACTCGAAACAGTTGGAAAGCCTGGTCTTTGGCGTGTTGTCGGGGCTGTTCTACGGCCTGTTCCTGTTCTTGAACAACCCCAGGCTGCAAGGCGATACCAGCGGCTTCGGGGGGATCTTCTACCAGTTCATGTGGGCCACGTTGGTGATGCTGCTGGTCGTGGCGGCTGCCGGGGCGCATCTTACATGGCCGGATATACCCTGGATCATCGCCATCGGGATCATTCACGGCTTCGGCGCGTTGACGCTGGTGATCTTAGCGCTCCGGCACCTGAAGACCATCGAATACGGCACGATTTCGTATGGCGAGCCTGTCGCCGCCGCGTTGATCGGCGTTGGATTCTATCACGAGAGCGTCTCCCTCTGGCAGGTCGTAGGGGGCCTCTTCGTGATTGCAGCAGGCATCATGCGCATTTTTATCCGCGAAAATTCTTAAGGCAGGAAACTACTATGGCACAGCAAACGACGGATTTCATCATTATCGGCGGCGGGATCACGGGCACGAGCACGGCGTACCAGCTCGCGAAACGCGGTCACCGCGTCACTCTGTTCGAAAAACGCTACCTGGCGGCGGGCGGCACCGGGCGCACGGTCGGCCTGGTCCGTACCCACTACTCCAACGAGACCACGTCCCGCATGGCCCGGCGCGCGCTCGACACCTGGCAGGACTTCGAAGAGGCTGTGGGCGGCGATGTGGGCTGGGTCAAGACCGGCGCGCTGTTCATCGTCGGGCCGCAAGACCTGGAAGGACTCCGGGCCAATATCGAGATGCAGAAGCAGATCGGGATCAACGTCGAGTTCCTGGACGCGCAGGCCGTACAGCGGGTCGCGTCGTATCTCAACGTCGATGACATCGGCGGCGGCGCGTACGAGCCGGATTCCGGCTGTGCCGACGGTGCGATGGCGACCCATGCCTATGCCGCACGGGCCAAAGCCCTCGGCGCGGCGATCTTGCAGGACGTCATGGTCACCGAAATCTGCACCGAGGCGGGACGGATCACCGGCGTCAAGACCACGCAGGGCGATTACAGCGCGCCGGTCGTGATCAACGCCGCCGGGCCGTGGGGCGCGGGCCTGGCCCAAAGCGTCGGCTTCGAGACACCGGTCGAAAACAGCCGCCACCAGGTCGCCGTCTTCCAGCGCCCGGACAGCCTATCCGAGCGTCACCCGTTCATCGGCGACTTCATCCAGGGTTTCTACCTCCGCTCGGAAACCGGGCTGCTCACGCTGTCCGGTTCGCTGGAAGTATCGGAAGCGGTCAACAAAGCCGATCCCGACAATTATTCCGAAACGGTGGACATGGACTTCAACCTCGACATGGCCGAGCGCACCGAGCGCCGCGTGCCCGCGATGGGCGAAGCGCAGGTCCGCAAGGGCTGGGCAGGCATCTACGACGTCACGCCCGACTGGCACCCGATCATCGGGAAAATGAAAGGGCTGGAGGGCTTCGTCTGTGCCTTCGGCTGGAGCGGCGCGGGCTTCAAGATGGCCCCCGTCACCGGCGAGATGCTGGCCGACCTGGCGACCGGCGATCACCAGTGCCCGATCGACTCGCATCTCTTCCGGGCCGAACGTTTCGCCGAAAACGACCTGGTGACCGGGCGGTACTCTTACGGCATCATGGGCTGATCACCAGGCGACCGCGGTGCCCAGGCCGCGCGCGTCTGCCGCCGCAATGACCACCTGCGCCAGCGCGGCATCCTGGACCGCATTGCCCACCGATTTGAAGAACGTAATCTCCTGCGGATCGCGGCGTCCGGGTTTCACCCCCGCCGCGATCTCGCCGATCTCGGCATAGACGCTGTCCTCCGTGATCAAGCCCTGGCGCAGCGGAATGATCAGATCGCCCGCCTCCACCCAGGCGCTGGGCCGGTGATCGACGACGATCCGCGCTGCCGCGACGACTTCCGCGGCGATCTCCTGCATCTCCGGCGTAAACGAGCCGATCCCGTTGATGTGCGCGCCCGGCGCGAGATCGCCCAGGTGCACCACCGGCGTTTTGCTGTTCGTCGCGGTGACGATGACGTGCGCGCCCGCTACCGCGGCGGCGGGCGACGCAGCGACCACGATCCGGGCGGCGTAGTGCTGGCGCAGTTCCGCGGCCAACTGCTCCGCGCCGTCCAGACTGAAAACGCGGATCTCGGTGATCGGGCGCACGGCACAAACCGCCTCGATCTGGGTGCGCGCCTGGACGCCCGCCCCGATCACCGCCAGGATGGACGCGTCCGGCAGGGCCAGTAGTTCGGTCGCCAGCCCGGACGCCGCCCCGGTGCGCAGCGCCGTCAGCACGCGTCCATCCAGCAGCGCCAGCGGGGCACCGGTCTGGGCATCCGTCACCAGCACGGCGGCATAAATCGTCGGCAGCCCGCGCGATGGGTTGCCCGGACACACCGTCACCACTTTGACGGCGCTGACCGGCGCATCCCCAATTTGAGCGGGCATGGTCAGCAGCACGCCCCCCGGAATTTCCAGCGCACTGCGCAAGGGTACGTGCGCCCGTCCAGCCGACAGCGCCGCAAAGCCCGTGCGCATGGCCTCAATCGCCGCGCGCATATCGACCGCCGCGCGGACTTCATCCGCTGTGAGAATTCTCATCACCTGGTTCCTCCTCGCAAAACATTGACACCCTTCCATTGAAGGTTCATTTTGCGCGGCTGTCAACCTTCCGTGTTATACTCTCCGGGATTTTTACTCGAGGTAATGTTTTTTGGCAGAACAAGGAGTTTGGTCCGATGGGAACCCCTGAGTTGATAATAATTCTGGTGATCGTCATCCTGGTGTTTGGCATAGGACGGGTATCGAAGCTCGGCGGCGAGATTGGTTCGGCGGTCCGCGAGTTCCGCCAGGGACTTAAAGGGGACGAGGGAGATACCATCACCCGCTAGGATCTCCGCCTTCGCACACTGTATCTCATCCGCCTAGCAAGGAATGGTAACGCATGTCTCACAATGCGGTTTCTCCGAAAGACATTCAGCCGCACGAGGCTCAACACCCGGATCTGCGGCAGACGATTGCCGGTGACATCGACGAGACGCCACTCAGCCTGCTGGATCATCTCAACGAGCTGCGATCCCGGCTGTTCAGATCCGTGTTCGCCCTCATGCTCGGCGTGATCCTGGCCTCGGTCTTCACCGGCCCGCTGCTGCGCTACCTGATCACGCCCTACGACAACAAATTGCAGGTGCTCGGCCCGACGGAAAGTGTCGTGATCTATTTCCGGGTCGCGCTGCTGGCCGGTGCGATTGGTGCCAGCCCGTATATCACCTTCCAATTGTTCATGTTCGTCGCGCCGGGCCTGTACCGCCACGAAAAACGCTGGATTTACCTGGCGCTGCCCGCCACGACCTTCTTTTTCTTGACCGGGGTGTCCTTCGCCTGGTTCGTCCTGACCCCGGCGGCGCTCCGCTTCTTGCGCAACTTCGAGGGCGACGTGTTCCGCCCGGAATGGACGGCAGAACTTTACATCCGGTTCCTGACCTCGCTGCTGTTCTGGATCGGCGTGGCCTTCGAAATGCCGGTGGTGATTTTCGTGCTGGCGCGGCTGGGCATCGTGGGGCATCGCGTGCTCCTGCGCAACTGGCGGCTGGCGGTCGTCGTATCAGCGATAGCCGCAGCCATGATCACGCCGACCGTAGACCCATTCAACATGCTGCTGGTGATGGGCCCCCTGCTGGGCCTGTACGCGATCAGCATTGGTCTGGCGGCCATCGCCTATCCTCGTCACCTGCGCCGCAAGTAGGCGCGCTCACTAGAGGTTGATCTATGGACGGTATTTTGGGTGTTGGGATCTCGGAGATCATCATCGTCTTGGTGATTCTGTTCGTGGTCGGCGGTCCCGAAAACACGGTGAAATGGGCGCGTGAGTTGGGACGCTGGGTGCGCAAAGCGCGCCTGATGTGGGCCGATGTGGTCAAGGAACTTGAGAGCGACCTGGGCGACGACGGCAAAGAGCTGTTGGACGCCGCGCGCGAACTGGGCCAGGGGGTGCAGGATATTCGCACCATGCAGCCCGCTCGCAAGATGTTGACGGAGGCCACCCGCGCGGTAGAGGAAATCGCGGCGGAAATCGACCAGGCCGAGACGGCCCCCGCTGCCGCCGATCCCGCGCCTCCCGCCGAGGATCACGAAACGGCGGCGTAACCTCCGATCCTACCCAACAAAAACGATGGCAGGTCCTTGTAACCTGCCATCGCCCGTAACGACCCCATTTTACCGCAGCGTTTACTCGTCCAACGCCTTGATCAATTCCTGCCCTTGCTTCAGCACGTCGGACAGCGAGGCCTGCTTGGTCAGGAACAGCGACGCCATGTCGTCCACGATGGTCTGGGCTTCGCCCACTTTGGCGTGGAACGGACGCGCCGCCGGGACACCGGCTTCCGCATAGACACCCATCGCCTCGACAATCGAGTCGTCGGAGCCTTCAAAGGCGGCCAGGATCGACGCGCGGGGCATGATGAACCAGGACTGGCCCTTCGCCAGCTTGGGCGCGATCTCGTTCGAGGTGATGAACTTGATCAGTTCCTTCGCGCCGTCCACATTGGGAGCCGACTTGGGAACCGACCAGCCCCAGCCGCCCCACCACGCCTTGCTGCCCGCCGGGCCGGCAGGCGGCAGTTCGATCTTGATCTTGTCCGCCGTGTACCACTCGGCATTGCCCTTGGCGACATCACGGAAGAACGGCCACTGGCGCATGAACGCGACTTTGTCGGCCATGTACAGCTCGTTCTGCTTGGTGTAGTCGTCGTTGAGCGCCGTGTCGGGGAAGATCTTGTGGGTGTGGATCATGTCGTACAGGAATTGCAGCGCGGTCGCCGTGCCCTCATCAAAGGCGAAGACATCGCCGCCCGTCTGCGAGCACAGGTAGGCTACGTAGACGTACAGCAGCGAGGGTTTGACCAGGCCATCGGTCGTGCCCCAGACGCCGGTCGCCGAATCGGAGAACATCTTGCCGGTCTCGACCACTTCGTCCCAGGTCGCCGGAGCCTTGACACCTTTTTCGTCCAGCCAATCCTTGCGGGTGAAGAAGTAGCCGATAGCAAATTCATGCGGGACGCGATAGCGCACCCCATCGAAGCTGTGGAACTTCTCGATCTGGCTGTCGAAGCTCGACGGGAAGTCCGCCCAGGTTTCCGCCGGGATGATGTCTTCCAGCGACAGCATGTAGCCCGCGCGATAGAAGGTGGGACCATCGTCGTCCGCATCGCTTATCACGTCCACCGGGCTGTTGCCCGCCGCAAACGCTGCGGCGTACTTGGTCAACATATCGACACCGCTGACCGGGCCGCTTTCCAGCTTGACCGTCAGGCCAGTCGCCGCTTCAAAGTCGGGGAGTACGGCTTTGATGGCTTCGTGCGCGAATTCCTGAACAGCCAGGACAACTTCGTTGGCGGCATGGATGACATTGGGCTTGAACATGCCCTGCGATTGGAACTTGCCGCCGAGTGCCGCCCACGTCGCGGCAGCAGCGGTGCCCTTCAAGAAGGTACGGCGTGAAATACCCTTACGATCAGACATCTTTTCCTCTCCTAATCATCTAAATATGACTTGTGCCAAGTTGTTTCCTCCGCTGCTTCAGGTGTCGTACCCTTAAAGCCGCGCATCTCAGCCTCATTCATGCTTGCCCGTACACGCAGCGCCGGGCTTCGTCGGCAAACGCCGCGAACAGCGCCGGTTCCGCGTCGAAGAAGTGATCGGACGGGCTAAGGATGTAGCCGCCGCGAGGACCTGCTTCCTCGAAACAGCGGCGCACTTCGGCGCGGGTCTGCTCAGGCGTACACTTCGTAAAATAATGGCCCTGGTCGAACCCGCCGATGAAACAGACCCGGTGGCCGATCCGCTGTTTGGCTTCCGTCAACCGCATATCGCCGCCCATGTCAGGCGGGGTGAAGGTTTCCATCGCATCGGGCCGCATGTCGGCAATGCGTTCCAGCAGGGGCATCATCCCGCCGCAGGTATGGTAGACGATGCGCTGGCCGGCCTGGTGCGCCAGGTCGATCAGCTCGGCATCGTAGGGGGCGACGAATTTATCGAACAGCTTCGGGGAGATCACGGTGGACGACGCCGCGCCGCCGCCCAACTCCAACACGTCGTAGCGCGCCCCGGCCAGCGATTGGATGAACGTCTTTTTGCGCGCCTGCAAGATGGCGATCAGCTCGTGCACCCACTCCGGATCGTCGTAGGTTTCCATGATCAGCCGCTCGGTGCCGACGAGTTCGACGGCATCCTGCCAGCAGCCCGGCTGGCCGTAGACGTCGAAATAGGTGATGTGGCCGCGGATCAGGCCGCGCTCGCCAAACTCCGCCGCGCGGCGGTTGACCGCTTCGACATCGCATTTCGGGTGCGTCACATACGCCGCGATCAGGCCGATGTCGCGCTTGTCCTTGATGAGCGGCTCGATCACCCAATCGGTATAGCCGTTACCTTGCAGCACCATCGACAGCGCGCCTTTAGGCGTGACGAAACGGTAGCGAGTCGTCTTGTACTGGGGGTCCGGGAGGTCTTCGGTCTCGATCCGCCAGTGGTCCGACACCACGCGATGGGTATGATCCAGCGGGTGGATGAAGGTCTGGCAGGGATCGAAATACTCCCCCTTCGCTTGGTCGGGCTTATAAGGCACCGTCCACAGCCAGGCATCCAGGCCGAAGTGGTCGAAGAATTCCCGGTAGGACATGCCGCCCATATATTTTTCGAGAAAGTACGGCATCACGTGATGGGTCGTCACCGGCAGACGATCCGGCACCCCGCCGGTCAGGGCGGTGAGCATTCGCTGCCTGGAAGTCATTTCCGCCATCGGTCTCACCCCCCTGCCAGAACAAATTCGAGCGTGACGACTTCGCCCCCCCGGACGTCGAGCCGGACCACGCCGCCGGAATGGGCTAACGGGTCCTGGCGTTCTTCCGCCAGGTTGGTCCGAAACACCTGCGCGACCGGCAGCCCGCAGGTCACCGCGCTGGCGACCGGCTGGCGCGTGATGTTGTAGAAGCGCACGATCAGGGTATCGCGCTCGCTGCGGCGGACGGCGCTCAAGACCAGCGCGGGGGACTCGATGGCGATCACGCTGAAATCGGGGCGCAGCGATCCGCCGCGCGGCCAGGGGATCGGCGTGACGAGGTTGGGATCGTCGCCCGTGATGTTCATCTCGCGCAGTTCCAGCCCCGGATGCGTATCCGCCCGGCGGGCGAGCACCGGCGCGTTGTAGTTGTGGGCCACCTGGTACACGTTCTGCCAGTCGCCCGCGTGGGGCAGGATCGCGTATTCGTAGCGGTAGGGGCCGAGACACTGCGCGCCAGGGGTCGGCACCAACGGTCCCGCGGCGACCCGGCGCACCCACAGATCGTCCCGCGAGAGCCAGCCGACCGAGCGCAGCAGCGTCAGGTCAATCGCGCCGTCTTCGCCGACTTCGACCGACGGCAGCCCGCGATTGAGCACGGCCAGGCCGCGCGTCCCGTCGCTGAGATCGGTAAAGGTGCGCTGGTGCATCAACGGGCTAGGGTCTTCCACCCAGCCGGTCGAATCCGGTTGGTGCAGATCGCGCGCGGCGACCATGAACGACTCGTCCACGTGCGCCTGGGCCACGCGCAGCCCGGTCGGGAAATGCACGCTCAGCTTGTGATCGTGCGCCGGGTTGTCGATCTCGGTGGTGATGTAGATGCCGGGCTGACCCGCGTACAGATACAGGTACGACACTACCGGCAGCGCCACCGTCTCGCGGCTGCGGCGCTGGCGATCTTCGGTCAGACCCACCGGGATGTGCAGGGTGCATTCGACCCGGAAAGCCACGCGGCAGGGTCCGGCTTCTTCGCGTGTGATCTGCGCCTGGGTTCCGGCGGTGCTGATGGTCTGGCTGAATTCGGGCAGCGGGCAGTAGGAATACTCGTCGCCGGTGTCCTCGGTATCGGAAAAATGATGCAGATCGCGGTAGGTCTGGCCGGTGCGCTTGTCCGTCACCGTCAGGCCGCCGTCACCGGCAATCGTGAACGACAAGAACTGGTTCTCGGCACCGTGATCGGACGCTTGCAGGTCCAACGCGGCGGCAGGCGGATGGCTGGCGGGTTGGGCGTAGAAGGTGGTCCAGCCCAGCGCGGGAACGTGCGCCGGAAACAACACCCGCACGCAGCGTTTGCGGTTGGGCTTGAGCACTTCCATCCAGAACCGCTGCTCATCCTTGATCACCTGGTGCGGCACGACGCGCCCCGTCGAGTCGACCAGTTGGAAGTGACCGGCCTTCGGGTCATCGAACTCGAACTCGATCAGCGCCTCGACGATCTCGTCGCGCGCCCAACCCAGCGGGTTATACACCAGCACCGGGGTGCCGTCCTGGCCGGTCATGTCGATCTGCCGCGCCAACTGGCGCAGGTTATCGCGCACCAGGGCTTGCGCCACCTGGCGGGACTGGCTGAAGCGGAACGCCATTTCGTGATGGACTTCGTCGATCCCGCTGCCGTAAATGTCGTCGTGGGGGTGGTTCAACAGCAGCCAGCGCCAGGCCAGCGCCGTCAGGGCCGGAGTGCCTTCGGGAATGTCCGCGCCGGACAGCCAGGCCAGCGCCGCCAGCGGTTCCATGTAGCGTTCCAGCAGGGTCTCGCCCGCGTGATTCTGCTGTTTGAGGTGGATGCGGGTGGAATAGACGCCCTGCAAAATCTCGGAATAGCGCCCCCAGCGGAACTCGCCCTCAAAGCCGGGCAGATCGACGTGAGACTCCCGGACGCGCCGTAAATGCTCCAACAGCGTGCCGTGATGGATCTCCACGCCGGACAACTGCGCGTTCGCGCGGCGGATCACTTCGGGGATGCGCGGCTCAGCCTCGGCGTGATCGATGCCGTTCATCAGCAGCAGGGCATCGGTGTTCGCCATCGGTTTGAGCTTTTCGACCGCGCCCTCGATCTTGCCCAGCGCCAGCTCCCAGTCGAACTGCATCTGCGAGACGTCACCCCAGTGGATGGCATAGCCCAGGTTGGTCACGTTGTGGTAGCCCCACGGCATCAGGATCGTGGTGACGCACGAGCCGTCCGGGGCCTGCCATTCGAACTCGGTGCCCAGGCGGTCGCCGTCCGCGCCCATGCCGCGCCAGAAGAAGGCGTTGTCGATCCCAAACCCGCGGAAAATTTGCGGAAGCTGCGCGATGTGCCCAAAGCCATCCGGCACATAGCCCACCTTCATGACGCCGCCGTAGGCCAATCCCATGCGGTGACCGGCCATCAGGTTGCGGATCAGCGCCTCGGGGCTGACGAGAAATTCGTCGGCCAGGACGTACCAGGGGCCAACTTGCAGACGCCCGGCCTTGCAGTAATTCTGAAGTTGGGCGGCACGGTCGGGCCGGACGTCGAGATAGTCTTCCAGGACGCTCATCTGCCCGTCGAGCATGAAGACGCGAAACCCGGGGTCGTTATCGAGGAGAGCGAGCAGGCGATCAACCAGGCGCACCAGCCGGATACGGTATTCCTGAAACGTGCAGTACCAGGCCCGATCCCAATGGGTGTGGCTGACTAAAGTGGCGTGAAAAGAAGTTGTGCTCAAAAGCCACCTCTTTCAAAAATTCAATCGCTTAAATTGTATAGACAAATTTAGTATACTCCGCTTATGCTGTCAAGACAAGTGGGCAGACGGACTGGTTGACAGAAGTATTGAATGGAAGCATAATCAACCTGTATATACAATTAGGATATAGTGCCTGTACTCGCCAGGCCGTTTTGTGAAAGGACGAGTACGTGATTAAATGGCTTGACCATCCTCTGTTTACCTTGTTCGACACGGTCACGATCCCCCGTTCCTGGCCGATAGTGCTCCTGGTGTCCCTTTACCTGGCCTGGGCTGCTCACAAAAAGCGCCACAGCGGGCTGTTATGGTTCATCCTCGGCGCAGGCGGTTACATCGCGGGCAGCGAGATCGTGCGCACGCTGGTGCCCGATGCCGTGCAGAAGTTGGAGCGCGGCAAACTGCCCAGCGCCGCCTTCACCATCTGGTCCGACGTGAAGTTCCGCTCTGATTTCGGGTTGGCGCTGATTGTGATCGTCCTGGTCGTCCTGCTCAACACCCTGGTACGCCGTTTGACGAGCTATGCCAGCGGCGGCCTGACCAAAGATGGCACCCTGGCCCCGCCCGCCCGCTCCTGGCAGCAGCGCGCCAGCGCCACCGGCAGCGCGCTGGGCGTGGCGCTGCCCATCATCCTGTGGATCTGGGCCGCGCTCTGGCTGACCTTCGTCGGTGATTACGCCGACATAGTGCTGCCCGCCGCAGGGTTCGTACTGCTGGCGGTGCTGGCCGGGGCGATCTGGACCTTGCTGGAAGACTGGAAACGCAACGCCGCCTTCCTGTTGCTGGCAGTGATCGTGTTAGCGGCCCAGTTGCGCTACAACGCCACCCGCCCGCCGGGATCGATGTTCGAATCGAACGGCTCGGTGCCCTTCTACATGGCTTTGTTCCCCCTGATCATGGGCGTCTTGCTCGTCCAGGCGGCCCAGCGCCCGCTGCGGCGCGGCTACATCACGCGGGCGGCCTGGCAGGTCGCGGCGATCCTGTGGGTGCTGGCCCTGGTCGGCTGGGCCGTGAAGTTCATGGGCTTCTACGACTATCAGAAGTCCTATGCCTTCGCCCTGGGATCGCTGTTCGAGACGCCCATCCGGGCCGTCGTCGCCCTGGATAAGCTGTACTACAACCTGGTCCCGCGCGAGATCGCGACCGAGCGCAACGTCGCCAACATGAACGACTGGCAGGCGACGCTGGCGGTGTTGGCCGGGATCGCGGTGTGGCTGCGGGTGCTGGTGCAGGTCCGGCGGCTGCCCGAACTGCGGGCGATGGAACATCCCTTCACCCACTATT
>CAYRWY010000144.1:0-6872 GCA_964427955.1 uncultured Anaerolineaceae bacterium
GAGTCGGTCAGGAACAGCGCCAACACGATCAGCCCCAGGCAGCCCGCCATGATCCCGCGTTCGATCATCTTCCGCCGCGCAAAGAGCTGCGGGGCCGTCAGCGCGCCGATCATGAGCAGAAAGCCGCCGAACGCATTCGGGTCGATCCACGTGCCAATCGCCCGCTCGTTGAGCACCGAACCATAATTCGCGCGGTAGCGCAGCACGCCGCCGACCGGGTATTGGAAACGCCCCAGCCGGTCGAGCAGCGCCTCGGCGGTAATGTCGGGCAGCGCCCACAGCACGATCCCCAGCAGGGCCGAGACCGCGCCGCCCACGATCAGCACCAGCACGATCCGCCGCAGCCGCTGTTCGTCGCGCACGACGTCGCCCAGCACCGGGATCAGCAGCAGGCTGAGCACCATCTCGATCACGGTGCGCAGCGTGCGCAGGTCCAGCGGGGCATAACGCAGCCCCAGCAGGTAAGCCAGCAGCATCAGCCCGGTGAAGCCGATCATGAGCGGGACGACCGGCGTCGAATGGAACAGCCGCCGCCGCCCGGTCATCCACTGGAAGGCATAAACCAGCATGAAGGCCAGCAGCGCGCCGTCCAGAAAGGTCGGCGTTGGAGAAACGGGCAGCGGCACCTTGCCGAAAGGCAGCAGCGCGATCACGGCGACGGTCACGTACAGGGCGCCGTCCAGGTCGGTGAGGACGTAGAGCGCCACGCCCGCTCCCAGCAGCGCGCCAAAAGCCATGACCGGGCCGAGCAAGACGATCAGCAGGCCGAACGTCGCACCGATCAGCCCCACCGCTGCGCCCAACAGGGTCGCCGTGGGCCAGCGGCGTTCGGAATACAGCAGGCTATCCAGCATAGAGGTTAATCCGGAATACGCTCGGCGAGCAGAATCCCCGCCACAAACAACCCGGCGGCGATGATGAGGGCGACCGTGCCGAAGAATTCAAGATAGTTGTAGTAGAAGCGGAAGGACAGCAGCACGAAGATCGCAGACGCGACCGCGAGGCCCCCGGCCACCCGTGCCCCACGCAAACTGACCCGCATGTTCGGCAGCTCGCCACGCACGATTCCTGACCAGGCGTAGATCACGTCCAACAGAATGGCGAACAACAGGCCCAGGAATAGGGGAGAAGTAGGGTTATCGGCTTGAAACATAACGACTCCATCTTGGCGAGCGACCGTTGCAGGATGGGTAGACTATAGCCCCAAGCGCGCGGACTTGCAACGATCCCAGGCCCTCCTGGGAACCCCCACGAGAGCCTGGACGAAGACGAATCTCATGCTGTGGCGAGTAGGGCTCTGCCCAGGGCGCAGCAAGCTGACGCCCCTACGAAAAACACCCGCAAGAATCGACCTGGATGTACTTACGGGCACGTCCCGCCGTGACTGGGCGCCGTATCCTGCCTGACGCCGCTCACAAAGATGGACACCGTGTTCGAGCCAGCCTCGGCGGCGGTCGTGAAGGTCGTCGAGGTAGAGCCACTGCACGTCGCCGCGCCCACCGTTCCCCCGCCCGATTGGCCGGAGCCATGCACCGCCCAGGTAAAATCAATCGACTCGAAATTCGCGTTCGTCACCGACCACACCCGGTAGCTGTCAGGGTCCGGAGAGCAGAGCGACTCCAGGTGCAGCGGTCGGTAGTCGCCGGGCGGCGCGCAGCCCTCCGTGGGCGTCGAAGTCGGGGTATCAGTGGGCACCGGCGTATAGGTGTCGGTTGGGGCGGGCGTATCCGTCGGGACCGGGGTGTCCGTGTCCGTCGGCGTAGGCGTGTCGGTAGGCACCGGAGTCGGCGTATCCGTCGGGACTGCCGTCGGTCTGGGCCGGTCCGGGCCATTGGTCGCCGTGGGCGGCGGCACCGGAGTCGCCGTCGGCTCCGGCGGATCGGTCGGAACAGGCGAGGGGACGACAACCGGCGGCTCTGCCGCGAGCACCGTCTCGTCTACCGGCGGCGCGATCTCGATCTCCAGCGGCAGCAGGTCGAGCGGGACGAACTGCACCGTGTCGAGGCGATAGGGGCGCGGATCACCAGGCACCCCTGAGGCGCGCAGGTCGCCGGTGATCGGGATGTCCAGGCCGCTGCCCTGGGCCAGTTGGACCGTCTTGCCAAACGCCGTCACGATGGCCGAGCCTTCCAGGACATCGATGCTCATCTGGCGACCAGGCTCGCTGCGGAAAAAGAGCGTCGAGCCGAACTGGACGTTGACCTCGTTGATCAGGAAGGTCACCCGGCCCACCCCTTCCGGCGTCTGGACCAACAGGCCGTTGGGAGCCTCTTGGCACACGTCGGAAATCGCCCCACTCTGGAAGTAGAACGCCTGCATGGGGCTATAATACGGCTCGGCGAAGTCCACCACATCGAGCGCCGCGGTGCCTGAGCCGCTCACGAAGTCGGCAAACACCCAGCCGGTCGCAGCCGAATCGGGAACTTCCACTCGCAGCCAACTCCCATCGGCGAGGCGACCGGTCGCGGTCAGACTCTCGCCCGGCGCGACAGCCCCCAGAATATCCGCGTCGAGCGATGGGGCGCTGCGGATGTTCAGGTAGCGGGAGGTGTCCACGGTCACCGCGGCCAGGGGGACGGACCGGGCCGCGTTTTCGACCTGGACGTTGCCAAACATGATCAGGGTCACGTTCTGATCGGAGCTGTCGGGCAGACTGGCCTGGAGCTTGAGCAGCGCGATCCCCCAGGCATCCTGCACGAGATCCACCGAACTCAGGCGGAGGCTTTGCAGGTCGGTGACCCGCACACGGTCGCCTTCAGCATCGAATTTGAACTCGGAGACATCCGGTTGAGGCTGGGCATCCAGGTTGATGTGCCCGTAACAGACCTGGTTGCGGCCTGTCTCCGCGCACTGCGCCAGCGCAGCTTCCATCGCCTGCTGCGCCAGATCGGAACAACTGGTGTCCGCCTGGCGAGCTTGCGATGCCGACTTTTCAGCACTGATCAGGACGATGGCCGCGACGATGCCGAAAAAGAGCAGCCACTTCCAAAGACGTATCATGATTTCTCCACCCGCGCATTACACTAGCCAAACGAACCATGTTTCGGATCATGACGCTCCCATCCCCAATCACATCATAGAGAGATTTTGTCTCAGCGTCAATCGGCCCGTAAGCAGCTCGTTCAGCGTATGGTCGAGAGGGTGTCGCAGGTGAGGCAAAAGCGGTGGTAATGCAAGGGAAAAATAGACGGTATCGGCCTCACCCCCCGCCCCCCTCTCCAACGAAGTTGGCGAGGGGGAGTCATGGGGCGCGCAAGTCCCCTCTCTAGCCTGGCCGGAGAGGGGACTTAGGGGTGAGGCCGGAAAGAACCTTCGACCCTACCCGGTGAACGCGAAGCCGCCAATCGTCACCGCGAACACGTCGGCATACAGTTGGTCGAACTGCGCGTCGGGCGCTTCGATCCAGAAGGTGTAATCCTGGCTGCCCATCGTGGTGGTGAAGAAGGCTCCGGCCATCTTCACATCGCCATCATAGGTGAAGACCACCAGGAACCACTCGCGCCCGCCGACGTAGTACGGCTGCGACGCGGAGATCTGGAGATTCTGCACCCCACCCTGAAGCTGCGTCACCCAGCCCTGGGCCAACTGCTCGTTGGTCTGGCCGGAGGCAGCCTGCGAGGCCAACCCCACGAAGATCGCCTTGTTGTCCGCCGGGCCATAAAGCGACCAGTTACCGCTGGTTTCCGCTGCCCAGTTGGCAGGCACCGGGAACGACACCTGTCCCCCTGCCCCGGTGACCGTCTGCCAGTCACTCTGGCCGACCACCTGCTGGGACTGGAAGAAGTTGATGCTCTTGATCAACGCCTGGAGCGCCTCCTGGGCCGGGGCCGGGTTGCTGGCCGGAGCATCGAGATCGAAGGCGTAGCCGACCTGCTGATCCGGCGCGTAGATGGCGATCACCGCCCCCACGCGCGCTTCGTTATTGTAGGTATAGGTATAGTCCGTCACATAGGCCGGAAGACCGTTGATCTCGACCGACCGCTGCTGGACGATCTGCAAATCCTGCAATTCGTTCCAACTGGCGCGGATGGCGGCATCCGTCTCTTCGGCGGAGGTCACGTCGGTGTAGGGATACAGGCTGAGCAGCGTACCGGTGGTCAGCTCCCCGGTGAACAGGCGCTTGCCGTCCGGGGTGAAGCGCGGACGAATCCACGTCGCCGGGTACAGGAAATTCACGCCGTAGTTCAGGTCGGTGTAGCCGCGCAGGACCGGGTCCAGACCATCGTTGTTGACCTGGATCATCGCCTCGGACAGCGTCGTCTCGCCTGCAACGTTGACCGCCCCAAAGCTGATCGAATACTGACCCGTCGGCGCCGGGACTTTGGTGAAGGTGATGGACTGGTCGCTGGCCAGCGTGAGCGTATCGCCCAGGCTGCTGCCGCTCATCTGGTTGTTGGCATCCATCGTCAGCCAGAGCGGCTGGAACTTGTCGCCCGCCTCGACCTGGATCTGGAAGGGCTGCAAGCCGCCGTTGGCCGTCTCGTTCAGGCCCCACAGCGCGGTGGATTGGCGGGTGTTCAGATCGAAGACCAACTGGGCCTTGACCGGATCGCCGCCGCGCGCCGAGGTGTACTGGCCGTTGACGATGGCCGTGTTGGGATTGTCCTGGTTCGGAATCAGCAGCCCGTAAGTCGAAACCGTGCCGTCGCTCAACACCGGGACTTCCGCCTCCCAGGTGAAGGTGCGCGCGGTCACGCCGTCCGACCAATCGACGATGTCGGCGCCGGACGCGGTGGTCGTGCGCGAGACCAGGAAGTCGTAGTCCAGCACAGCGCGCTCGTTGGCGTTGACGATGTAGGTCACGGCGTAGTTGACCTGCATGATGTCGCGCCCGCTGACTTCCATCGTCACGACGGCGGGCTGGTAGATGCTCGCCACGTCGGGATAGACACCGTTGATCTTGACGGTCGGCGCCGTGGTGACGACGTTGGTCGCCGTGCCGTGGAAGACGCCGAGAAAATCGACCCAGGGCTGCATCTCCGGCGGCGTCTCGTTCGGATAGCGTTCGTTGAAGGCCCCGATCTTGTAGGCTTTGATGTTGGCCGGGAAGTAGATCGAGAGGCCGTGCGAGCCTTCCAGCGCCGCGTTGTGATCGGTGTAGACCACGAACGAGCCGACGGCCTGGGTTATGCCTGCCGACGCCTGCTGAATCTCCGGAATGGTCGAGATCTGCCCCAGCAGCTCGGCGAAGCGGTAGACGTCCACCGAGGACCAGACATCGCGATACTTGGGATCGTCGTTGCCACCGTAGCTGATGGTATTGTTACGAGCGTCGGCAATGGCGCTCATCGATCCCTGAGGATTGGCGCCGACCGCCGCCGTGAACTGGTCCACTGCCGCGAACATATTCTGCGCCTGGGCCAGATCGACCACGGCCAACCCGTAGACGTCCTGATCCCCCACGTATTCGCGCAAGAAGTCCATGAAATACTTGACGACGAAGGTCCCGGCCTGCGCGCCGTTCATGGTCGGATCGTTGACCAGCTCGTTCAGGAACAGGTAGTTCCAGCCCGCGCCGGGTTCGGTCTCTTCGGAGGCAATGGCATAGTTCGCAAACGGCTGGACGGTCTGGAACACTTCCAACTGGGCCATCAGGCACATGTCGAAGCCCATGACTTCCAGCTTTTGGATGCCCGTGTTGGCCTTGATCTGGTTCAGGGCGCTGGTCACTTCGAGCAGGTCCAGGTCGTTGCCGGTCGATTCATCGCTGGCATTGCCGATCCAGGCCCCGCCGTGATCCCACAGCACGAACATGTATTTCTGCGCCGGATAGTTGGTGATCGCCCACGTCCCAAAATCGGCCACGGTCTGCGGATCGCCGCTGTCGATCTCGCCGAGGTCTTGCAGCACGGGCGACGACACGACGTCGCTGTTCTGGTCCTGCTGCACGTAATAGCGGTGCGCGCCGACCCAGTTGCCGTCCCAATCCACGTATTCCGGCGAGCGGTCGATCTGCACCACGACGTTCACGCGGGGCGACGATCCCACCGCTTCCATTTCGTTGAGATCCCACAACCCGGCAGGCTCGAGATTGTTATCCGCGGCGATATAGACCATCACCGTCCAGTCGGCCACCGTCTGCGACTGCTTCGAGAGGTCCACCGGGGGACGCTGCGGAATAGCCGCCATCTGCCGGGCCAGGATCGCACGCTCCCGGTCCAGATCCAGATTTTGGGCTGCCCGCTGGCGCACCTCGTCCAGCGCCCCGCGCAGCACGGCAGCGGACGAACTCCCCTGCCCTGCCGGACTGGCCAGTACCGGGATAGAGGGGAGCGCCAGGGCGAGAACGATCAACAGGGTGAAGACAACCCGTTTTACAGGCATAGGCTTATTGCCTCCTTGTGACTGATCTGCTGAATAGCTATGTGATTAAGTGTAGTATAGATCGCGGTCAGCGAACAACGGCTGACATCATGATTGTGCCCGGCCAACGTGACCACAGCGTGATTATCGCGCCGCCTGAGGGTTCGCGAAGTCCCATCTTGTCAAACCGCTGCGGCTGCGGTACTATTCTGACCGCTAAAGTGCCCGCACCTCTTATCCGACAATCGCGGGCCACTTTCCGCCTCGCGCGCTGGCGCCCGCCAGCAAATGGGGCAAACCCGTGGAAAGGAGATATTCCCACAGTGAACCGTCCTTACGAATTGGGATTCATTATCCCCAGCAATGTGCCCGAACCCGAAACCAAGACCGTGATCGGGAACGTTCAGGCCCGCGTCGAGCAGCTTGGTGGCAAAGTCAACAACGTCGACAATTGGGGCCGCCGCCGTCTCGCCTATCCGATCCGGGATTTCCGCGAAGGCTATTACATCTTCTTCCAGATGGATTTTCCGACTCAGCAGGTCGCCGAACTGGAACGCGGCCTGCGGCTC
>CAYRWY010000144.1:6972-12746 GCA_964427955.1 uncultured Anaerolineaceae bacterium
CCAGATGGATTTTCCGACTCAGCAGGTCGCCGAACTGGAACGCGGCCTGCGGCTCAATGATCAGGTGCTGCGGCACCTCGTCGTGCGGCTGGACGAATAACCACCGGGTAAGGAGCGCGACGCGCGATGGCTCGTGGACTGAACAAGGTGATGATCATCGGGACCCTGGGGCGTGATCCCGAACTGCGATACACCCCTAGCGGGCGGCCTGTAGCCAGCTTCAGCGTGGCCACCAGCCGCACCTGGACATCATCCGACGGCGAGCGGCGCGAAGAAACCGAATGGTTCAATGTCGTGGCCTGGGGCAACCTGGCCGAGATCTGCAAAACGCACCTGACCAAGGGGCAGCAGGTCTACGTCGAAGGCCGCCTGCAAACGCGCGGCTGGGAAGACGAAAACGGCACCCGCCACTACCGGACCGAACTGGTGGCCAACGAGATGATCCTGCTTGGGGATCGTCACGGGGCCCAAGACCTGCACGACGACGAAACGACGAACGAAGACAAAGATCACTTTCCATTCTAACAGCAAGGAGAATTCCAGGTGAGCAAGCGTAATAACCCGTGGGATGACGACCAGAACGACGATCTCGACGACGAGATGGAATCCGACGATCGTGGGTCAGGCGGCGGTCGGGGCGACCGTTCGCACGGCTCACGGCGGAAAGAAGACTACTTCCGCACCAGCAAGACGGTGCCCAACTACAAAGATGTAGATACCCTGCGCCGCTTCATGACCGAACGGGCCAAGATTCGCCCGCGCCGTCAGACGGGGCTTAGCTCGAAGAACCAGCGGCTGTTGGCCCGCCAGATCAAGCGCGCTCGTCAGTTGGCCCTGCTGCCCTTCACCGACGAGCACAATCGCGGCTAAAAACCTGTCAATTTCCGGCCTGGCCCTCTGCATCCACGCTCAGAAGCCAGGCCGGCACATGCTACATCTGCGTAGGAGAAATTTTTTATGGCTAAAAAAGGAACAACCGGAGGACCGCGCGCACGCCGTATGAGCGCGGAAGACCTGGAGCGCCGCAGACAATACAAGTCGCGTCACGAGCGCGAGATGATGTGGCAGCGGCGGGCTATCATTGCAGCGGTGGCCCTGGTGACGGTGGTGGTCTTGATCCTGGGATACGCGATTTTCTTTGAGCAGATTATCCATCCCCGGCAGGCCGTGTTCACCATCAACGGCCACAAAGTCTCGACCAGTGATTTTGAAGAGCGGGTACGCTTTACCCGTTGGCAGACCGCGTCGGAAATCCGCCAGTTGTACAATCTGTCCGGCGGCAACATCGACCTGATCCAGCAGTATGCCAGCCAGCAGTTGAGCTACTTGCAAAGCCCGATCCTGATGGGCAGCCAGGTGCGCGACCAGATGGAGGAAGACGTCATCGTCGAGCAGGGCGCGAAGAAGATGGGGATCAAGATCGACAAGAATGGTCCGGAAGTTGACAAGCAGGTTGACACCTTCATGGGCCAGTTGGCCGGGCTGAGCGCGCCATCTGCCGAGACGGCCACCCCCACCCTGACACCGACCATCACGCTGACCCCGCTAGTCTCGTCTACGCCGAGCAGCACGCCGTCAGAAACGCCGATCCCGTCGGAGACGCCCACCCTGACGCCCAGCGCGACCTTCACGCCCCCGGCGATCACCTACACGCCGTCGGCGACGCTGATCCCCTCGGCCACGCCGGTCCCGACCGAGACGGCCACGCCCGGCCCCAGCCCGACTGCGACCCTGTCCCCCACCCCGACGGAGTCACCCACTCCGACGGCTACGCTGGACGCGACCCAGATCATGGGGACCATCGACGCTTCGGCCAAAGATTTCTACGCCGAAGCGAACAAAACGGTCGATGTCGGCAAGAGCGCGATCCGGGACATCTTCTACTACCAGGCCATCCGCGATGCCGTTCAGGCTGAACTGAACAAGGATATTGCGCCCGACGAACTCCAGGTGAACGCCCGCCACATGTTGTTCGCGTTCGACCCGACGAATCCTCAATCCACGACGCCGCCGACCGACGAACAGAAAGCCGACGCGAAAGCGCGTGCCGATGCGGCCCTGTTGGCGCTGCAAAATGGCGAACCCTTTGCCGACCTGGCCCAAGCCGTGTCCAACGACACCGGCAGTGCCACCCAGGGTGGCGAGTTGGGATGGGCCAGCCCTGACGGCTATGTGGCGGCCTTCAAGGACGCGGTGTTGAATTCGACCATTGGCGAGATCGTGGGGCCGATCGAGACCGAATACGGCTACCACATCATCCAGGTAGAAGCGCGCGAAGTGCGCACGCTGACCCCCAGCGAACTGAGCACCAAGCAGCAGAAAGCCTTCGACGACTGGCTGCAAGCGCTCAAAGACGCGGCCAAGATCGACGAACGCAGCGACTGGATGGACCGTATTCCCGAAGATCCGTCGTACAACAGCCTGCTGGGCGACATCCTGCCCATCAACCAGTAACGACGGCGCTGAACCAGAACACAAGCGGCGCGGGGAAAACTCCCTGCGCCGTTTTTGTTTAGGGCAGCCAGGCCTGCCAGACGGCTTGATTCTCCTCGATCCACTGCTGGACGACCTGGTCCACCGTCGCGTGATCGGCCTGAACCTGGGCCATCATCTGGATCTGATCGTTGTTGGTAAGGGTGAAGCGCTTGAGGAACTGGTAGGCGTCCGGCGCATACTCAGCCAGTCCCGGCCAGAAGATCTTGAGCAGGCGATCTTCAGGAAAGTCACAGGCGATCTGCGCCTCGACGGCGTAGCAGTCCTCCGAATAGGGCGGCAGCGCCACGCGGTACAGATCGTAGATGCCCAAGATCCAATGCGGCGTCCAGAAAAACGCCAGGAACGACTCATGCGCCTCGTACGCCACGGTCAGCGCCGCCACTTCCGCCGCTTCCGATCCGGTGAAATCGACGTCAAAGTTCAACCCCAGGTTCTTGACGGCCAATACCCCGTGCTTCTGATCGATCCAATCCGGATCGCCGCCGATGATGCGCCCCCGGTCAGGCGGGCTTGAGGCGGCAAAGGCCGCGACGATCTGCGGGTCTTTGAGACTCTCCCAACTGCGCAGCATGGGATATTTGAGGAGCACGTAATCCGGCACGAAGAGGCCGGAATGCCCGACGACTCCCAGCGGGCCGCCATTTTCGACGGCCCCGTCCCGGTGGATGTACTGCTCGATTTGAGCCGGATAGGAGGTGGTCCAGAGTTCCAGGCTGGCGTGGATGTTCCCCGCCGCCAGTTCGTCGAACTGGGAGGCAGGCACCACCGGGATCAATTCGACCGGATACCCCAGTTCATGTTCGAGGAGGCGTTGGGCGATCCGGACGTCGAGTTCGGCAGCGAGCCAGGGCAGCACCGCCAGTTTGATGACGGGGCGGTTCGATGGTGGAGTGGCCGTGGGCGAGACTTTCGTCGGCGCGCTGGTGCACGCGGCAGCAAACAGCACCACCCCGAGCAGCAGCACGAATGGGCGCGAGGGTTTATGCATCGGTTTCTCCTGCCAGGCCCCATTGACCATCGATTCCTAGTGTACGACGGAGAGACCGTCTTTTCAACCAACGGTTGGTTCACTCGGAGGCGTCCGCGGCGATTCCCCAGATCCGCAGCAGGTTATTGCCGCGCGTGGACTGGTACCGACCGCTGCCAGAGACGAGGCGCGATCCGTCCGGCGACCAGGCCACGCCCCACACCGCCGATCCCACTCCCAGGCGGATCAGCTCCTGGCGCGTACTCACGTCCCACAACCGCACGTGACCATCTTCCCCGGTCGAGGCCAGCAGCGTGCCGTCCGGCGACCAGGCCACGCCGCGCGACCACCCAGCGCGTACGTCGAGGATCGCCAGCGCCTCCTGGCTGTCAGGCGTCCACCACTGGATCGGCCCCTGCTGCGTGGCTCCGGCCAGGATCGCCCCGTCCGGCGACCAGGCCAGGCCATTCACGTCGTCGCGCCCCCGCGTGCTGGCCGCGATCAGGTTGGCGGACTCTAACGTGCCAGCATCCCACAGCCGCACCGTCGCGTCGATGCTCCCGGAGGCTAGCAGCGTGCCGTCCGGCGACCACGCGGTCGCAATCACCTGGCGGGAGTGGCCGGACAGCGTGGTCGAAGTGCCCGCCGCCAGGTCGAACACGATCACCGTGCCCGCCGCCGTCCCACTGGCGAGGCGCGCGCCGTCGGGCGTCCAGGCCACGCTGAACGTCCACTGGTGGGTCGCGTAGCGTTCCAACTCGGTCCCCTGCCGCGCCTCCCAGATTCGCACCGTCCCATCCCGGCTGGCCGATGCAATCCGCGATCCGTCCGGCGACCAGGCCACGCCCCACACCGCGCCGCCGTGACCTTCCAGGGTGCGCAGCAGATCCCCCGTCTCTGCCGACCAGAGGCGGATGGTGTGATCCTCACTGCCGGAGGCGATCTGCGCGCCGTCGGGCGACCAGGCAACCGTGTAGATGGCGGCTTCGTGCCCCTCCAATTCCGCCAGAAGGACGACCTGCGCCGCGTTGGCGGGCGTGATCGGCTCGCCCGATCCCGCCGGGATGCGATCGGACTGCGCCGCCGCCCAGGCGGGAAAAGCTAGAGCGACCAACAGGCATAGACTGCTGAGCCATTTCATGAGATCCTCCTCGAATCTGACCGATACAGGTTATACGAGGGAACCTTCTCCCCCAGCCGGTTGTCTAAATAACAGAGGAATGGATACCCAAACACAAGGAGCGATTACCATGCACTGCTACCGCCGACGACTCTGGTTCCTGATCCTGATCGTCACGCTGGTCACCGGCCTGTTTACAGCGCCGGTTCACGCCAGTCCCGCCCCGCGCGGGATCACCACGTATGCCGCGTTCCAGAAATATCAGAATGGGTACATGATCTGGCGCGCAGATACCGGCGAAGTCTGGGCGCTGATCGACGCCGGATTCCAGGTGCGCTCCTTCCTCCAGACGAGCTACGAGAGTCTGCCCGACAATCCGGTGGCGGAGGCCACCCCCGCCGGGATGGTGCGGCCCGTCAACGGCTTCGGGCGCGTGTGGGGCAACTTCGAGGACCTCCGGGCGCAATTGGGCTGGGCACAGATCCAGGAGATCGGCTATACCGCGACGATCACGGCGGTGGCGCGCTCGGCGGGCGGATTGGAGCAGTTCACCGTCAACTTTCCGGGCGGGCGGGTGATCGTGATCCGATCCGACCACTCGTGGCAGGATTACGGGCAGCCGCGCTTTATCAGCAGCCTGCCGTCGTCCACCAGCTTTCCGGCCACGATCCAGCGTTTCGAGCACGGCTCGATGATCTGGTGGAGCGAGACGGGCAGCGTGTGGGTGCTGTACGACAGCGGCCTCGCGGCGCTGTATGATTCGGCAGCATATGGAGGGCTGCCAGATAACCCGGTGACCGCCCTACCCCCAGGAGGGTTGGTCAAGCCCGGTTTCGGCTTTGGCAAAGTGTGGGGCAACTTCCCGGCGGTGCGGCAGCAGATCGGTTGGGCGCTGGGAGCCGAGTGGGGTTACCAGATGACGTTCCAGCGCACGTCCAGCTTTTCGACGGTGGGCGGGATCGCCGTGTATTTCGTGATCAGCTCGCCCACCCAGCGCATCGTGATCGCCGACAACAATACCTGGCACCTGGAACCCTGATAGACCGGTTCACAAACCAACTTTAAATTTCTCTAAAACTCGCCCTTGCCATACCCCTGTCGCTCTGCTAGAATACCGCCCGCTTGACGAAAGCAAAAGCACCTTAACAACAGCAGAGTGACAGGAAGCAGCAAGAAGCGTGCGAGCTAAGA
>CAYRWY010000145.1:0-12741 GCA_964427955.1 uncultured Anaerolineaceae bacterium
TCCCCGTAGACGTCAGCGTTACCGGGAAACCAGCGTCCAGTGCATAAGTCTTGGTCGATGAGTTGTAGGAATATCGCATCAGCTTGGCGCTGTAGCTGACACTGGTCCCCAGCGCCCCCGACACGATATAGAGATGCGTTCCATCCCAGAGGCAGTCGATCTTGACGGTTTTCCGGGCGTCGATGAAGGCGCCCGTGTCGGTCCAGGTGTTGGAGGCCCAATCGAGACGGTAGATGCGAAAAGCGTTGCCGCTCACGCTGAACATGCCGCCCCACCACAAACCGTCGTTATACCACAGTTTGCTCTGCGGCTTTTCAGCAGTAGGAGAGCTTACGCTGGTGCCATACGAGAAGTCACGGTAACCGGCGTCTCCCTGGGCCTGCGTGCGAAAGGTCGTGGACATGACCGCGCCAATCATGACGCAGACGATGGCAAACAGTGTCACGCTCCTCAAGCGACGATAGGCACGATTTGTCATCACAACACTTCCTCTCACTCAGTATTTCTTACGATAAAAGTCCTTGTCAGAATGATGAAATCTACATTAAGTTCAGTACAGTAAAGCGCATTTTGCGAGGTGCTCATGCCGTTGGGACCGTCAGAACACCTGGTTATTATCAGTGACCTCCACCTGGCGTCGGGGAGCGATCCCCACACTCATCAACTCAACCGCCAGGAGGACTTTTTCTCCGATGAAGCCTTCGCGCACTTGATCGACGATCTGCTGCGCCGTGCTGCGGAAGAGCACATCACCTGGCGCCTGCTGCTGCTCGGCGACGTGTTCGACTTCCTCCACGTCCCCGCCCCTTCCGACCAGCCGCTGGCCGAAGCGGCGTTGGCTAAACTTGATCAGATCACCGCCGGTCATTCCACCTTCTTCGAGGCTTTGGGACGCTTCACCGCCGCGGGCTTCCTGATCGACATCCTACCGGGCAACCACGACATCGAGTTGTTGTTCCCGCCGGTGCAGCGCCACCTGATCGACCTGCTCACCCCTCAGGCGGCCTCATCCATCCGTTTCTTTCCCTGGATTTACCACCTGCCAGGCTTGCTTTACGCCGAACACGGCCAGCAGTATCACGATCTCAACACGTTTCCCCTGCTGCTCGGACTGGCTCAGCAGCAACCGTACACGTCCAAAAACCTGCCGGTGGGGTCACATTTCGATCACTATCTCTATGCGCTGCTGGGGCACCTTGTCCCCGAAGCGGAATGCATCAAACCGCCGCTCACCGTCTTACGGCGCGCGATCCGCACCCACCCGATGGGCTTTCTCACGGCGGTCCGGCTGCATCTCGACTTTATTAACGTGCTGGTACGATCATTCTTCCGCCCAATGACCGACGACGAGCGGCTGCTGGAACCGTATGCCGCCGAAATCGGGTTGGACCGGTCCACGCTGGCGGCGCTGACCCGGCTGTCATCAGCGTCGGGCCAAACCATCCTGAGAAGACTGCTGCTCAAGACTCTCCGACGTCACCAGCCGGGAGATTACCTGCTGCACGCCGCCCAGAATATTCACACGCTTTTGAAAGGTGCCAATCTACAGACTCGTTACTACGTGTTCGGCCACACTCACACCGCCGGGCAAATTCCACTGTCACCCGACGGCACCGCCTGGTACCTGAACTCCGGCACGTGGACCACGCTCCCGCCGAACGCCTGCCCCTCGCCTGCCGCTCCGCAGCCCTTGACCTACGTTGAGGTCAGCGGCGACACGGCTCGGCTGTGGTCCTGGGACGATACCGCAGGGCCACGGTCCGTTGAACCCTAGACGGCGCCTTTTCGAATCAGCCGGGGCATCCGCCAGAGAATCCACGCCGTGGTCACGAATTGCAGCGCGAGCCAGGCCGCGGCCATCCCCGTAAGACCGTACGCCACGCCCGCCGCGGCGGCAGCGGCTGTTGAGAGTCCCGCATTCAGCAGTCCTATCAACGACGCCTCTCCCAGCCGGTGCAAGGCCCGGCATACGGCGTAGTACACCTGGATGAACGTGATCGGCCACACCGAAAGCGCCAGGATGCGCAGCGGAGCCGTCCCCGCGTGAACGTAATCTTTTCCCAGCAGACTCAGGACCAGCGGTGCGCCAATGATGGCCACCACCATCGCCGCCGATCCGATCGTCAGCGAGGACCGGGTACTCTGGCGAACGCTTTTTTCCAGCGTTTCGGGGTGGCGCGCTGCCTCCGCAAACAGGCTCTGACCGACCGAGATCGGGATGATCAGGACGACCCAGGCCATCATCCAGACGGTATACCAGTGGGCATTATCTGTGGGCGAAAGCAGCTCCGTGACGACGATGGGCATGATCCAGGCCGGGGCCCGCTCGGTAATGGTCAGCGCATAATTCGGCATCCCAATGCGGAACAGGCGGTTCGTGATGTCCAGGTCGAGGCTCGGCTTATAGACGTAACCGGAGACCGACAGCCACAACTGCACTACGCCCATTGCACACGCCGCCAGCCCGGCCAGCACCCAGGCCAGCAGGATCGCCAGCGAGCTTTTGGCGTCGAACAGCAAGGGCATAGCGCCCGCGACGACGATGGTCACGAGACCGAACAAAATATTGCGCGCCAGGACCTGATGCCCCCGGCGCAGCACGATCGAGACGTTGTCCATCAAGACATTCAGCGTTCCAAACAACGTCAGACCGAAGAACACCAGCATATACGTGGGCGACGATCCAACCAGGCTCAGTTCGTGGAAAGCGGCGGACGCTACCAGCAGAAAAACACCTGCGCCCACCAGCGACGCCGCCGTGACGACGCTGAACGACGTGTGCAGCAGACCAACCGGCTGCTCCTGGTAGCGAGGATAGAGCTTGATGAACGCCGATCCGATGCCCAGCAGCGCCACCTGCACGCACAGCATCATCGCCGACACGATCCCGGACGCCAGGCCGACTTCGGACTGCGCATACAGCCGGGCCACCAACAGCCACGTGAAAAAACCCAGACCGGACGACATCACGCGGGCCAGGATGAGCGCCAGGGAATTCAGCAGCAAAAGCGCTGAGGCGTCCTGGCGGCGTGCCCTGGTCCAGACATCGACCGCGCGCGCGGTCAGATTGAAGGTGCCGTATGCATTCACGCGAAAATGGTCACTTTCCGCCGGCGGTTTGCTGTCGCCACTGCCACAGTCCGCCAACAATGCCCACGTAGTTATAGACGAAATAGGAAATGTAGTAGGGAATCCAGCCCGGCTGCAAGCGGCGCAGACTCAACAGGATGCCGCGCACCGTTCCGGCCAGCGGAATGCCGAGCAGGTGGAGCGCCTTCACCCCATACTTGCAGACCATCCGGCCCAACCCTTTGCCGTCGGCCAGGAACTGGCCTTTCGCGAAGTCAAAGGTGTCCTCATAGCGGTGCGTGACGACCGTACGCTGAGAAACCCCCATGCGCTGCCCGCCATCCTTCAGCCGCCAGCGCAGCTCGATGTCTTCCCCGGATAGGAACCGCTCGTCGAACCCGTATTGGAGCAGAATATCCTTCTCAAAAATCGTCGCCATGACGCCAGGCCAGTTCTTACTGCGCCCGCTGCGATGATGGTTGACGAGCGCCCGTCCCCAATAGCCCTCTCCGGCCACGCTGAGCAGTCCGGCCTGGAGCGCGGAATACTGGCCCTGGATGAACTCGTCGTAGAGCGCCGCCAGATCGCCGTCTTTCATCACAATATCCACGTCGATCAGCGCCACCCGGTCCGACTGGGCGGCCCGAATGCCCATCATGCGCGCCACCGGAAGCCCGCGTCCCTCATCCGACAGGATGGTGACCGGGTAGCGCCGCGCGATCTCCAACGTCTTGTCGGTGGACAGACCATCGACAATGATGATCTCGCGGGGTTCCGCCCGGACAATGGGCGCCAGGCAGCCCTCGATCATGGCTTCGGCATTGCGCACCGGGATGATGACAGAGAGATCAAGCATACTCCTGCTCCAGGGTGGATTTCACCGGCACCTGCCCCATCAGCTCTTGCAGCTTCTGCACGATGACGTCCGAAGCCTGGTCCGCAGAGAAGGCTTTGGGCACCTGGAACAAGTAGGTAGGCTTGCCATTCAGGGCCTGATTAAGCACGTCGGCCTTCTGGCCAAAGACCTCTTCCAACGGGTCCAGGCCCGCCGCGCCCAGGGCGGCGATCACCATCTTGGAATGGCGGGTAACTTCCGCATGGAAATTGCCGACCAGTCGGGCGATCATCCAGTCTTTCGGTTTTTCATAGAGCATGGGAACCGTGCCGTCGTACCGCTCGACAAAGACCGCCAGGGCCAGTGGAACGTCGGTCGAAATTTTGGCGTTGGGGAAGGCCATCTGCGGCGTCACCATCATGTGTTCCGGGGAATAGCGGCGGGCCATCGAGGCCAGCCGTGGATACTTCGTCACGATGGGATGAATCCGCGTCGTCAGCCGCGCGATCCGTTTCGAAAGTTGGGTGGGAACCAGCGGTTTGTGGCGCTTCTCGAACAGGTGCGGATAGATGGGCGCATGGTAGGGCTTGATGAACATGGGCTTGGCATAACCCAGCAGATGCTGCTCCGACGACAGGAACGCCCAATCGTCGCCCATGAAGCCTACCCCCTCCAGCTTGAGCAGCTTGGCCATCGTGCTCGTTTTGCCCACCCCGCCCCAGGCCGGCATCGCCAGGCCCTGGCCGCGATAATCGACTGTCAGGGCGTGGATCATCGCCGCGTTGCGCCGGGCCATGATCCGGTCGATGAGCGGCAGGGCCACGACCAGCAGTTCCTGTTTTCCGTGCAGCCGGTAGCCGTCGCCATCCACCATGATCTGCGCATCGGTTTCTTCCAGGTGCAGACCTTCTTCGGTATACATGAAGTTGGTCTGGCCGTGAACTTCCCCATAGGCGCCCCGCTCCAGTGGTTCTATCTGATCGGTGATGGTCAGGTCGAACCGGTCCGTCGTGTCGTCGGTGATGAACGGTCTGAACATATCGACGAACAGCGCCGCGGTGGGAGTATTCTCATCGATACGCATCCACAGGCGATTGTGAAGGTTGAATTTGATCCATTTCGTCATGGTTTTTGTCCATCTCTCTTCCGGCATGGTGGCAACAATAGTAAACACACCCCTTCAACACTGGTATCAAGGCAATAAGTTTTTTCTCAGGGGCTGAACAAAATAGGTGAGATTAGTTTTTTGACGATGGTCAGACAACAAACGGACTGGGTAGGGGGTCTGATCACTCCCGACCCAGTCACAGGCCACTGAAACACGACCGGTTTACCTCGTCATGATCCTGGAGCTTCCAACGCCGCTTCACCCTCCGGGCGCCCAGCACCGGGCGCAAGCACCCGCTGAGAAAACTTGCCCTTGAGGTATCCGACGGTCGTGAACCCTAACCCGGCAATGATCGCCGCCGCCCGTCGCAGCCCGTTGAAATCGTGCCGAAAGCCCTGTAGCACATTGCGCAGAACACCCGCCGGAAGGGTATGAAAGGTGTAGGTTCTCTCGGACGAGAGACCATCATTGGTTCCCACAAATTGGGCCACCAGCGCCTTGGAGAGACCCTCGGAATAGCACCGAGAACGGAAATAGTGCCACGTTCCGCGCTGCGACGGCACCAGATGGCGCACCCGGGCGCGCGGATCATACAGCAGTGTGCTGGTAGGCCACCGTTGGTTGATCCGGATGCACAACTCGGTTTCCTCGCACCCTACCGGACGAACGCCAATGCGGCCAATGCCATCCCGGAAACCGCCCACTGCCGCGAACACTTCACGTTTGAACGACATGTTGCAGCCGATCAAATTCCTGACCGGCTGAGAAGTGACCGGCATCCCGTGATAGGTGCAGCCCACGACCCAATCGAATTCCTTCGGAAACCACGCGGGACGTCCGGCCAGCCAGATGGGTTCGATAGCCCCACCCACGCCCAGGACCTCAGGAGACTGGTATCCAGCAGCCAACTGCGCCAGCCAATCACGCGAGGCAGTTGCGTCTTCATCCATGAAGGCGATCTTGTCACCTTGAGCGACCGCGATGCCGGTGTTGCGTGCGCCCGACAGGCCGCGTTTCTCCTTGTTTTCCACGACGATGACGTCCTGGAATGCGGCGCGGGCGCGTTCGAACAACGCCGGGTTGTGGTCAATCACGACGATGATTTCCAGAGGTGGAAGAGACTGGCTGCGCATCGAAGCGACGGCATCCACCAGCTCATTCCACCGGGATTCGGTATAGGCGCAGATTACAACCGAAAAATCAGACATAGCCGTTCCAGTCATCCGTTATCCAGGCAGCGCGAGCTATTCGCGCTCCGGATCGTAGAACCGGTATGACAGGTGGCTTTCCGCCATCGTGGCTTCATACGAGAACTTCAGGCCCACGTTGAACTGGCGCTCGATGGACTGGCCCATCGGGGTTTGTCCCGCCTCGATGCTCTCGCCGTCGAGCAGCTTCAAGGTCGCAGCACGCACCGATTCCAAGGCGACCTGGCACGCTTCGGGGGACAGCCGTTCGCTCCCGTGAAAGACCAGGTGCAGGGTTTCGTTCAGCAGCATCTGCACGGCGGGGCTGATATCATCCGCCCATTCATCCGTAGTCTCGACCTCCGAACGCCAGCGCCGCTTCTGACGGAATTCACGGAAGATGGTCTTGAGGACGCGCCAGCCATCCGGGATAGTGCGCAGGCGACCGGTGCCGAAGACACGCGGGGCCTCAAAGCTGGGCACTTCCGCCACTTTGAGATCGTTGCACAAGGCGCGAATGTTCATCATGGTCTCGATCTCGAAACCCGAGCCATCCAGTTCCAGCATGGGCACGACGTCGGACCAGAACGCGCTGTAGCCGTAGCACAGATCGGTATAATGCCCGCCGAAGAGGATACGGACCAGGGTTACAAAGCCCCAGTTACCCATCCGGCGATGGAAAGGCATATCGGCAGTGCCACCGCCCTGCATGAAGCGGGACCCCTTGACGAAATCGGCGCCGGAGAGCAAGGCCCCCACGTACACCGGGATCTCGCGAGGATCGGTCGAGCCGTCCGCGTCCAGCATCACGATGATGTCGCCGGTAGCCGCCTTGAACCCCGTCCGCAGCGCGGAGCCTTTGCCGCGCCCCTCTTGCATGACGACACGAATATCCGGGCACAACCGGCGAGCGACCTCGATCGTGTCGTCCGTCGAGTGTCCATCTACCAGGAGCACTTCATCGACCATTTCCGGAACAAAGGGCAGCACGTAGGGCAAGTTCTCAGCCTCGTTCAACGTGGGAATGACCAACGTGATCCGCGGCTTGGATTGGCGAGAGCGGCGGGGAGTGGCCTGCAGCCTGACAACCTGAGGTTCTAGGTAGGTACCGGCATTGGAATATCGCGATGACTCAAGCATGATGCCTCTCCAACAGATGACTAATCGAACACCTGACGTTTGGGTGGATTTAAACAACTTAGACGACTGAAAGAAGGGATTGTTTTGGGTGAGGTAATATAAAAAAGAATTTCTTCAATTTAAAAATATTTTACACACAAAATTGACTATGTCAAGCATTTGAGGTCTACTAAGGGGAGAATTAAGCAAATTTCGGTATTTCAAATTCTTGATGAGGGGCGACCCCGGTACTATTTTATGTGACCCAGGTACTGTTCGAAGATTTTATACCCACCGACCCCTGGCCAACCCTGAGGATTAATATTTTTTAACATAGACAAACGGGCCATGCAAATCTTTTTGCAAGAATTTACAACATTCATGTAAGGTTCTGGGTTGTAGGACCGTGAACAGGAGAGAAGAGGTAGAACATGAAGAAGCACTGGAAGACAAGTCACAAAATCGTCTGGGTGGTCGGATTGACGGTGTTGTTGCTATCTCAGCAGAACTGGCAGAAGGCTTCCGCTCAACCATCCCCCGACGCCGTGCGTTTTGCCGTGATCGGCGATTATGGGACCGGAAACGCGCCTGCTGCCGCCGTAGCCGATCTCGTAAAAAGCTGGAATCTGGACTTTGTGGTCACGACCGGCGACAATAACTACCCGGATGGAGCCGCCGAAACGATTGACGGTCACGTGGGCAAGTTCTACCACGAGTTCATTGCTCCGTATCACGGCAAGTACGGCGCGGGCGCCGATCAAAACCGTTTTTTCCCGACCCTCGGAAATCATGACTGGCACACGCCAGGGGTCCAGCCCTATCTGGACTATTTCACCCTGCCCGGCAATGAACGCTACTACGATGTGCGGTGGGGGCCGGTCCAGATCTTCGTGGTGGACAGCGATCCTCACGAGCCGGATGGCATCACCGCGGACTCGGTCCAGGCCACCTGGCTCAAGACCGAACTGGCCGCCTCGGATGCCCCCTGGAAGCTGGTCTTCGACCACCACCCTCCCTACTCGTCGGGTTTGCACGGTTCTACCCCTGATCTTCAGTGGCCGTTCCAACAGTGGGGCGCCACGGCAGTTTTCTCGGGGCACGAGCATTCCTACGAACGACTGGTGATCGATGGCTTTCCGTATTTCGTCAACGGGTTGGGGGGCGCCAGCAGTTATGAATTCAAGGATCCTTTGCCGGGCAGTGTGATGCGCTACACCACCACTCCCGGCGCGATGCGGGTGGAAGCCACCGCGGACCATCTGACCATCGACTTCTTCTCCACGGCTGATCCTGCCACTCCGGTAGACACCTACGCGATCGACGCCGCCGCGAACACGATGATCGATGTGACTGTTCCCACCAGCACTCCTACCGCCGCCGCGGAGCAGGTTTTCACACCGGAGGCCGATGCACGCCTCGAAGCAGCCAATCCCGACACGAATTTTGGCAAGCACACTACGCTGCGGCTGGATGGCGGCAGCGATCCGGATATTGAGAGCGTCGTCCGGTTCAAGGTAAGCGGGGTAATGCAGCCGGTACAGCACGCCGTGCTGCGCCTCTTTACCTCGACCGATACCCAGGACAGCATCTCCGTCTATACGACCACTAACGACTGGATCGAGAGCGGAACCGGGGGGATCACCTGGGTCACGCGCCCGCCGCAGGGCGAACAGGCAGTCGCGGTGTTGGATGGCGCGCCCGCCAAAGCCTGGATTGAAATCGACGTCACGGCGGCGGTCACAGGTAACGGGGTTTACAGCTTCATCCTGTCCATCGACGGCACGGACGGTCTCACCATGTCCTCGCGTGAAGGGGATAATCCTCCCCAACTTGTGTTGACCTTCTAGTCCCCAATTCCCGGTAACACCGGCCTGCTCCGGGGCACAGTGGATGGCCTCGGAGCAGGCACCCATCACATACGGACTGGTACTAAAAGGCTAGCCCGCGGTCTCGCATCTCTACCGACAGCTTACCCGGTTCTCATCTTCTGTAGCCCCAAGGTCCTATTTACGTTTTTCACAAATGATCTATAGTGGTAACAACAATGGATTTTTGGGGCAGCTCAGTTTGAAACTTAATTATAACCATGCTCGTCAACTCTCGAATTTCCCGGAACTCCACGCAGAAAATGTAGGCGGTAGGGTGAACGATCACCGCTCACATGAGTTAAGGCTTATATTCTTGTCCACCCTATTCTAACGATGTACAAGTAGTATACCTAACCAATCCACCAGATCACCACTAAGTAGATAACATCCAACGCCCACTGATCGAGGTGACTTCCATGCTGCATCGACATCGACCTTACCGCGTATTCATTGCGATCTGTGTGTTCAGCCTGGCGACGGTGCTGTTCCGGTCCGGATCGAATTCAGCGCCGCCAGCCGCGGCGCAAACCCGTACTGTTCGCTTTGCGGTCATCGGCGACTATGGCACGGGAGGCTCGACCGCCAAAGCTGTCGCCAATCTCATCAAAAGCTGGAATCCGGAATTCATCATTACTACCGGGGATAACAATTATCCTGACGGCGCAGCCTCCACAATCGACCACAATATTGGCCAGTTCTATCACAGCTATATATACAACTATAAGGGAGGTTATGGGGCTGGCGCGGCGACGAATCTCTTTTTCCCGTCGTTAGGCAACCATGACTGGAACACCGCGGGCGCCCAGCCCTATCTGGATTACTTCACCCTGCCGGGCAATGAGCGTTACTACGATTTCACCTGGGGACCTGCGCAGTTTTTCGCCATCGACAGCGATCCGCGCGAGCCGGATGGTAATACCAGCACGTCGGTCCAGGCCACCTGGCTTCGAAACAAGCTGGCGGCCTCGACCATGCCCTGGAAAATCGTCTATCTACACCATTCGCCCTACTCCTCATCCACCACCCACGGCTCGACCCCTGCCCTACAATGGCCCTATAAAGACTGGGGAGCCACCGTGGTCCTTTCGGGACACGATCACGACTACGAGCGCCTCCTCGTCAACGGCTTTCCTTACATTGTCGATGGCATCGGCGGGGCCAGCACCTACAGCTTTGGGACGCCGGTAGCAGGCAGCGTCTTCAGATATACGGGGACCAACGGCGCGGTATTGGTCGAGGCTACTGACACGCAGATCACGTTCAAGTTCTATTCCGTCACCGGCGGAGGCACCCTGCTCGACAGTTACACTATCACTGCCGGGCCACAGCCCACCGTAACCCCTGAGACTGCCACTCCCCGACCCACCGCGACTGCCACTTCCACGGCCCAGCCGTCGAGCACGCCGATCCCCACCGCCACGAGCGGACCGAGCGCGAACGCCTACTACGTTGACTGCGTGAACGGGAGCGACTCAAACGCCGGAACCTCCGAGGCCCAGGCCTGGAAGACGCTGGCCAAAGCGAGCACTGTCCTGCTGAATCCGGGCAACAGCCTGCTCCTGAAGCGGGGCTGCCTGTGGACGGGTGAGACGCTGCACCTCTCGGCCAACGGACAGGCGAATCAGCCTATCGTCGTCGGGGCCTATGGAACCGGAGAACTACCTCAGATCAGGAATACGAAGTCGGGCACTGCCGACGTGAGCATCAGCGGATCGTATCTCGTCATCGAAAACATCCAGGCCAGCGCGGTTGCCCCTGCCACCGAGCCGGGATGCCAGAATAACCCCGTTGGCAACATCGTCGGCTTCTCCTTCGAGACCGGCGCCCACGACAATATTCTGCGCAATTCGCAGGCCACCGGGCTGTATGCGGGCGTGTTCATCAAGTCCGGCGCCCACCATAATCACATCCTCACCAACCAGTTCTCCAACAACACGATGATGTCCACGCTGACGCCGGGCGGAGACGACGATGCGGGCGCCTTCGGCATCTTGCTGTGGGGAGATGACAACGAGGTCGCGTTCAACCAGATTGCGGGCAGCGACGCCTGCTCCTACGACTACGTCCGCGATGGTTCCGCCATTGAGGTTTACGGCGGGCAGCGGAATTCCATCCACCGCAACGTCGCGTACAACAGTGACGCGTTCACCGAACTCGGCAACTCGCGCAGCGCGGACAACGTGTTTGCCTACAACCGCTTCTCCTCGACGCTCAACCAGTCCATCTTTCTGGTGACACGGGGAGCCAAAGACGGCTTCGGGCCGGTCAAAGGAACGCGCATCTACCAAAATACGGCCTACCTTACCGGCGCTCAGTCGCAAGGTTTTGTGTGCTACGGCGGCTGCGACAGCACCATCCTGATCAGCCGGAACAACATCATCCAGGCGGCGGGCAAAGCCGGGTACGCCGATGCGCCGTTCGACGAAGATTACAACCTCTATGGCGGCAGCGGAGTCCTGCAATTCACCCCCGGTCCACACAGTCTTCAGGCCGATCCCCAGTTCGTGTCGGCGTCCACGGGGGATTTCCATCTACTGGCCACCAGTCCCGCTATCGACCGGGGACTCAACCTGGGATACTCCTACGACAGCGAGGGCAGCCCGGTTCCAATCGGATCGGCCCCGGATATCGGCGCCTGTGAATACACGTCGGCGGTGATCCCTCCCAGCCCGACGGCGACCAACACGTCTACTCCTTTGCCGACCGTGACGACCACCCTGAGACCATCGAACACACCGGTCCCGTCGCCGACCAGCACAGCGACCTTACGACCAACCAACACATCCACCCTTCTGCCGACCGTGACGGCCACCCTGAGACCATCGAACACGCCGGTCCCGTCGCCGACCAATACCCTCTATCCGACAGCCACTAACACGCTGCCCGCCGCCACCAATACGCCCCTTCCAGCGGGGGGCACGACCTACAGCTTCGTCCCGGACGCCGACGCGCGGGTCGAAGAGATCAAGCCCACCACCAATTTCGGGAATGAATCCAAGCTGCGCGCCGACGCTGGCAGCGATCCGGACATCCAGAGCTACCTGCGCTTCACGGTCTCCGGCGTGACCGGACGCGTAGTGAGTGCCAGGGTCCGCCTGTACGCGCTCGTCGAGACCGTCAACGGTCCCGCCATCTACCCCACCGGCAATGACTGGACCGAGCGGGGGATCACCTGGTCCTCCCGGCTGCCCGCTGCCGGCGCCGCCCTGGACGACCTGGGGCGCATCCGCGCAGGCTCGTGGGTCGAATTCAACGTCACCGCCGCACTCACGGGGAATGGGACGTACAGTTTCCTGCTGACCACCGATAACACCGACGGGCTGGCCTTCTCCTCCCGCGAGGGCAGCAAACCGCCCCAACTGATCGTCGTCTTTGACGCGGGAACCAGTGCGGCGACGGCCACGGCAACCACCGTCGTCCCATCGCCGACCAGCACCCTACCCTCTGTTCCGGCGGGGGGCACGACCTACAGCTTCGTCCCGGACGCCGACGCGCGCGTGGAAGAGATCAAGCCCACCACCAATTTCGGGAATGAATCCAAGCTGCGCGCCGACG
>CAYRWY010000146.1:0-12727 GCA_964427955.1 uncultured Anaerolineaceae bacterium
CCTCACCCCCCGACCCCCTCTCCACCCGGTGGCGAGGGGGAGCGGCACGGGGGAACCGTCGGTGCAGGAGCACTGCTTGCCGCGCCCTCGTAGGGACAGCCCTATGTGTGTCAATTTAAGGAACTTGAGGCGGTAATGGCTTCATCCCGGCCTCACCCCCCAGCCCCCTCTCCATTGAAAAGGCGCAATAGAGAGGGGGAGATGGCCATGCCGGAAAAGTCCCCTCCGCCAACTCGGTTGGAGAGGGGATTTAGGGGTGAGGCCGTTTCTTCCCTATGACACGAGATCAGATGATTAACTTGACGCCTGGTGGGCAATTCATGAATCGCCCCTACAAAAACCGGTTCGCCAACAGTACCCCAGCGGCACGGGGGGAGCACTCGCGTGCGCTCGCGAGAGTTATGCTACAATGAAGATTATTAACGGCATTCAGCCCCTTTGAAGGAGAAAATTACCATCATGAAAATTAAACTGCTCGTGAGCCTGGTGCTGCTGTCCGCGTTGATCGTGCTGCCCGGAGTGGTGGCGGCCCAGGGACCGGAAACCCCCGAAGACGTCCTCCAGCAGATGGTCGATGCGGGAATCATCGCCAGCGTAGCGGGCGACCAGGTGGTCGAGGTCGAGACGGAGACCATCGACCTGACCGACGAAGACAACTTGTTCCGCTACGTCACGTATGGCGGAGTGATGGCCGATTTCGTGATGGGCGGAACGATCACCTGGGGGCCGGGCGCTGCCGACGACGACTGCGGCTTCACGCTGCGCTTTGCCGACGACGCGAACTATTATTACGCCGGGATCAGCCAGGACGGCCAGGTGCGCTTCGACGAAATTCAGGACAACGAATGGCAGGAGCCGATCCTCGAAGACACGGACGTGATCACCACCGGCGAAGGCGAATCCAATGAATTCATCGTGGTGGGCGTCGGGGGGGACTTCATGGTCTTCGTCAACCGCACCGGCGTGCTGACCGCCAGCGACGACAGTGTGCTGGAAGGCGATTTTGGCGTCGGGATGGACACCTATGCCGACAGCGCGGCCACTAGCTGCGTGTTCGACCAGGTGTGGGGCTGGAACCTGACCGAAAGTGGCGCGCTCCCCACGACCGGCGGCGAATCGGACGCGGTCGAACTCAGCAATTATGGCGGAGAGCCGAAAGCCGCTATCGCCGAACTGCAAGACCTGGGCCTGATCAGCGGGGCCAGCCAGGTGTTTGTCGAAGATTACGCGTACTTCACCGGCCAGGGCAGCTTCTTCACCCCGTTGGCCCGCAACAGCCCGTTCACCAACGTCGTCATGGCGGGCGAATTGACCTTCACCACCGGCACGACCACCGACACCGAAACCTGCTCGCTGCTGTCGCGCGTCAAGACGGATGCCAGCGGCTCGACCAACACCTACGTCGAAGTGGGGATCGACAACAGCGGCAATGTCTACTATGTCGATACTGCCGACGGGCAGACCTCGGCCTCGGACGTCCTCCCTCTGGGACTCGACCTGACCCAGCCGCATCACCTGCTGTTCATCGTAAGCGATAACACGCTCACCGCCTTTGTCGATGGCGTCAACGTCGCGGATCACGTCGAGATCGACGCCGCGCGCGCGGGCACCTTCGGCATCTCGCTGTACGGCCAGGACAGCAATGCCCGCTGCGACGGTCGGAACATCTGGGTCTACGAAATGGATTAACAGCCTGGGGGCGCCTGCGCAGCGCCCCCTTTTCATCATCCCAACCGCACCACATAGACGCAGCGAAACAGACCCCTTTTCGACGGCGCGCGGCGGTCTACTCAGGGGTCACTCGAAGATCACGAAGTAAACGCACTCGTCATCGCCGTTGCGGCGGCAGGGGGTGTCGGCGCGCTCGATGTAAAAGCGAGCGCCCCGCGGCTGGAACTTGCGGACCGTCCCGTAGATGATCCCGTAATCGAAGTCGCTCGGAAACGGGTTTTTGCAGGTGATCCGGAACGTGTTGCGATCCAGGCGCTCGGAACGATAGTAGCCGATCTCGCCGTGGCGGTGGTTCATGTGATACGCCACGTCGATACTGGCCAGCGCGTCTTCTACGCAGTGAATGTCAGGGGGCCACTCGGCTGTTTCGGGGATTTTGGTGCCGACACTGACCAGGTCGAGCGTCGTATTGACCCGCAGCTCACGCTCGATGTCCGCCAGAATGTCCAGCCAGGTCTGCTGGGAGTACCACCCGTCACGCTCCACGGACTCAAGACCGTGTTTGCGAAGCGTGGGAGTGAGGTCGAACCCAAGCCCTTCCAGGGTCGCCAGCACGGCTGACCCCTTTGATTCCGCCTTCGGATCGAAGGCTACGAATTCCGCCACTTGTCACTCTCCATGCACTACGGCTACGCCGGATCAGGAGATTTGAACTCGTGGAAGAATGGTCAGGGTACGGTGAGAGTTCCCCACCCGCAGGATATGGCGCAGCCAATGGCCTGTCTATGAACCACTGTACAATGGAGAGATCAAAACCGGGTTAAAAGAATATATACTCACTGTTACAGAGCACCTACCGGCGCCGCCCAAACAGCAGCGCGACGATCCCGACTGCCAGGGCGCACAGCCCCAGCGTGATCAGGAAAGTCGTCAGCACGTTCCAGGCAAACCAGGCTTGCAGGACGATTCCGACGATGCCCCCGGCGATGACGGCGGCGTTGAGGACCCGGCGTGGGACGTACTGAAGCGGACGGTAGGGTCGCATGGCTACTCGCTGATCGACGCGGCGAAATCGGCCAGGACGGCGGCGGACAGGAAAAACAGCTTGCGGCTGGTCATGAGTTTTTTCCCTCTGGATGCAGGGCGGCGCTTGGCAGCGAATTATACGCTAAAACCGTCCAGGCCAAAAACCGATTTGCCTAAGCGTGACGGCGCGTGTTAACATCCACCAATTACGATGGGTTCATGTCTAAATAACTTTTGAGGTTCATTGTGCCCGATCCTGCTGCAACGCTCAAGCGCTGGGTTATTGCGCCACGCATCCCCCCCAGCGTGCAAAGCCACCTGGACACTTACCACCCGGTCATGGCCCAGGTGCTCTACAACCGGGGCCAGGATACCGCTGAAAAAGCACACGTTTTCCTGGCAGGCGGCGAGACGGCCCTCCACAACCCCTTCACCATGCAGGGAATGCCGCAGGCAGTGGCGCGCATCCGGCACGCGATCAAAAACGACGAACAAGTCGCCATCTACGGGGACTTCGACGCGGACGGCGTGACCAGCACGGTGCTGCTCACCCAGGCGCTCGAAGCCCTGGGCGGGCGCGTGATCCCCTATATTCCCAACCGCGTGGACGAGGGCTACGGGCTGAACGCCGAGGCCCTGCGCTCCCTGCAAAAGAACGGCGTGCGGCTGGTCATCACGGTGGACTGCGGCATTCGCTCGGTGGACGAGGTCGAGTTCGGCAATTCCATCGGGCTGGACATGATCGTCACCGATCACCACTCGGTAGGCGAGGTGCTGCCGCCCGCGCTGGCAGTGCTCGATCCCAAGATCGATTCCAAGCTGGCGCTGGAAGAAGGCCGCACCAACGGCTACCCGGAGGATATGCTGGCCGGGGTGGGCGTGGCCTTCAAGCTGGCCGACGCGCTCTACCGCGCCGAAGAACAGCAGTCCCGCCGTCGCCCGGCGCTCAAGCTCGAAGAACTGCTCGACCTGGTCGCGCTGGGCACGGTGGCCGATCTCGCCCCGCTGGATCGCCTGGAGAACCGCGAGCTGGTCCGGCACGGGCTGGAAGTCCTCAACCGGGCGCAGCGCCCCGGCATTTACGAGTTGGCACAGGTGGCCCGCGTCGAGCCGGGCAAGATCAACACCACCAGCATCGGCTTCATGCTGGCCCCGCGCATCAACGCGGCGGGACGGCTGGGCGACGCCATGACCGCCTACCGCCTGCTGACCGCAGCCATGCCCGAAGCCAGTATGCGCGCCCAGGAATTGCAGGAACTCAACGTCCAGCGGCAAAGCCTGACGATGGAAATGGTCGAAGTGGCGCGCGCGCGGGCTTTACGCGCGACCACGCCGGATCTCGCCCTGATCTTCGACGCCGGACCGGAATTTCTGCCGGGGATCGTCGGACTGGTGGCCGGGCGGTTGTGCGAGGAATTTTACATCCCGGCGGTGGTGATCGAAAAAGGCGAAACCGAGTCGCGCGGGTCGTGCCGCAGCATCCCCGAATTCAACATCACCGACGCCCTGGATCAATGCGCCGATCTGCTGGTGCGGCACGGCGGGCACGCCCAGGCGGCGGGCTTCACCGTGAAGAACGAGAATATCCCCCTGCTCCACGAGCGCCTGACGGCCATCGCGGGCAGCGCGCTGCACGGCCAGGACCTGCGCCCGGCCATCGAGATCGACGCCGAGATCGCGTTCGACGCGCTGACGATGGAGTTGGCGAAGACGCTGCAAATGCTGGAACCCACCGGCGCGAAAAACGAGGCGCCGCTGTTCATGACCCGCCACCTGCGCGTGATCGACTTCCGGCGCGTCGGCAACGAGGGCAAGCACCTGCGCCTGCGCCTGACCAACGGGCTGACGCAGATCGACGCCATCGGCTTCAAGCTGGGCGAATGGGCCGAACGGAACCTGATGTTCGTGGACGTGGTCTATCATCTTGAGATCAACGAGTGGAACGGGTATTCCAAGTTACAGCTTAACGTGCAAGATTTGCGCCCGTCTGAATAAGGCGTACGCCCCGCCATGACCCAATCGCCGTTTCGAGTCGCTTTCGCCCGGCGCTGGTTGTTCGCCGGACTCTGGCTCGGCTTGCTGCTGATCCCGCTGTATCCGATCCAGGCCCGCAACACCACCGTGCCGCCCGGCACGCGCTTCGGGATCGTGGAAGCCTACTACCGCCCCGGCGACGCGCGCGACCTCAACGTCGGGTGGGATCGCGTCATCTTCGAGTGGCCCAAGTTCCAGCCAGACGGCCCGGACCAATTCCTGACCGACGCCGTGCCCACCGACATCCTGAGCGAAGCCCGGCTGGCCGGGCGCGAGGTGATCGGCCTGCTCAAAAACACGCCGCTCTGGGCGTCCGGCAGCAACAAGCTGGGCGCGCCGCCGCTGGGCCTCGACCTGCCGCTCGACGATCCGGGCAACGTGTGGGCGGCCTTCGTGCGCCGCATGGTGACGTATTACGGCCAGCAGTGGGGCATCACGCACTGGATCATCTACAACGAGCCGGATCTGCGCCCCGGCGAGATCGCGTGGTACGAGTTCGACGGCACGGTCGAAGATTATTACCGGATGCTCAAGGTGGCCTATCTGGCGGCCAAAGCCGTCAATCCGGATGCCGTGATCCACGTGGCGGGCATGGCGTGGTGGACCGACAAAACCGCCGGGCGCGAGCCGTATCTGCAACGCCTGCTGACGGTGATCGCCAAAGACCCCGACGCCGCGGCCCACCACTACTATTTCGACGTGGTGATGGTCCACGTCTATTTTTCTACCCACAACGTGTGGACGATGCTGATGGACATCGAGGGCATCCTGTGGCACTTCGATCTGCAAGACAAAGCCATCTGGATCGACGAGACCAACGCCCGGCCCTCCCAGGACCCCTTCGTGCAGAGCGTGCCCGGCCTGCCCTACAGCATCACCCTGGACCAGCAGGCCGATTTTCTGGTCCAGGCGGCGGCGCTGGGGCTGGCGGCGGGCGTCGAACGCTTCGCCGTGTACCGGCTCTACGACGATCATTTTGTTCCCGGCGTGTCCGAACCCTGGGGACTGGTGCGGGCGGATGGATCGCGCCGCCCGGCCTTCGCCACTTACCGCACCATCATCGAGACGTTTTCCGCGACGACCGAGGCCCAATGGCTGTACAGCGCCAACGCCTCGCTGGTCGTGCTCAACCAGCCGGAGCGGACGGTGTACGTGCTGTGGGCGCGCAAACTCCTGCCCGTCAACTTCTACGTCAGCGCCTTCTGGCCGGATGAAGAAGCGACCCAGGTGAGCGTGGCCGGGTCCACCCAGACGGTGATCGCGGCGCCGACCGATCATTTCAAGAGCGCGTGGTTCACGCTCACGGCACCGGCTGCCATCGCGGACCCTTCCGGTAACGTCGTGGTCGAGGGCGCGCCGACCGTCCTGATCGCCAGCGGTCCCGCGCGGCTGGTGTGGGTCGAAGTCGAGGGCCAGTATTGGCAGTTGCGGGGCGGATAGGCGGCACGGTGGAATCGTCGGTGTAGGGGGCAGTGATGCGATTTGGGAATTTAAGGCCGAGATCCGGTCTCACCCGCTCTTCGAGCCGGAGAGTTCGGGGGCGATCAGCCTTGCACAACAGGGCGCAGCAAGCAGCGCCCCTACGCAAACCGTTCCGCCGTATCCCTCTACTGAACGTCTTGTCCGCGGTGTTCATCGCGCTGATCGTGTACTGCGCCCTGACGGGCGGTGCCGCGCAGGCCCAGCCGGAGACGCCGCCGCGCTTCGGCGTGATCGGCGCCGATCCGCCCGCCGACCTGGGCGCGGGCTGGCAGACGATCCCCTTCGCCTGGGCCGAGTTTCAGCCGGATGGTCCGCAGGATTTCGTGGCGAGCAGCGTCGATCCGGACGTCTTGCAGGCGGCGCAGGAGGCGGGCCGCGAAGTCGTCGGCCAGATCGTGGACACTCCGGCCTGGGCCTCGGAGACCGGACTGCCGAACGGCGTGCCGCGCGGATTGGCGCTGTCGCCGCGCGATCCGGACAATGCCTGGGCGCTGTTCGTGCGGCGGCTGGCAGAGGCATATGCTCCCCAGGGCGTCCACCGCTGGATCATCTACGATCAGCCGAACGTGCAGCCCGGCGAGGGGCGGGTCTTTTTCGCGGGCAGCGTGAGCGACTACGCCGCCCTGCTCAAGACGGCCTTTCTGGCCGCGCGATCCGCCGATCCGGACGCCGTGATCCACGCCGCCGCGCCGGACTGGTGGGCCGACGTGTACGCCGGGCGCGATCCGTATCTGAAGCGCCTGCTGGACGTGCTGGGCCGCGATCCGGATCGCACCGCCTACGGGGATTATTTCGACGTGGCCATGCTGCGCGCCTACGACACGACCGCGACCGTCTGGGACCTCGTCAGCGCGACACGCGCCCTGCTGGACAGCGCGGGCTTGACCACCGTCGCGATCTGGCTGGAGACTAACGCCGGACCGACGCTCGATCCGGCGGCAGCGGTCGCCAATCCGATCTTCGGCATCACGCCCGACCAACAGGCGGATTTCGTGGTGCAGGCCGCCGCGCTGGCGCTGGCCGCCGGAGCGGAGCGGATCGCCGTGCCGCTGCGAGATGATCCGGACGCGCTGTCGCCCTGGGGGCTGATCCGCGCGGATGGATCGCGCCGCCCGGCCTTCGAGGCGTACGCGCGGGTGATCGACCTGTTTTCGACTCCTATCACTGCCGCTCGCTACACCGTGCCCGGCGTGGAACTGATCGTGCTGGACGATGTCCGCCGGGAGGTGTACGTCGTATGGGCGAGCGGGGTCCAGCCGGTCCAGGTGCTCATCACGTCGCCCAGCCTCGACGAACCGGCGCTGCTGGTCCAGGGCCAACACGCGCTGCTCGAAAAATCCGGACCGGCGGAATGGCCCGCCGCATTCGTGCTCGACACGCCCGGCGCTGTGCAGGACGCTCACGGCTTCCTGACCGTGGCCGGATCGCCGCGGGTCCTGGTGCTCGACAAGACCGATTTCTTCCGGGTCGTGTATGCGACGGTGAACGGTGAGACCGTCCGGCTGCGCTAGAAACCGGAGGCCGCAGAGCGCGCAGAGAAGCATTTGAGAATGAGAAAACAACGGGGAGTTTTCTGGCTCCTGTTCACGTGCCTGTACCTGCTGTCCATCGGGCGCGGCTTCTACAGCAGCGACGGCGACGTGATGTACCAGACGACCGCGGCGCTGGTCGAACGGCACACCCTGGCGCTGGCGCCCGATCCGGGTTTGCCGCAGATCGTCGCGGGACGGGATCAGCGGTATTTCAGCAAGTACGATCCGGGACTGCCGCTGATCGGCGTGCCGTTCTACGCGCTGGGCGACTGGATCGCGCGCACGAACCACGCCCATCGCTACCGGGTGACGACCCTTTTCTACCTGATGATCCCCGCGCTCGCCGCCGCCGGGACACTGGCCGCGCTGGGCGCTGGTGGCAGTGAAAGAAAAGCAAAAGCGGTTCAACGCAGAGCACGCGGAGATTCAAAAGAAGAAAAGCTTCACCACAGAGGACACAGAGAAAAAGCGAGGGAAAGACGAGAGAAAAAACGAGTTTTCATCCCTCTGGTGTGCCGTGCGTTGAATCGTTCTTTTTCGGGGAGCGAGATCGCGATCCTGGCGGCAGGGCTGGCGACGCCGCTGTGGGTCTACGCGCGGACGCTGTACGCCGAGGCCGTGCTGGCCTGCGCGCTGAGTTGGGCCGTGGTCGGGGTGGTAGCAGCCATGCATGAGCCGTCGCCGCGCAGAGCGCGCGCGATCCTGGTCCTGGCCGGGCTGGCCTTCGGGATCGGGCTGCTGGCGCGGGCGGCGCTGGCGATCTACCTCCCGGCGCTGGTCTACGTGCTGATCCGGTACACGCCGGAGCGCGGGCGGCGGATTCTGGCGATCCGGCTGGGATGCCTGGCGGTGGGGATCGTGCTCGCCGTGATCCTGCTGGCGGGGCACAACGCGCTGCGTTTCGGCGATCCGCTGCACTTCGGCTACGCGGGCGAGGGCTTCACCACGCCGCCCTGGAAAGGGATCGCCGGGCTGTTGTTCAGCCCCGGCAAAAGTGTTTTTCTCTACGCGCCGCCGCTGGTGCTGAGCGTCGTGTTGTGGCCGCGCTACCGGCGGATCGCCCCGGCGCGGGCGGATTTTCTGGCGCTGGCCTGGGCCACAGCCTTGCTGTTTTACGGATCGTGGTGGGCGTGGGACGGCGGGTGGTGCTGGGGACCGCGCTTCCTCGTCCCGCTGATCCCGCTGAGCTGCCTGCCGCTGACCGCCCTGCCCGACCGGCGCGCGTGGCGGCTGGCCGCCGGGATTGCGATCCTGGCGGGAGCCGGTGTGCAGATCGACGGGGTGATCACGGACATCATCCCGCATTACGCGCAGATCGCGGGGCACGATGCCGCCGACGTGGACCGGATCAATTTCTCGCTGCGTGATGCGCCGGTCGTCGCGGCGATCCGCGATGTCGCGCACAGGCGGACCGAGCCGCTGGCAATGTTCCACCTGGACGAGACCGGCCTGCCCCGCACCTGGACGGTGGGAGTCCCGATCCTGCTGATCCTGGGCGTGATCGCGAGCATTCGGGGTATGATTAGGACAAAGATGGGGAGCGTCGCGCCACCTCCCCGCGTTTGAAGAAAGGAAAACCTCATGTCAAAACGTTACTTCACCGCCCTGCTGTTGTTCGCGCTGCTCGCCAGCAGCGTGACGTTGACGCCGTCCGCCCAGGCCCGGCAGGATAACGACTGCGGCGATCCGGCCACGCCCATCCACGCCATCCAGGGCAGCGGCGACCGGACGCCTGAAGGCGGCAACGTACACACCGTCGAAGGGGTCGTGACGGCTGATCTGCAAGATCGGGTGACGCAGTTCAGCGGATTCTTCATCCAGGAAGAAGACGGCGACGCCGACAGCGATCCGCTGACGTCGGAGGGCCTCTTCGTGGACAGCTCGCTGTCGAACGTCGATGTCAAGGCGGGCGACGTGGTGCGCGTCACCGGGACGGCCTTCGAGCTGGCCAGCGACGACGGCGCGAACCTGACCCAACTGCGCCGCGTCAAGTCGTTGGTCGTGTGTTCCAGCGGCGCGAGCGTGACCCCGACCGCGATCACGCTCCCGGTCGAGAGCCTGGCCGACTGGGAACGCTGGGAGGGGATGCTGATCACCTTTCCGCAGGCCCTGACCGCCGGAGACCTGTACAACCTGGGGCGCTACGGCGAAATCCGGCTCTCGGCGGACGGGCGCGTCTTCCAGCCCACCGAGATCGCGACGCCGGGCAGCGCGGCCCTGGACGTCCAGGCGGTGAACGCCCGCCGGATGATCCTGTTGGACGACGGCAATAACCAGCAGAATATCGATCCGATGATCTTTCCGGCAGGCGGCTTGAGCACGACCCGCGTGCTGCGCGCCGGGGACACTGTCACCGGGCTGACGGGCGTGCTCGATCAACGCCTCGCCGGGTACCGGCTCCAGCCGACCGGGCCGGTCGAGTTCACCACGGCCAATCCCCGCCCGGCAGTCCCGCCGGAAGTGGGTGGACGGCTGCGGGCAGTGTCGTTCAACGTACTCAACTACTTCAACGGCAATGGGACCGGGGGCGGCTTCCCGACCGCGCGCGGCGCGAGCACGCCGGAGGAACTGGAGCGGCAGCGCGCCAAGATCGTGAGCGCGATCCTGGCGCTGAATCCGGACATCATCGCGATCATGGAGATCGAAAACGATGGCGACGGCCCGCAGAGCGCCACCGCCGACCTGGTGAACAGCCTGAACGCCGCCGCCGGGAGTACGGTCTACGCCGCCATTCCCGATCCCGCCGGGATGCCCGCGCCCGCCCCCAATGAGGACGAGCAGGGCGGCGACCAGATCAAGCAGACGATCCTTTATCAGACCGCGACGGTCCGGCCCGTGGGCGACCCGGTGCTGACGCTCGATCCGCCGTTCGACATCCGCCGCCCGCCGGTCGCGCAAGCCTTCGAGGAGATCGCCAGCGGGGAGCGGCTGATCGTCGTCGCCAACCACCTCAAGTCGAAGGGCTGCACCGACGTCAAGGGCAGCGAGAATGCCGACCAGGGCGACGGCCAGGGCTGCTGGAACCTGGAACGCACGCAGGGCGTCACGGCGCTGCTGCACTGGCTGGCCACCGATCCGACCGGCACCGGCGATCCGGACGTGCTGCTGCTGGGCGATCTGAACGCGTACTCGCAGGAAGACCCGCTGCGGCGGCTGGAAGAGGCGGGCTATACCAACCTGACCGCGCGCATCGGGGACTATTCCTACGTCTATTTCGGCCTGGCCGGGGCGCTGGATCACGCGCTCGCCAGCCCGGCACTGGCCGCCCAGGTGACCGGCGCGGGCGTCTGGCACCTCAACGCCGACGAGGCGCGCGTGTTCGACTACAACGAGGAATACAAGTCGGCAGGGCAGATCACCGGCCTGTACGATCCCGGCCCGTACCGCTCGGCGGATCACGATCCGCTGCTGGTCGGGCTGGCGCTGGGCGGAACACCGGGTGTCGCCACCACCAGCACGCGTCACGACGCCAGCGGCGGGATCGCGGCCATCGCGGCGGGCCTGATCGCGGTGCTGCTGGCCATGATCGGCGGGCGGATCGTGGAGGCGCGGCGGCGGTAGGGGCTGCGCAGCGCGGAGGGCGCAGCAAGCGGCGCCCCTACGGATCAGGCGATGATCGAATTCGCCCACGGTATCGCAAGCTGGAGAGAGGGGCGCGGCACCCGGTCCTGTTGAAGGATACCGTACACTGGTACTAGTACCGGGATAAAGCTACAATAAGCGTGCGTATCAATTTGAAGCCCGTATCTTTGAGTGTGGAGGCACAACAATGCTAGCACGCCAACGGCGTTTATTCGGTGCGGTCGTCCTGGTGATCAGTGTAGTGCTTGCGTTACCCAGGATCGGTACGTCCTATGGGCAGGAGGATGGTTGTGCGCGGGAGGCCGTGATCGCGTCGTTCGCGACCGCTGCCAGCAGCGACACCGTGAACGAGTGGCTCCAGGGCTACCAGAACGGCAGTTGTCCGGCGGCGATCAAGGAAGGCGCACAGGCCCTCGCGGACGCTTACGAAGGGCTGGGCACGGCAACCGCGCCAGAACCGGCGGCAGCCGACGGCATCCTCCGCGAAGGCGAGTACCCGGTTCTCCACGTGACCAATGCCTTGGGCACCGAAGAAGCGATGGGCGTGTACAGCTTTGAACCCACCCCGGATGCCGTGCGGCCCGTGTGCTACGTGAGCTGTCTGAGCTTCGAGACCGCCCCCGGAGTATACGTCGGCATCCAGATCGACCGCCTGCGCGAAGCGGTGTATGATGCCGGGATCGGGCAGTATAACGTGGTGATCGATTCCGGCGAGCAGTTCACGGGGACGCTGTACAGCGTGCTGGTGCATGAGGCCGAGGGCGGCACCGTCGATCTGACCGGGACGGACCAGATCACGCTCTACAGCCTGCCGGAAGCCGAGCCTGACGCCGGGACACCCGCCGCCGCTGAGACCTGGACGCTGCACGCCACGGCCCCTGTAGAGTTGACCTATACCGGCGTCCCGTTCTTCACCTATACCTACTATTCCAGCGCGGGGTACCTGATCGGCGGAGAAGACCACTACAGTAAAAGCACGCAGTTTCAGATCGACGTCCAGGGCCGGTTCGTGTCCGCCGAAATTGGGGATATTCAAGCCATCGCGCTGAGCGGCGCGGAGACCATCGACATCACCACCGCCGACGGGCGGACCATCAACGGCGCCGTGCAGTTCGTGGCGCACGACAGCGAGGGCGATCACATCGCCTACACCTGGGGGCTGGGCCTGGCGCTAAGCGACGGGGTCTACGTGACGTTCGCGTCAGACGCGGTCCTGACCCTGACCCACGACTAGTCCCGGCGGGGATCGCTGGTACCTGGCCTCACCCCCCTGCCCCCTCTCCATTTCGAAATGGAGAGGGGAAGATCGGCACGCCAGGCAAGTCCCCTCGCCAACCCAGTTGGCGAGGGGATTTATTGATCCTTGCATAAATAGCTAAACTTTTTGCCAGGGAGATTTA
>CAYRWY010000147.1:0-12672 GCA_964427955.1 uncultured Anaerolineaceae bacterium
CCGTGTGAAGTTGCATCGCCTTTATCCGTCTATTTCAGATTGACTGAGTACTAGCAGATGTGCATTTACTGAGGCTTGCACTGAAAAGTAAACTCTCGCGCTTCAGAGCTTTACCTCACCCCCCGGCCCCCTCTCCGAGGGCGGAGAGGGGGCGCACTGGCAAGTCCCCTCTCCAGGCTTGGAGAGGGGATTTAGGGGTGAGGTACACTCGCACCATAGCTACTTTAGTCTTCTATGCAAGGATCAGGTCGTCGCTTGCTCCGGCTCCGGGCTGCTGTGCAGGTGATCCCAGGCGGCGCGGACCGCCGAGAGTTCGTCGTCGGATTCGGGCACCTCGCCGTAGCGCACCGCCACATAAGCGTCGGTAATCTGCTGGACGTCGCCATTCAAGCCCGGAAAAGCCTTGTACAGCGCTCGCCGGTATTCATACGGTGTTTCGGCCAGCGCCCGCGGAAAGCCGCGCGTCCCGGCCAGCTTCTCCATGCGCAGGTAGATGCGCCGGATGGTTAGTGCCGCCAGCAGGTCGCGCCCCAGCCCGAACTGCCGGAAAATGCCCAGGGCATCGGCCAGCCGCCGCCAGCTATCGCGCAGCGCCTGCTTCAGCCCGCCGACGACCTCCGCCGTGCCCAGGGTTTCGCGCTCTTCGTTCTCGTAATCCTTGCCCCTCGCGCGCGCAAAAAACAGGAACCAGATGAAGGCCAGCACGGCGATGACGATGAAGACGACGATGGCGATCATCAGCCCGTTGGTCAGCCATTTGAACAACACGCTCACCCAGGGTGCTTCGACCGGGGCGTTGTCGCCGCCCTGTCCGCTCGTGGGCGTGATGACGTTCGCCGGGTGTTCCGGCATGATCGACCGAATGAAGTCGTAGATGATCTGAATCACGAACAGCAGCGGCGACAGGATCACGAACAGCAGCGTGATCACCCCTTCGGCCAGGGTATGCAGCACCCGCGCCGCCAGTCCCAGGTCCATGCCGGACAGCCACAGCGCGGCGACGTAGCCGCCCAGCGTGACCACCAGCGCGATCCCGATCAGCGACAGAATCCAGCCGCGTCCCATCGCGCGCCGGGCGCGGTCCAGGTTCAGGTTGTCCGCGCGCGCCAGGCTGGACGCCAGCAGCCCGAAGAAGAAAAAGAACGGCACGACCGCCAGTGTATCTTCGCGCAGGCTTCGCCCGGCGAGGATCATAACCCACAAGAATCCCAAAATTCCCAGCCGCATCCCAAAACTGGTGCGTACCAGCGTGAGGTAAGCCATGCCGAACTGGTAGCCGCGCCACCACAGAAACAGCACCCACAGGATCACGATCGGGCCGCCGGGGACGCGTTCCTGTTGGTCGATGGTGAACAGATCGGCCAGCGAGAGCGGATCGCCGTTGCCATAGGCTTTCGTCACGGTCGGGATCGCCAGGATCGTGATCCCGGCGGCGATCCACATCATCAGCATGGTGGAAGCCAGAATCAGGCCGCCCCGGACTCGATTGTGCATCAGCCAGCGCACGAGGATCAGGCTGCTCAGCAGATTGACGGCGCTGAGGCCAAGCGCGGTCGGGAATGAGATCTCGATGAAATAATTCAGGGTCAGCGTCACCCAGCTTGCCAGCCAGCAGATCGTCATCAGGCCCAGCGCCAGGTGCAGATATTCCTGCCGCCAGTTGGTGCGGCGTGAGCGGGGGAGGGCGGATACGTCAGAAAGTCGCAGCATCACGTTCTTCCTCCTCCTGGGCGCGGCGCAGCAAATAGCGCTGCCGGGCCGTCAGGCCGCTGTACGGCGAAGTGCTGGTCTTTTCTTCGCTGACGGGCTGTTCCTCTTCCGGCGGCAGTTCCGGCTCTGCTTCGTTGATCGGTTGGTGATAGGTCAGCACGCCGTGCAGATAGGGCGGTTCCGCTTTGCCCAGCGCGATCAACACCAGGCGGCGGCCACTGTCGCGCAGGCGTAGGATGCTGGCCATGATCGCGTCGTTCATGAACGGCGTGATTAGCACCAGCGTTGCGCCCCACGGCAGGCGCGGGCTTTCTTCGATCAGAAAGCGGTCGTAACCCGTGCTGATGAAATAGCTGACCGCCGCCAATGCTTCCAGGAGGCGCGGGAGCTGGTTGGGATGGCGGCTCGGCGGGATGCGGAACGGCTGATCGGCGTGGGCCAGGGTGCCGTTGGCCGTCATGCCGACCGAATGTCCTTCTGCCAACCCCCAACTTGCCAGCGACGCCGCGACCTCCATCTCGTATTCCAGCATGGCGGGCCACACGCCGCGCCAGTGCTGCTCGAAGGTGGCGACGTTCAGGCACAGCACGGTGCGCAGGCTGCGCGTCGGCTCGTAGACCTTCGTTTGCAGGCGGCCACTGTGGGCGGTCGCTTTCCAGTGAATGTGTCGGAAGCTGTCCTGCGGCGCATAGTCGCGCACACCCATCGTGCGGTTGGGGTCTTCGAACAGCCGCTGTTGGACCCGCCGGTCTCCGAAGGGGTCCTTGAGCGGTAAGCCCAGTTCCGGCAGGGTCCTGACGCGCGGATAGACGATCAGCATCTCGTGGCGGTCGGTGAGCGTGATCTTGCGGTCGAACAGGCTGAATGGATCGCCGGACAGCAGGTGCGCCGGGCCGATCTGGAAGACCCCGCGCCGCCGGGCCAGCAGCGCATAGCGCCGCCGGATGCGCTCGTAGCTGCGCAGCGAATAGGTGTTGATCAGATAGCCCTGGTCCGGGTCGTTTTCCGCTCGCGAGAGGATCATATCGTCCGCCGGTCCGATCAGGTGCGGCCAGCCGTCCTCGACTTGCAGCCACGAGAGCGGGAGCAGCTTGCGATTCTCGATGGTGATCTGGACGTCGAACTCTTCGTCCGGGAACAGGCGGCGGTAGCTGAACTGGCGGTGATAGATCAGCCCGCGCAGCGAGCCGTGGCTCCACCACCAGGCGATGATCACGACGAAGAACATGAACGCGATCAGCGCCAGCAGCTCGCGGATCTGGCCGATCACGGCCACCAGAAACATGATGATGGCGAAATTCACCCAGCGGTGATCGAGCAGGGCGCGCAGCGTATCGCCGTGCCCCTGGATCGGCTGGATCTTGAGTTCCTGGCGTTCGGCGCTCTCGAAATCGAAGAAACCCACGCCATCCCCCTTTGGTTAGTGCTCGACCGGCACCGGGATCGTATTCACCAGATCGGTGATCACGTCCTCTGCCCGCCGTCCGCGCAGCCGGGTTTGAGGGTTTATCTGCACGCGATGGGTGAGGACGTAGGGGGCGAGCAGCTTGACGTCGTCGGGCAGCACGAAGGCACGATCCTGGATGGCGGCGTAGGCTTGCGCCGTGCGGTACAGGGCCAGCGAGGCGCGCGGGCTGGCGCCCAGGTCAATCTCCTCTGAACTGCGGGTCCGGCGGATGATCGCCACCAGATAATTCTGGATCGCCTCCGCGACGTGGACTTCGCGCACCTGGGCGATCAACTGCGCGACCGTGTTGGGATCGGTGACCGGCCCCAGGTGTTCCAACGGGTCATCCGTGCGGAAGCGCAGCAGCAGCGCGTTTTCCTCTTCTTCGGTCGGATAGCCCAGTGCCACGCGCATCAAAAAGCGGTCGATCTGCGCTTCGGGCAGCGGAAACGTTCCTTCCAACTCGATGGGATTTTGGGTCGCCAGCACCAGGAAGGGGCGGGGGAGCCGGTAGGTGACGCCATCCACCGTCATCTGGCGCTCCTGCATTCCTTCCAGCAGCGCGCTTTGGGTGCGCGGTGTGGCCCGGTTGATCTCGTCCGCCAGTACGATTTGGGTCAGCAGCGGGCCGGGCCGGAACTCAAATTCCTGGCTCTTTTGGTTGAAATAATTGACGCCGGTGACATCACTCGGCAGCAGGTCCGGGGTGAACTGGATGCGGCGAAAGGTGCAGCCCAGCGAGGCCGACATCGCTTTGGCCAGCGTGGTTTTGCCGGTGCCGGGCACGTCCTCCAGCAGAACGTGACCTTCGCTGAGCACGGCCACCATCATCAAGTCGATCACCTCGTCTTTGCCGATGATCACGTGCTTGATGTTTTCGCGCACTCGTGCAGCCACTTCGTGGATCATAAAAGCTCCTTATTGCAAAAAAGATATAGTCTCCCCAAGTATATACGATTTCACCCAGCGGAAATGGCTAGATCGGTGGCCAGGGGTGGTTGGGACCGGGACCGGGATGCGGATAACGTTTGTGGTCGAGCAGGTGCCGGACCCGGCGGTGTAGAGCGGTGACTTCGGCGGTAGAGATCAGCGGCGTGAGCCGGACGCGCAAGTCTGAGTTATCGTTGGCCAGTTGATCGGAGAGCGTCTGGACGTTGGTCAGGAGGTCGTCCGCGATGCATTGACCGCTGAATTCCCAGATCACCGTGCGCAGTTTGGGCGCGGTGTGGAAGGTCAACCCGTGATCGATCCCCCACAGTTTGCCGCGCCGGTCGAGCAGCAGGTGACCGCCTTTACGATCCGTGTTGTTGACCAGATAGTCGAACACGGCAAACTGCTGAAGCTGGTTCATGAACCGGTCGTCCAGCGAGAAGTAATTAACTTCCGGATCGTGCTCGACGTAAAATTGCAGCGATCCCAGTCCGTGCGGCCCGCTGCGCAGCACCGTGGGGGGCACCAGGAACCAATCCAACGCCTTCGAGATGAGATACGCTCCCACCTCGCGGTAACACAACGTCCCGTCGGGGAAATCCCACAACGGGCGTTCCCCGCGTTGAGGTTTATACACGGCCATGATGCGCAGTTCGGCATCGTGGACCGAGACCAGGGTCGCGTAGTTCGATCCCCACAAGGCCGTGCCACGCAGCCGGGCGATCTCGCCTTGCGCGAGCAGGGTCTCGATCCGTTCGATACTGACCGGTTGTTCCTGGGGCGTCCCAGAATTGTCGGTGGACGGGTCGATGTGATCGGTCATGTCCAGTAGTAGATCAGGTATCCGTTAGTTTTGGGGTCGGCGCGGCCCTGCTTGATCACTTGCTGCGTATGGAGACTGACGGCGCGCATCTGTTCGCGAGTGGCCCACAGGCGCACGACCTGCGGTTCCGGCTCGATATTTTCCTCTTCAGTGACGACCAGTTCCTGCGCGACCACCACGATCAGGTTGCGCTCTTCGTCATAGCCCAGGCCCATCTGTGCCACCCGGAACAGCGGGTCGAGCGGATCGCGCAAGTTCATATTCCAGCGCGAGAGATTGACTTCAGTTTCAGGGAGATCGGAGTGCTTCTGGGTCAAATCCTCCAACATCTCATCCACCGCTTCGCACAGGGCTTGGGCTTGCTGTTTTTCAATGGTGAGCGTGATCAACTGCGAGCCTTGTCCCGCCTGGAGATGGAAAACGCGACGTCCTTTTGGCCCCACCGTCCCAATCGTCACGAAATCAACAGGATCAAGCTCGATTTCCCGATTCTCCATAGAAACCCTTTCACCGGAATGCGTGGCGCGATAAATAGTAGTTCAATTTTAGAGTTGGAGACGAATTGTCGCAAAATGTTAGCCGGGCAGCCGCCCCTTGAGACGCCGCAGCAGGCGACCCCATCGGCGGGGCGGGGCGGGCGGGGCGCTCTTCAGGCCCGAGAGGTGCGCGGTATCGTTGACCCGGACCACCGTCGGACGATCCCTCCCCAGCCACAGGATCGAGAGCGAGGCGGGCGAGATTTCGATCCGCTGGTAGAAATCCACGTGCATTCCCAGGTAATGCGCGAGGATCAGCTTGATCATGTCGCTGTGCGAGACGACGACGAGGCGTTGGTTCGGGTGGCGCACGACCAGGGTTTCCAGTGCGTCCACGGCGCGCGCCTGCGCCTGCCGGATCGCTTCGCCGCCGGGGAAATGCGCCCGGCTGGGATAGATCTGAATCGTCTGCCACAAGGCTTCGTGGCGTAGTTTACTCAGTTTTTCGCCCGTCCAGTTCCCATAGCGCACTTCTCCGACTGCTTCCAACGGCTGGATCGACAGGTTCGGGTGATGTCTGGTGATGGCTTCGGCAGTCTCGACGGTGCGCTCCAACGGGCTGGCGTATACCGCCGCCAGGGTCGTCTGGGCCAGGCGTTCGCCTAGCGCGGCGGCCTGGCCGCGGCCATCCTCGTTGAGGTGCACGCCGGGGGTCCAGCCCGCCAACCGTCCGGTGGTCACCCAGTCGTTCACCGCGTGACGAATCAGCAGAAATTCGGTCATAAGTCGCTCGATGCGCTAAAATTCCAGGGTTGAATATAACACAGCCCCGTCATTGCTCCTAACATTTTAGAAATGTCAAGGGATTTCTGCGGAATATATTACTTTTTTATGGCAAAGTTTCTCCAGGTGGACTAATGTTGTGGCAGGCCCTGATGTCGTGGGAGCAAGGTTCTTATGGATGGATTACAACTGCTGGCGCTTGAAATGTGGAGTGACACTTCCAGTGAAGGAGTTCTCGTCCTCGACTCGGTGGGCACGATTCGGCTGATCAATGCTCGTCTGCGGGATCTACTCAAGCTGCGCGTCGTCCCTCGCACGCTGGACGCGCTGGTGCGCCAGGCCGAGACTTGTGGACCGGAAGTCCGCGCGCTGCTCGACGTGACCCTGCATCTGGAAGAGGCCCAGTGGGGTAATCTGCGGATCGAAAAATATCCTCCGCAGCGTTTGGTGTGGCAGCAAGTTCCCCTGATCGAGCGCGAACGGGTCGCCGGGGCGCTCGTCATCTTCCGCGACGCGACGACGCAGGGCCAGTTAGAGTTAGCCAAGCAGTCTTTCTTGAGCATGATCTCGCACGATCTCCGCACGCCGCTGAGTACCATCCTGGGCTTTGCCGAGCTGCTCTACAACAACCGGGGAAGTCTCTCGACCGAAGAACAGCACGAATTTCTCGAACACATTATCAAAAACGCCAACCAGCTCAGCCAGTACACCCAGATCGCCCTGGACATCATGTATCTGGAAGCCAATTTGCAGAACTTCGACACCGAGGCGATTTTCCTGGATCGGTTCGTGCGGCACTGGTTGTCGGATGCGCGTCACCGCTTCAATTCCAAGCAGATTGTGTATCACGACGGCGTGGCCGAAGAACCGATGACCCGCATCGCTCCGGCGGCGCTCCACCGTATTCTTTATATCCTGGTGGAATTTGCCCTGGCCGAAAGCCCCGCCGATCAGACAGTGGATATTCGTCTGCGCTACGATCAGGCCCAGGCGCACGTGACGATCCAGCATAAGGGTCCTCAGTTGAGCCAGGAAGATGCGGCAGTCCTGTTCCGCCTGCTGCACCCCCGCGATCTCAGCGAAGTCGGGCGGCCCCATCTCCACCGGATGCAGCTCTACGTCGCCAGCCTGCTGGCCGAGCGCCAGGACGGCTATCTGACGCTGCGCGGGCAGGAGGACGAGTATTACGAGCTGGATCTGACCGTGCCCATCGCCGCCGATAATCCTCCGAATAACCCTTGACATCTGCCGGGTATGCCAGTAAGGTTGCTGTAGCAGTGCTGCGGTCCACCAGTCGTTGGAGCGAGAGGACGTATGAGTCGTGTAGTGAATCCGGATAACCCTGGCAAACTGCGCAACCAGATGATGCGCACGGCTGCCGAAATTTTGCGTCATCTCAGCCAGAAATCCTCGCTGGATGACGAGACCAAGGACCTGACGGCGCAGTTGGTCTACTGTTTGCGCGGGGTCGAGGATGGTATCGAGGCGTCGGCGATAGCCTGGGAAAAGCGGGACTACTGGATCAAGGCGGAACAACTCCGCCAGCGGTGGACCTGGGCGGGCAATTCCTCGGCTCGCCTGGAAAACCTGATCCGCAACGAACAGTGGGATGCCTTGCCCGCGATGATGGTGAGCCTGTTCGGCTATTTCGCCGACATCAAGATCACCAAGCTCACGCGCGACTCCAGCGCCTGGGAAGGGGCTTACCAGCGGCTGAAGAGCGAATTCGGCTCCTAAGCTCGGGGGGGACCCTTGTCCACGACTGAAATTCTCCTGACACTGGCTCTGGTGGCGGTCGTCGGTGCCGTGGTGGCGCTGGCGAACTATGCCGACCGGACGAAATCCCACCAACTACGACGGGTCATGAACGCCCTGTGGGGCATCTTCAACGTGCTGATCCTTCTGGTCGGCGTGATGGACCTCGTGGCGGCTTACGCGCAAAATAGCAGCGATGCGCCGAGCAAGGTGGCGGGGTGGGGCGGGCTGCTGGCGGCGGTCGTCGTGTCCGGCCTGGCGACCCTGGTGCTGCTGCGCCCGGTGCGTCTGAAGCTCATGGTGTTGTTCCCATCGGCTCGCAAGCCGAAAAACGCGGCGATGATGGACGCTCTGCCCATACTTTCACCCGACCTGCAATCCCCACCGGGTGGCACGCCGCTGTTTCCCCAGATGTTGAACTACTACACGACCGATTCCGCGATCACCCTACAATCTTCGACTGGACCGGCGATGCCCGATCAGGCGGTGTCGTCTGAGCCGCGCGGCTTTGATCCGGACTCGAATGTGCATATGGCGGCGCTGGTGCTGTGCCTCTACCTGGTCGGCTCTCAGTTGATCAGCTTCATCGTGGGTGGCGGGTTGGAAGGGGTAGCGGCGGGGTACGAAGGTGGGTTGAAGGCCATTGACCTGCTGATGAATGCGCTGCCGCTGGTCGTGATCCCGATCATCGGCATTGGCCTGGGGATGCGCCGCAGCGTCCCGCAGGCCCTCCGGCGCTTGGGGCTGGGACTGCCCACGCTCGAAGGCTTGATGATCTCGTCGGCGGCATTGATTGGGCTGTTCATCTTCGTGGTGATACTGTCTATGGTCTGGGCGGGACTGGTCTCTCAGGAGACGTTCAAAGAACAGACCGAAGCCTCCGACGCCATCTCGAAGAGCGTCACCAACCTGGGCCTGGCGTTTCTGTTGGCATTGACCGCCGCCGTGGGGGAGGAAATTGCCTTCCGGGGGGCGCTACAGCCGGTCTTCGGCCTGTGGCCGACGGCGATTATTTTCACGCTGACGCACGTGCAGTATACGCTGACCCCGGCGGCGCTGATCATCCTGGGCGTGGCGCTCGTCTTTGGCTGGATTCGCCAGCGTTACAACACCACCACCGCGATGATCGTGCACTTCTTCTATGACTTTATACCATTGGTCCTGGGGCTGCTGATCTCCGAGAGTGCGTTGGTCGGGCTGCTGCGGCTGCTCTAGCGCGGCACCTGGTGATGCTCACGGCAGCGCGCCTCGTACGCTTCTGAAGCGCCGACCAGGATGATCGGATCGTCGTAGCGCGCGGGCTGGCCGTTGACCAGGCGCTGCGTCCGGCTGGCGTCTTCCCCGCAGATCATGCAGATCGCGTGCAGTTTTTGCACCTCGTCCGCGCAGCACAGCAGCGCTGGCATCGATCCGAACGGCTCACCGCGAAAATCCATATCCAGCCCGGCAATGATCACCCGGATCGCCCGGTGTGACAACTGCTCGACGACGCCCACGATTCCGGCGTCGAAGAACTGCGCTTCGTCGATGGCGACCACGGTAGTCTGCGGCGCGAGCTGCGCCAGGATGGCTTGGGAGTCGGAGACGGGCAGGGCTTCAAAATCCAGCCCGTTGTGCGAGGTGACGCGCTGGACCGAGTAGCGGGTATCGAGGGCGGGTTTGAAGACCTGGACGTTTTGCCGGGCGATGCTGGCCCGGCGCACCCGCCGGATCAATTCTTCGGTTTTGCCGCTGAACATGCTGCCGCAGATCACTTCGACCCGACCTGGATAGTGCGTCATGGTAGCTCCTCAAACGAAAGGGCAGGTGGATACCTGCCCCTTGTGACTACGGTGCCATGCGGACGAGCGGGTTAGGCTCCCTGTTCCGGGACGTCGTAACCGCGCGCGCGCAGTTGCTTCTTGGTGTCGGCCAGCACTTTGCGTCCGATGCCAGAGATCGCCAGGATCGCGTCGTCGCCGCCTTCTTCCCAACGGGCCAGCAAGTCGCCCACGACTTCGATGCCGTTTTCGATGAAGATGTTGGTGTAACGCTTCTCAAGACCGAGTTCGGCAATCGGGATACCGGGCGAGGTCCGATCCTGCGAGCGAGCTTCGGCTTCGGCAATCCGCTCGTCGCGCACGCGCAGGCGCTTCATGAAGCGGTCGACCTGGCCTTCGCTGTCCACGATACGCTGTTCGCCGGTGTAGAAGGGATGGCACGCCGAGCACACATCGGTGCGAATTTCCGCTACGGTCGAGCCAACCGTCCAGGTGTTGCCGCAGGCGCAAATCACGCGCGCTTCGGGGAACCACTTGGGATGAATGTTTTGACGCATGATAGTTGCTCTTAACCTTTCAGGTCACGGTTCCCTCAACGAGGGGGATGCGTGACGGCTAGTGAGCTGTAGGGATGAAACCGCCCGGCTTACGCCTGGGCCGGTTCTTCCTGGGGAAGCTCAGGATACACACTGATGCGCTTGCGTCCGCCCGAAAACGTTTCGAAGACGACGGTGCCTTCGATCAGCGAGAAGATCGTATGATCGCGGCCCATGCCGACGTTCGCGCCGGGATGGAACTTGGTTCCGCGCTGGCGAACGATGATGTTGCCGGGGATGACGAACTCGCCGCCAAAGCACTTGATGCCGAGCCGCTGGCTCTGGCTGTCGCGCCCGTTCTTAGTCGAACCGCCACCTTTTTTATGCGCCATTTCTCAGCACTCCTCTATTCCTACACACCCGCGATGCTGTCAATACGAAGCCGTGTGAAATACTGCCGATGGCCGCGGCGACGGCGGTAGTGTTCCTTCGCCTTGTACTTCCAGACGAAGACTTTCGGACCACGTCCCTGCTTGACGACGGTCACCTTGACCACCGCGCCCTTGACCACCGGTTGCCCGATGACCGGAGCGCCGTTGTCGGGGACGACCAACAGCACGTCAGTCAGTTCGAGGGCTGCCCCTTCTTCGACGGGGAGCCGTTCCACATCAATCATCTGGCCGGGTTCGGCGCGAAACTGCCGTCCGCCGGTGCGTATTATTGCGTACATTCAAGGTCTCCAATCTTCACTTGACCACCACTGGTAACAATCTCGACGGAGCGCCCCAGCGAGGAAAATTGGTCAGGTAATAGACATAAAGCCCTGGCAGTAACCAGGACAGCGGTGGATTATTATAGCCGTACGCCCCCTCGCCGTCAATCCCGGTTTCCGTGTGGCAAGCGGTGGACTGTCGTCGGCAATCCAGGTAGCCGGGAGGCCGATCCCTACGGTATGATTGGCGTGAGGTTATTTTCTATGCAGCGCAGGCGAACGATGGCACAGTTCCTTCTGATCGGGTGCGTATGCCTCAGTCTGATCGGGGCGTGCGCGCCTGAACCTCAAACCATGCATGAGTCCGTGAGTACGCCCACGGCTCCTGCAACAGCCGCCCCGGTCGAGTCAGACTTGGCGGTGACGGCACTCCCAACCTCGACTCTAACGCTTCAGCCTCAATCTACACCATCAAATTTGCGTTATAAAATCGCGGCGGTGCTGAATTGGACCGCCCACACGCTGCGCGTTGAAGAGACCGTCCATTATGTGAACGATACCGGGCAGACCCAGCCCTCCCTGGTGTTCAACGTGGAGTTGAACCAGTCCCCGACCGACCTCCTCATCCGGCGTATCACCAACGCGGGCCATCCCATCAGCAAGTACACGCTCGATCAGACGCGGCTGGACGTGCCGCTCTTCGAGCCGCTGGCCGCTGGCGATGAGGTGGACCTGGTGGTCACCTATCAGGTCAGCATTCCGCAGTTGGTCGATGGCTACTGGGGCCAGCACGTGGGCTACTGGGGTTACAGTGGACGCCAGATCAACCTGGGGATGTGGTTCCCGCTGCTGGCGGCCTACGATCCGGCCACTGGCTGGATCACGCCGGAAGCCCACTGGCTGGGCGAATGTTTTGTTCTGCGCACCGCCGATTTCGTCGTCGATCTCACTATCGAGGGGACGGATCACCTGGTGCGCGTGGCCGGACCGGGCCAGTTGTCGCGCCCGGCCAAGGGCCAATGGCGGCTGGAACTGGACGGCGGGCGGGAGTTGGCGCTGTCGCTCTCAGAGGAATTCCACGTCCTCAGCACCTCGACCGCCAGCGGCGTGGACGTGTCCTTATTCTATTTGCCGGATGCCGAGACGCTCGACGCGCCGCGCCATGCGCTGCGGACCGCCGTCGATGCTCTGTCGCTCTACGAAGAGTTGTACGGCCCCTATCCGTACCAGCGCATGGTGGTCGTCGAGGGCGATTTCCCGGATGGGATGGAGTTCAGCGGCCTGGTGTTCGTCAGCCGCGACTGGTTCCTGGCTTGGAAAGGTATTCCGGACGACTGGCTGACTCTGATCACGGCGCACGAGGTCGCGCACCAGTGGTGGTACGGGTTGGTCGGGAACGATCAAAGCCAGTATCCCTACCTGGACGAGACGCTGGCGATCTACAGCGAGCTGCTCTTCATCGAGCGCTATTATCCCGACGACCGCGCGTGGTGGTGGGAGTTTCGGGTCAAGTCCTATTCGCCCCAGGGCTACGTCGATACGCCGATCTACGATTTCTACTCGCCGCGTGGTTATATCGACGCCGTGTACTTGCAGGGCGCGCGCCTGATGGACGACCTGCGGACGGCGATGGGCGACGAGGCGTTTTTGGCCTGGCTGCGCCGCTATGCGGACCGGATGCGGAACCAGATCGCCTACCCGGTGGACCTGTGGGGCGCCCTCACCACCGCGGAATATCTG
>CAYRWY010000148.1:0-12642 GCA_964427955.1 uncultured Anaerolineaceae bacterium
TGCGGACAACTGTTTCGCTTACTTTACCATGCTTTCTATGATACAAGGGGCGCTGACTCTCCTGGCCATCGTCTTCGGGGTGTACCTCATCGCAGCGACGATCCTGGGCGTGGAAATCCATTCCGTAGCCCTGACCATTTCGCCCCTGATCGCGCCAGCCATTTTGATCGGTTCAGGCCTGACCCTCGGACTGGTCCAGCGCGGTCACATCAGTGCTGCCGCCGCGGCGTTGGGCGTGATTCTTGTCATGATGGCGGCGCTCAGCGCCTATTCAGACGGAATCGCCGCCAGCCCGGTCCTGATGGTGGGAGTGCTGCTCGCCTACACCGGGTTGGCGTACGGCGCGCGGGGAATCGTCTCCATCACAGCGCTGACCTGGATCATCCTGCCGATCATCGCGTACCTGCAATCCAAAGGCCGGTTGAAGGCTGAGGCCGCCTCGTCCGAGGATTTGATACGCGAAGCGCTGATCAGCGCCCAGATGCTCTCGCTCATCGCTGTGCTGCTGTGGCTGTTCACGTGGAATTTGCAGCGCGCCCTGGCGCGTACCGCTCGCCTGGCCACTCAAACCCGCGCCACGGCGGCGACCGGGCAAACGCTCTCACGTATCCTCAGCATGGACGAACTGCTCACGAACGCGGTCGATGTGATCCGCGACCGTTTTGCTCTTTATCACGTGCAGATTTTTCTGGTCGATGAAACCCGCACCTATGCCAACCTGGTCGCCAGCACCGGCAGCATCGGGCAAACCCTGCTGGATCAGGGCTTTCGAGTCCCGGTCGGTCCGCGTACCGCCGCGGGGGAAGCGATCAGCACGGGCGAACTACGTTACGTCCGGGACATTTCCAGAACGGCTTACCGCCATCCGGAGCTGCTGGCTGATGCCCGAAGCGAGCTGGCTATCCCTCTCGCCACGGCGGATGAGGCGACCGGCGTACTGAACATCTTCAGTGCACGGCCCGGCGCCTTTAGCGAGGAAGATATCGAGGCCATGCGTATTCTGGCCAACCAGCTCAGTCAATCCGTGCAGAATGCGCGGCTGTTCGAGACCCAGCAGCGCGGCCTGCTGCAAAACCGGCGGCTGTTCCTGGACAGCGAGACCAACCTGCGCGAGATCGAGCGGCTCAACCGCCAGCTTACCGGGCAGTCATGGCAGGAATTTCTGCTGGAACGCCATACGGACTTTGTCGGGACCCGGCTGGTCGGAGACGAGATCCGGACCGGCCCGGTGGAGTGGACGCCCACCATGCGCCAGGCCGTCGAGCGGCAGCGCATGATCAGCCACGAAGACAACGGTCATTACGTGCTATCGGTCCCGGTCACGATCCGCGGACAGCCTATCGGCGCGGTCGAGGTGCGGCTGCCAGAGGGCCTTTCCAATCGCTCGGAGGCACGCAATATCGTCCAGGCCGTCACGGAACGTATGGCTTTCAGCCTGGAGAATGCCCGGCTGTTCGAACAAGCGCGGCGGGCGGCGGAGCGCGAACAGCAGATCAACGCCATCACTGCGCGTTTGCAGGGTCTGACCAGCATCGAAGACATCCTGGCGACGGCAGTCAGCTCGCTCAGCCAGGTTCTGTCCGCCGACCAGGGCACCATCCGTCTGGTGAGCCGTCCGACGATCCCAGACGCCGAAAGCCCCTCCCCGGCGAGCACCGACCAGGGTCCCAGTTAACGGAGTGCCTACCAACGATTCGGTTCGAAAAAATGAGGGTCTATTGCGGCAAACTCTATGAGAAAATTCATGGTCCGCCTTACCACCATCCATTTTGAATACGCCAGGCCCGCGGAGAAAGAGCAGGCCCAACGCCTGCTGCGCGTCAACCTGGGCTGGATGCTCCTCCTTTTGGTGGGGCTGCCGTTCATGGTGTACTGGACCCTGGATCGGCGCGGCCTGGATGCAGGAACGATCTTTTTCCCCTGCACCTTGATCCTGGCCGTCGTAGTCCACGATCTCCTTCAGCGCGGCCAGCTCTCGCCCGCACGCCTGCTCTTCGTCCTCAATATCCTGACCGCCGCGCTCCTGGGAATCTTTCCGGAATACCGGATTGACACGCCGTTCGTGCTGATGCTCATGCTGCCGCTCACTGCCGCCGGAGTCCTGCTGCCCCGCTCCATTCTGTTTTGGACGTCGCTCCTGCTGATCGTTGTGTTCAGTGTGGGCGGAATCATTCAGCTTGGCAGCCAGAAGGGACCCACTTCCCTCGGCGATCCCTCCGCCAGCATTATCACGACGATCCTGGTCGTCGTCTCCATTGTCATCCTGAATACCTTGATGCAGTGGACGTTCTTGAGCGGGATCGAAGACACCCAGCGCCAGCAGCGCCGCACCGCCAGCCTGATCACCACCGCGGCCCAGATCGGCGAGACGTTGAGCACGCTCGCGGCGAACAGCGAAGCGCTAAACCGGGCCGTCGAGCATCTGCGCGATGCGTTCGGGCTGTATCATGTCCAGGTCTTCCTGATCGATCCTGACAGCGGCATGGCCCTGTTGCAAGCCAGCACCGGCTATCTTGGCCGCCGGATGATGGAAGAGAGCCGGGCCAGAACCCCTGACGAGAACCATCCGGTCAATCTGGTGCTTCGCCGTAAGGACCCGCTGTTGGTCCTGGAAACGGCCCCCACCGCGGAACGCGGCAACTTTCTGCCCGCCACGCGCAGCGAACTCCTCGTCCCGCTGCGCGTGGGCAACTTGCTCCCGCTGGGCGTGCTTGACCTGCATGGTTCAGATCGCAACACGTTCTCCGAGTACCTGATCGACGCCGTCACGATCCTGGCCTCTCAGATGGCGGCACTGCTGTACAGCGAGCAGCAGAGCAAAGAACTGCGCGCCAGTTATGAAGAACACGACCGGCTGGTCCAGCAGATCGACGCCGGACAGCGCGAACTGGCACGGTTGAACCGCCAACTGGTCAGCACCACGTGGGACACGTACCTGGAAGAACGTCAGGACACCATCACCGGCTTTGACTGGAAAAAAGGAAACCTCACACGCGCCGAGGCCGAATCGGAGATCCTCCGCCAGGCTCTCGACACCGGGCAGCCGCGTTTCGAGCACGCCAAAGACCATGAAATGCTCAGCATCCCGATTCGCCTGCGAGGCCAAACCCTGGGGGCACTCGAATTCCAGCGTTCGGGCGCGCACCGCTGGTCCCCGGCAGCGATTGAACTGGTCCAGGCCGTAGCCGAACGGCTGGCGCTCTCGCTGGAAAATGCGCGCCTGTTTGAACAGGCTCAAACCACCGCGCAGCGCGAGCAGGTGGTCAACCGGATCACGTCACAGCTTCAGGCCACCAGCGATCTCCAATCCCTTTTGACACTGGCCGCCGAGCAATTTCAGGAAGCCCTCGGCGCGACTCAAACTCGCGTCCGGTTGGGTGTGCCTACCCTTGACTCAGATCACTCAGCGTAGGAGCGAAGGATGTTATCACGCCGCCTGCGGTTCATTAACTGGCCTCTCCGCACCAAACTGATCGTCATCTTCATTCTGGCGGTGGTGCTGCCTGCCCTGCTGATCCTGGTTCCGTTCACCAGTTCGCAGCGCAGCTCCTTCACCGAAGCCGAGACCAAAACCAGGCTGAAAACGCTCGGACCTTATGAGATCGCGCGCACCGAACAGACCTTCCAGGAAGTCTCGTCAGAGCTGGAACGGTTCGTCACCGATCCGAAAGACTATGACCAGGTTCAGCGCGTCCTGGCGCTGGCCGCGTGGCCCATCTCCGAACAAACTCGCCAGGAATTGGAGCATTTTCTCCACGAAAAAGTCACGGTCTTCATGCGCGGCGCACCGTCCGTGACACGCATCCGGTTCTATAACAACCAACAGGTTTTGCTCGCCGAGGCAACCTGGCAGGACCAGGAGGTGATCGTTGCGTATCACCCGGAGGAGCTGCCGACGCCCGCCAACGATCTGATCGCCTCCGGACAGGTCGGGCTGCGCACGACGCTGAGCGATATTTACCTGGACGACCGCCAGCATCCCTCGATGGACATCGTCTACACTCTTCGCCCGGTCTTTGACACTCAGGGGCGAGGGTCGATCCTGGGACAGATCGTCTTCACGCAAGACCTGACCCCGACCACCCCGGATCAGCGCCTGCCCAACCTCTTTGCTACGCTGCAAACCTTTCCTTCCAGCGAAGAAGCCGCGCACGTTTTTCTGCTGAATGAGCAGGGGCAGTTGGTTTCACCGGCTGACCACCAGGGCTGGTTGCAGGATGTCAGCCAGTCCAAAGGATTTCAACAGGCACAACTTGGTAACAGCGGAATCTCCACCTATTCCAGTCCGATTCTCGATACCCGGGTGATCGGTTACCATACCGCGTTCACCCTGCCGGATGGCCCCACCCTGACGCTGCTGATCGAGACCCCCACTCAGGACCTCACCCGGCAAGCCCGCCGGGAAGGACTCGTGACGATGCTGTTGGTGGGCGTCGTCATGATCATCCTGGGGTCGGCGGCGATTGTGCTGGGGACGATGGCCATCACGCGCCCCGTCTCACAACTGACCGGGCTGGCCCGGCAGATTGCCAGTGGCCGGTTGGACATTCGGATTCCCCAACAGAACCGCGAAGACGAGATCGGGGTCCTGAATAATACCTTCAGCGCGATGGCCAGCCAGATGGTCGAGGTGATCGGCAGGCTCGAAACGCGCGTGAGTGAGCGCACGCATAACCTGGAGACCGTCCTGGAGATTGGCCGGGTGCTGACCAATATCCGCGACCTGGATACGCTGCTTCAAGAAGTCGTCAATCTGATCCGCGATCGCTTCGACGAGGTGTATCACGCGCAGGTGTTCCTCATCGATCCCCGCACTAATCGCGCCCTGCTGCGCGCCTCGACCGGCGAGGTCGGCCAGCAGTTGCTGAATCAGGGACATTTTCTTGACGTAGGGAGCCAGAGTGTCATCGGCAGTGTCACCGCGACCGGCCATGCCGTCGTCGCCCTGGACACCTCGCATAACCCGATCCACAAACGCAACGAATTTCTGCCGGACACCCGCGCCGAAATGGCGCTGCCGCTGCGGATTGGCGATCAGGTGATCGGCGCGCTGGACCTGCAAAGCACCCTGCCGGACGCCTTCAAAAGCCAGGATGTCGAGTTGTTCCAGGGGATGGCCGACCAGATCAGCATCGCCATCGACAACGCCATGCTCTTCGCCGAATCGCATAACCGGCTGCACGAGATCGAACGGCTCAACCGCTCCCTGACCGAGACCGCCTGGCGCGACGTCGATCGGCAGCAGCCCGCCGCTTCGCTGAGCGCCGCCGCCGGGCAGGCCTTCCCGGCAACCCGGGAGTGGACGCCGCTCCAACTTGAGGCGATGAACAACCGCCAGGTCATCGAAATGGAACAGGGAGACGTGGTGACGCTGGCCGTGCCGGTCCTGTTACGCGACCAGACGGTCGGCGCGATTGAATGGCGGATTCCCAAGACTCAGTTCACCGGCGACACCCGCCAGATGGCCCAGGCGCTGACCGCCCGGTTGGCGCTGACGGCGGAGAATATCCGCCTGTTCGGGCAGACCCAGCGGGCGCTGGCCGAGACCGAGCGGCTGTATGAAACCGCCCGCACCGTGAGCAGCGCTCCAGACCTCGACACGGTCTACCAACTGGTGGTGGAACAGATCGAAGCGGTTCCCCCGGTGGACCACGTCGAGATTCTGATCTCCGGTCCCGATCCGTCGCTCGTGCAATACCTGGAAAATGTATATGCGTGGAGCCGCCAGTCCGCTGCGGAAACGTTGGCGACGCACGACCGCGTCCGGGTAGTTTCGCTGGTCATGGCCGAAGAAAACCTGCTGCCCACCGACACGCCCGTGGCGTTCGGAGAGGCCGCTGACGAAATCCCGGCAGAACACCCGCTGCGCGAACGACTTCAGCAGATCCACGCCCGCAGCGGGGTCCTGGCCCCCCTGTCGGCAGCAGGCCGCTGGTTTGGGCTGCTGGTGTGCACCAGCGAACGCGCGGAGAGTTTCCAACCAGCTTATGTCACCTTCGTCAGCGCCCTGGCCGACCAACTCGCTATCGCCATCGAGAACCGCCGCCTGTTCGATGAAGCGCAGTCCGAAGCGCGACGCGTCCGGGCGTTGGCCGAGGCCGGTCAGCTCGCCAGCCAGATCGGCGTCGATTACGATACCGGCTTGCACAACCTGTTCCAGGCGGTCGCGGGACCGGCGAATTATGATCGCTGGTGGTTTGGGATAATGGACCGCAGCGGAACCCGTTTGCAGCGTGTCGTAGCGTCCGGCCCCATCACGTTGGAAAGCGTCAACCTCCAACAAGACGCCAACGCCCTGGCCGAGACGGGGCGCATCGGGGAGATCGTCCTGGTCAACGATCCCACCGACCACCCGGTCGTGGGCGGCCAACCGCCCGATGAAGCGGAACGTTGGGGGAAATACATCACCACGCCGGTGAGGATTGGCCCTGATCTGGCCGGGGTACTGCTCATTGGGCGGGCGCTAGACGGCCAGAACCTGGACGAGCGAGATATCCAGCTCGCGGCCACGCTGGCCAGCCAGGTCGCCATTGCCACCCAGAACCGGCGGCTGTTCGGCGAAGCGGAAAGCCAGCGCCAAAACCTGCAAACCATCGTCAACACGATGCCCACCGGTATCCTGGTGATGGACCAGACCGGGGCCATCGTGCTGTCGAACCAACGGTTGATGGACCTGCTGGGACCGGAAATGCGCCCCGGCGGGCTGGGCCAACCCTATCCCATCATCCAGGCGGACACGCGCGAGCCCTACGCGCCGTCCAACTGGCCGCTCAACCGGGTCCTGAAGACCGGTGAGCCAAGTGTAGTCGATGACATCGTCATCATGCGTCCGGACGGCTACGAAACGCACGTGTTGGCACAGGCGGCTCCTGTGCGCGATGCCGAAGGGCATATCACCACTGCCGTCGCTGCGTTTCAGGACGTCACCGAAATTCAGGAGTTGGAACGCGCGCTGCAAGACAGCCTGCGCGAAACTACCCTGCTCTACGAGGCCAGCCGCTCGATCTCGCGCACGACGAGCATGGACGATCTGTTCCAGGTCTTGCTGTGGCAGGTCAATATGCTCCAGCCCAACCAGATCTACATCGTGCTCGCCGGGGATCAAACCCGGGGCACCCTTCCCACCCTCGCCGTGACACGCCCCACCGATCTGGCAGAACGGCTGGACATCGCGCAGCTAGCTCCGATGCTGGGCCAGGAAGCCATTCTCAACAGCCGGTCCAGCGCCACGGACACGCTGGCGAGCTGCCTGGAACAAACCGGTATGGCCACCCTGGCCAGCTTTCCCCTCAGCGTGCGCGGCGAAGCCCACGGCTGGATCGTGATCGGATTTGCCGACCCGTCGTTGTTCACTTCAGAGCAGCGACGGTTCATGACCACCCTGGCTGACCAGTCCGCGGTATCGATCGAAAACCAACGGCTGCTGCTGCGCATGGCGGATGTTCTGGAAGAAACGGCCATCCTCTACCACGCCAGCCGGGTCATCGCCAATTCGCGCACACCGTCGGAAATCCTGGGAGCTTTTCTCTACCAGGGCGCTTCAATCCAGGTTCACTACGCCGCCCTGTACGTACTGCTGGGCGAAGCGGAAACCACCTCCTACGCTGCCGTCGAGCTGCTCGCCACCTGGGGCGATCACCCGGCTGCCGACCCAACTGGCACACGCCATCGCGCGGACCAATTCCCGTTCTGGACAGCCCTCACTGCCCCAGGCATCACCCAGATTCAGGATGCGGATGACATGACTGAGAATGAAGAACTGCTCCGCGATGAGTTCGAGCAGTTGGGTCTTCACTCGGCCACCATCGTGCCGCTGCGGATCGCCGAACGCCCCGTAGGCGCCATCGTGATCGGCCTGAACACCCCCTGGCCCCCCGCCAAAAACGAGCTGCGTATCTACCGGGCCATCGCGGACCAGGCGGCCATCTCGCTCGAAAACCTCCGGCTGTACCAGCAGTCTCAGCGCCGGGCACGCCAACTTGCGACGTCGGCGGAGGTCAGCCGGGCGGTTACCTCGATTCTGCAACTCGACCAGCTTCTCCCCCAGGTCGTGGATCAGATCCGGAATGCGTTCGAATACGATCACGTGCAGGTCTTTTTGATCGATGAGGAACACACGCTCGCCAATCTGGTCGCCTCGACCGGCGCAATCGGCCAGCGGCTGCTCGAACGTCGTCATAACCTGCCGGTTGGATCACAGTCTGTGATTGGGCAGGTTACAGCGACCGGCAAACCGCAAATCGTCCTTGATACGGCGAATGCCCGCGCGATCCACCGCCCCAACCCACTGCTGCCTCACACGCGATCCGAGATGGCACTCCCGCTGTTCGCGCGCGGGCATATCGTGGGAGCATTGGACGTGCAGAGCAGCCAGCCGGGCACCTTCACCGACGAAGACGCGCGTATCCTCTCTTCGCTGGCCGACATGGTCGCCACCGCCATCGACAACGCCCGCCTGTTCGAACTGTCCGAAGAACATGCCGAAGAGATGGCCTTCCTGTTCAGAGTCACGTCGGCGGCAGCCGCTTCGCCCGACCTGGAAGAGTCCCTCCACCAGACCCTGGGGATTTTGCAGTCCACCTGGCAGGGGACCGGCGCCAGCGTCTTTTTGCCCGATGAGACCGGCGAGTATATGGTGCGCGGAGGGCATGTAGGCAACCCCAGTTCCGAGATGGATCGGGCGTTGGTCTCAGCCGAGCGCGGTTTGGTCGGTTGGGTAACCCGGCATAATCAGGCAGTGCTGGTGGACGATGTGTCGCAAGACTCGCGTTGGGTATCGACTGCGACCAACACCCGCTCCATCATGGCCACCCCGATGCAAGCCGGGGGTCGATTGGGGGGGGTGCTGATCATCGAAAGCGATCAGGTGCGGGCCTTTACGGAGCGCGATCTGCGCCTGCTGCAAACCCTGAGCAGCACGTTGGCCGCCATCGTCCAGAACTCGCGGCTGTTGGGAGAAGTCCAGGAAGCGAACGAACAACTGCTTGAAGTGGACCGGCTCAAGACTAACTTCCTGGCCGCAATGAGTCACGAACTGCGCACGCCGCTCAACTCGATCATCGGGTTCTCGCGCGTCATCTTGAAAGGTATCGATGGGCCGCTGACGGACACCCAGGAACAGGACATCACCACGATCTACGACAGCGGCAAACACCTGCTGGGATTGGTGAACGACATTCTGGATCAGGCCAAGATCGAGGCGAAGAAAATGGAACTTTCCTTCGCCTACTTCAAAGTCCAGGAGGTAGTGCAGAGCGTCATGTCCAGCGCACTCGGCCTGACGCGCGACAAGCCGGTGCGGCTGCATACCGAGATCGCCGAAGAACTGCCCAACGCCTATGGTGACGAGTTCCGCACCCGGCAGGTCTTGCTGAACCTGATCTCCAATGCCACCAAGTTCACCGAAGAGGGCAGCATCACGGTCTCGGCCTTCCCGGTCTGGGACCAGGGGCAGCAGTACGTCCAGGTGTCGGTCACCGATACCGGCATCGGCGTGGCGGAAACAGACATCCACACCATGTTCGAGCCGTTCCAGCAGGTCGATAACTCGCTTACTCGCCGGGTAGGAGGGACCGGGCTGGGGCTGCCGTTGGCCAAGTCGCTGGTCGAGCTTCAGCATGGCCACATCTGGGTCGAAAGCCAGGTGGGCGTCGGGTCCACGTTCAGCATCACGATCCCGGTAGCGCCGCCGCCTGAAACCGAGCAGGAGAGCAGTCCGGCCCCCGAAGCGCAGGCCGTGACGCCGAAAGCGTCGGAGCCGCCCAACGCTCACCCGAAGCGCCAGACCATTGTCGTCATCGAGAGCGACGTCGAAGTCATCAACCTGTACCGCCGCTACCTGTCTCGCGAAGGCTTCGAGGTGCTGGGCGTCGTCAACCCTGACCAGGTGCTCAACGCGATCCACACCCACCAGCCGAGCCTGATCATGCTGGACGTCAACATGCACAATCAGGCCGGTTGGGAGGTCCTGGCCCAACTCAAGGGTCACCCGGCCTCGGCCACCATTCCGGTCATCATTTGCAGCCTGAATCCGGATACCCAGCGCGGATTCGAGATGGGCGCCATGGAATATCTGGTCAAACCGTTCAGCGAGGATCAACTGCTCGCCGCGCTGCGCCGGATCGCGGACGAAACCAGCCGCCAGCGCATTCTGCTGGTGGACGACAAACCGCAGACCATCCAACCCTTCCGCGCCGCCTTGCAGGAGTCCCGGCGCTACGAAGTGCTGGAAGCCACTTCCGGCCAGGAAGCCCTGGCCATCCTCCAGCGGCCCACGACCATCGACCTGGTGATTCTCGATTTGAGAATGCCCGAAATCGACGGTTTTGCCGTCTTGCAGGCCTTGCGGTCCGCCGAACGGACGGCTAATATTCCTGTCCTGGTGCTTACTGCCGAAGACGTCACCGCGGACGAACGGACCATGCTGGAAGCCATCGAACTCTATCGCAAGGACGATCTCGACGAACAACGCCTGATTGAACGGGTTGAAGCGCAGTTAGGCAATCCACATCCACGGGAGCACTGATCATTGAGCGCCGCTGACACCAAGCACATCGGTCTGCTCTGTACCAACTGCGGCTACCTCCAAGACTATGGTCCTTCGGCCATCGCCTGTCCACGCTGCGGAGAAAGCATCCTGGAGGCGCGCTACGATCTGGACGCCCTCAAGCGAAACCAGTGGGCGGACCAACTGGCCCGCCGCCGGGAGCGCGGTCTGTGGCGCTATCACGAACTGCTGCCGCTCCGCGATCTGGATCACATCGTCACCCTGGGCGAAGGGGGCACCCCGATGCTCCGGGCGCGCAACCTGGGAGCGATGCTCGGTCTGAAAAACCTGTACCTCAAGGATGAGCGCCAGGGGCCGACCGCGTCTTTCAAGGATCGCCAGGCGTCGGTGGCCATCTCGGCCATGCGCGAAATGGGCATCACCGAAGCGGTCGTAGCCTCGACGGGCAACGTGGCCCTGGCCTACGCGGCCTACGCGGCGCGGGCCGGGATCAAGATGTGGACGTTCCTGACCAGCCAGGTTCCCGGCGACAAAATGCGCGAAGTGGCGCTCTATGGCGCGGAAGTGATCAAGGTCACCGGCACCTACGACGCCACCAAAGCGGTCGCCGCCCAGTTTGCGCAATCCAAACGCATGTTTGTCGACCGCGGGATCAAGAGCATCGCCGCGATTGAGAGCATGAAGACGATGGCCTTCGAAATCGCCGAAGACCTGGAGTGGCGCGCGCCCGATTGGTTCATCCAGTCCGTCAGCGGCGGCATGGGTCCGATTGGCGTCGCGAAGGGTTTTCAGGAACTCATGGAATTGGGGTTGGTCGACAAAATCCCGGCCATCGGATTCTTGCAGTCCGAGGGATGCGCCCCGATGGTCAACTCGTTCAAAGCCAGCCAGCGTATCGCCACCCCGGAAGAAAACCCGCAAACCCTGATCGCCACCTTGAGCACCGGTCGTCCTGGCCGCGCCTACGAGATGTTGTGGGCTTTGACCCAACGTTGGGGAGGGGCTGCCGAAACCGCCACCGACCACGAAGCGTTCGAGGCCATGCGACTGCTGGCCCGCGTGGAGGGTATCTCGGTCGAACCCGCCACCGCCGTGACCTTTGCCGGGCTGTTCAAAATGGCTCGATCCGGCGTCTTCAAGCCGGACGACGTCATCGTGGTAAACTGCTCCGGTCACTCCTTCCCGGTCGAAAAACACATCCTCGGCGATCAATGGGCGCGGCAGGTGGACGTCTCTACGGCGGGACGCACTCTATCGCTGCCCGAAGAAGGGCTGCTGTCGGCGCTGGAACAACTCGAAACGACGCTGAACCGGGTGGTGGTCATCGAAGATAATGTCGCCGCAGCGCGCCTGATCACGCGCATCTTGCGGACGCGCGGCCCCTACCACATCGAGACGGCTACCGATGGCGATCACGGGATCGAGCTGGTGCGGCAGATCAAACCCGACCTGGTGATCACCGACCTGATGATGCCGGGCATCGACGGCTTCCAGGTCATCGACGTGTTGAAAAATGACCCGGAACTCAGCCGCATACCGATTATCGTGCTCACAGCCAAAGAACTCACCCCACGCGAGCGGGAGCGCCTGGGGAGCCAGATCAATGCCCTGATCCAAAAAGGAAGTTTTCTGGACGAGGAATTATTGCAGAGCATCATCAAAACACTTCAATAAGGAATCTAATGACGCAAAAAGCCACGATTTTATACATCGAGGATGATGAAGCCAGCCGGGTTTTGATCCAACGGGTATTAAATTATGCAGGATACAAAATCCTGATCGCTACCCGCGCCCTGGACGGAATCGACATGGCGAAAAAACACCATCCTGATTTGATCCTGACCGATATTAATTTACCCGACCTGAGCGGACGAGAGATTACCGTTCGCCTTCGTTCAGATCCGCACCTGTCGTCAGTGCCGATTGTCGCCCTTACCGCGCAGAATCACGATTTAGAGCGTGATAAGACGTTCGTAGCCGGTGTAAACGGCTATAGCACCAAAACGATAGACGCCATCGGCATGATCGGCCAGATCGTAGCATATATACAGGAACGGCCAGAGACCATCGATGGCAAGGCTCTTCAAGCGGCGCAGCGGGCGTATAACCAGGAATTGGTCGAACGACTGGAAGCG
>CAYRWY010000149.1:0-12580 GCA_964427955.1 uncultured Anaerolineaceae bacterium
GCGCGGACGGCTGATCGACGATCTCCCCGAAGCAGAAGCAGTCCGGTTTTTCGGCGCGGCACCCGGCGCGAAAGTCCGACCAGAAGCCGGGGCCGGGACCGTTGGCGTAGTCCAGCCGGTAGCCGTCCACGTCGAATTCGCGCAGCCAATAGCGGGCGATGTCGATCAACCACTGCCGCGCGGCGGGATGCTCGGTGTTGATCTGCGGCATAAACGGCACGCCGAAGAAGCTCCGGTAACCGGTGGGGGAATCGTCGAAAGTGAACCAGTCCCGGCAGGGGCTGTTGGGATGGTTCAGCGCTTCCTGGAAAATCGGATGTTGGTCTGAAATGTGGTTGCACACCAGGTCGAGCAGCACCCGCAGCCCGCGCGCGTGCGCCGCTTCGATCAGCGTATGCAGCGCGTCATCCCCGCCCAGGCGCGGCTCGGTGTGGGTGTAGTCGGTGACGTCGTAGCCGTGCGCGCTGGGGCTTTCCCAGGTTGGGCTGAGCCAGACACAGGTCGCGCCCAGGTTGGCGATGTAATCCAGCCGGTCGCGCACGCCCCACAGCGTCCCGCCGAAAAATCCGCCCAGGTTGTCCGGTTTCAGCCAGGACCGGCCTTCGCCCGGATAGAAGCGATCCACAAAGACCTGGTAGATCACCGCCTGCCTGGCCCACTCCGGCGGGCGCAAGTCGTCCACCCGGTAGCTGAAGGTCTGCCCGCGCGCCGGATCGCCGGGCGGGGCCGCGGGCAGCGGATCGCCGCGAAAGAAAGCGGCGGCGGCCTGTTCTGCCGTATCCTGGACCGGGGGCCAATCCGCCCACGCTTCCGGCGCGGAGGTGCTCGACGCGCCGATCCGGTAGCGGACCAGTGTGCCTTCCGGTTGGGCGGGCAGCGTGCCCTGCCAGCGCGTGACGTAGCCCCAGGCCAGCGTATCCCACTCCACGCTCACCGGGTGCAGCGCGAGCGCCTGCCCGTGCGTGGCGGTGCCGTGGGAACCTTGCGGCAGGCTGCCGTCGGTCGTGTAGTAGCAGGTGACCTGCTCCGCCGTCAGATCGGTGCCCAGGCTGACCGTCAGCGTGACCGGCTGGCCGGGCTGGGGATCGCGCGGGGCGAGTTCGTAGCCATGCTGCACGCCGCGCCGGGTGGTGCGGTGATGCACCAGCTTCAGATCGTCGGTCGCAAAAGTGCCAAAAATGAAGTCCATGCCAATCCTGATCTAACAAGGGGCCGAAGCCCCTTGTTGAAGTACACGCCCATTCGGTCTAACCCTTGACCGCGCCTTCGGTCAGACCACTGACGAAGAAGCGTTGGAAACTCAAGATGATGATGATGATCGGGATCGCGCCGATCAGCGCCCCGGCGGAGAAGATCCCCCAGTTCTTGTTAAACTCGTCGCTGATGAAGCGGTTCAAGCCGATGGCGAGCGTCTGGACATTTTTGTCCTTGAGCAGCGTGAGCGAGATGATCACGTCGCCATACACGCCGATGAACGACAGGATGCCCACCACCGCCAGCACCGGACGCACCAGCGGCAGGATGATCCGCACGAAGATCAGCGCGTCCGAGGCCCCGTCGATGCGGGCTGACTCGTCCAGCTCGCGCGGGATCGAGTCGAAAAAGCCTTTCATCAGCCAGGTGTTGATCCCCAGCGCGCCGCCCAAATACACCAGGATCAGCCCGCCGTGCGTGTTCAACCCCAACCAGGTGATGTGTTTGCCGATGGCCTGAATCAGCAGGAAGGTTGCGACAATCGTCAGCGAGTTGGGAAACACCTGTACGATGAAGATGGTCAACATCAATCCCCGGCGACCCTTGAAGCGGAACCGTGAGAACGCATACGCGCCCAGGGCGCTGATCAAGACACCCAGGATGGACGTGATCGACGCGACTTTGATCGAGTTCCACATCCACGTTTTGAACGGGTGGATGTCGTCGTTGAACAGGTCCTTGAAGTTATCCGTCCCGGCGTTCTTCGGGATCAGGTTTTGGGTATTCAGCGTCCCGGTATTGTTGAAGGCCGCCGACGCGATCCAGACCAGCGGGAAGAAGGCGAAAAACAGCGCGAACCCTACGATGATCAGCCGTCCGAAATAGCCCAGCCAGCGATCCCGCACCATTTTATTGGCGAGGATGTATTGGATGTTCCCGGTCGTGCTTCGGTTAGACATTTTCGGAAATCTCCTCCCATGTCCGGGTGAAGCGGAAATTGAAGAAGGTGATCGTGGCCACGATCAGGAAGATCACGATGCTGATCGTCGAGGCGAAGCCATAGTCTGCGCCGCGCCCGCTGCCAAACGCCAGCCGGTACGTGTACGTGATCAAGATGTCGCTGTGACCGGCTGCCGTGTCAGGCGAGATGGGCGGACCTCCTTTGTTGAACAGCTCCACAATCGTGAAGTTGTTAAAGTTGAAGGCAAAAGAGGCGATCAACAGCGGCCCGACGGCCACCAGCAGCAGCGGCAGGGTCAGGAAGCGGAACTGCTGCATAGCGTTCGCCCCGTCCACACGGGCGGCTTCGTAAATATCGCCGGGGATCGATTGCAGCGCGCCGGTCGTGATCAACAGCATATAAGGGAAGCCGAGCCAGAGTTGGATCAGCAGGATGCCGACTTTCACCCAGGTCGGGCTGGAGGTCCAGCGCGGCCCTTGATCCACCCCGAAAATGGTTTCGATGGCCTTGTTGACGATCCCCAACTGCTCGTTCAGCAGCCCTTTCCATACCAGCACGCTGATGAAGGCGGGCATCGCATAGGGCACCAGCAAGGCGGTACGCAGCACGGCGCGACCGGGGAAGAACCTGGCATTCATCACCAGGGCCAGGAACAGGCCAAACCAGAAGGTGAGGAACACCGCGAAGAAGGCATGGGCGAACGTCCAGATGAACACTCGCAGGAAGGGACCGCGAATCTTATCGTTCGTAACCAGGCGCTTGATGTTGTCAAACCCGGTGACGACGTAATAACCGCCAGGCAGGCCGGGCAGCACTTTGCCGTCGGCATCGGTGACCTTGCCGTCGGCGTTTTTGTGCGGTCCATCGATCGGATAATAGGTGCCTTGTTTGACTTTGTACAGCACCCCGCTCTCGTTATCCAGCATCGTGCCGTCGGCGTTTTCGGTGTATTTCGGTTGAAGCACCCCGGCCCGTGCCAACTTTTTGGGGTCGAATTTGATGATAGCGTCTTTAGGGCCGAATTCGATCTTGGCCAACACCTTGTCTTGCAGGACCAGCGCATCGCCTTTGCTCAGACGTTCGTAGCCGGGCAGCGCGGTGGGGATGCCTTTGTCATCCAGGGCACTGCCGCCGAGATCGACCTCGCTGGCCTTGAGCGTTTCGCCCGGTTTGGTGAACAACGCTTCGCTGCCCTGGTCGCCTTCGGGGAGGAGCCACAGGGCATAGTCGTCGGCGTTGGCCGTCGAGCGGAAGGCCGTCCAGGTATAGGTCGTGGTATCCGGCGGCAAATAGAGCTGGGCGAGCATCTGGCGCTTGGTCTGATCAGGCCGGAACAGGTTGCCATCTTTGTAGTTGGTGAACGCGACGTAGACGGTGAACATCGTCGGGTAGATGAGCATCAAGATCAGCAGAGTCAGGCCGGGTGAGAACCAGCGGAAGGGATACAGACCATCTATGAGGAAGATGAAATTGAGTGCAACCGTGATGACGGCCACAAACGCGGCAAGAATGTAATCTTCGTTGTTGATCAGCCCGTTTATGAACCAGATGGCAAAGACGTCGATGAAACCTAATCCCACCAGGCGAAAGACGAGGGTGGCCAAAGAACCGGACAAAAGAGCAAACTGTTTTTTGGGAACTTGACTGGCTGTCATCGGACTCTTGGGCACTACGTCCCTTGGCAACGCTCAAGGGCAGCCAGGCCCATTCTCCTTTCGTAATCGCTATTTTGGAACAGGGCCGGTAGAAAGGACTTCCTACCGACCCTGCCTCACACACGTTTATTCAGTTGGCAGACTGGGGCCGAGCTTACTGCGGGGTGGCAGCAGCGCGGATTGCTTCGGCAGCCTGTCCGGCGAGATCAGCCGCATCGGCTTCGGGGTCCTGCATGGCCAGGGTGATCGCATCGCCCCAGGCACTCCACACCGCCGACATGGCGGGGATGGCGGGCATGGGCTGGCCCACGACGGCGGCTTCGGCCATCGCAGCCTGGTACGGATCATCGACTTTTTCCTGCGCGGACAGCAGGGCGGGCATACGCTGGCCCTTGTCGTACAGGGCAAGCTGGACGTCCTCAGAGCCGACGAATTCGGTCAGGAACGCCTGCGCCACCGCCTGGTTTTCGCTGAAGGAGTTGATCATGAACGCCTGCACACCCACGAACGGGCGGCCAGGATCGCCATTCGGGCCAGCGGGGATCGGGGCGATGGCGAAGTTCAGGCCAGCGTCCACGAACGCCTGGATGTTCCACGGGCCGGTGATGTACATGGCCGCCTGGCCATCCTGGAACAGGGTCTGGGCCGCGTTGCCGTCCAGGCCGGAGGGGATGGTGCCGTCTTTCAGCAGGCCCTGGATGAACTGCAAGGAAGCAACCGAGCCTTCGTTGTCAACGCCGACGTCTTCCGCCGTGTAGTTGCCCTTCTCGTCCAGGCCGAAGATGTAGCCGCCGAACGCGGTCTGGATGGGGAAGAAGTGGTACGGATCGCCTTCCTGGCGAATCCAACCGTACTGCGCTTTGCCAGAGGACATGATGTCTTTCGACACGCTCACAACTTCGTCCCACGTGGCGGGCGCAGTGGCGACCAGGTCGGTGTTGTAGAAGAAGGCCACGTTTTCCACCGCATACGGCACGCCGTAGAGCTGGCCGTCCTGCGTGAAGGCCGTGATGGCGACCGGAGCGAAATCGCTCGCCATATCGCCCAGATCGACGGGGGACAGCAAGCCATTGGATACCAGTTCGCCGAGCCAGTCATGCGCGCCGACGATGATGTCCGGGCCTTCGCCCGCCGGGCCAGCGATCTTCAGTTGGTCGCGGATGTCGCCAAAGGCCATCTGCTGAACTTGAATGTCTACGCCATATTCTTCTTCAAAAGCCGTGCCGAGTTCGTCGATAACGGCGGCGCGGGTTTCATCCGCCCAGATCAACAGGACCGGCTTGTCCTGCGCGGAGGCAATCGTCGGGACGAGGCCCATCACGACTGCGACGATCAGAACCAGGGGCAAATACTTCTTCATGTCTTTGTTCTCTCCATACTACTTAAGACCGAAAAACTTTCGATAAAACGATTAGCGACGGTGGAGAGCGTCTCACTCCCCCACCTCGCTACCGCTTCCATAAGGAGGATACACCAGATGACTTTACTAAACCGGTCAACTAATGTATGGGTTGGATTATAAGGGCCACGCCTCAAGAACGCAAAAACTCGTTAAACCGATTTAGGTATACACCTGATAAGCATTGCGTGCAAGTCTATTCGACGGCGGGTGATCGAGCGAAGCGGCGCACCAGCGGCAGCGGTGGTTGGTGGTGGCGCTGGGCGATGGCTTCTTCGGTTTGGTCGGTCTGCGGCGCGGCCAACACGGCGGCCAGCAGCCAGAACAGCAGAATGCCATAACGTTCGTAGTGGTGCCATTCGGTGAAGAAAAAGGGCAGCGAGATTAAGCTGAGCACGAGGTAGAGCACGGTGCGCCAGGCGGACGAGCGGCGGAACAAGATCAGCAGCACGGCGTAGCTGTAGGGATTGACGTAGGTTGTCCAGACGTAGCCCCCCAGGATCGCCAGCGTGCGCCATTCGGTCCGGCGGCGGATCATGATCAGCAGGAGGACCAGCGTCACGCCCAGCGCGGGCAGCAAGCCCCACGCGCCGAACACCGAAAACGGGTAGCCGCCGCCGAATTTGATATCCTCGGAGGTCTTGACGCCGCGGGCCACGTCGATGTAGCCGCGGATCGTGTCAATCGGCCAGTCCAGCCAGTGCGGGTAGAGCGCCAGCGAGACCCCCGCGATCACGGCGATGGTCAGCGCCGCTTCCCCGTCGCGCTCCCAGGCGATGCGCGCGCATTCCAGCAGGATCAAAAACGGGAGCACCTGCGGCTTGATCGCCAGCAGCATGATCGCCACGCCGAGCCGCCAGCCGCGCACCCCGCGCAGGATCAGCCACAGCCCCAGGCCGTTGATCAGAAAATCCGCATTGCCGGAGGCCAGCAGCATCAGAAAAGTAGGATGCAGCAGTAGAATCAGCGTCGATGGTCGCCCGATGTCGATGATCACCACCATCCATGCGGCTACGCTCAGGGCCAGAATCAACCGCGTCGAAGCGTAAGCCAGGATGCCCAGGTAAAACACCGACCAGGGAGAATAGGGCAGGTTCTCGTATTTCCGGTAGTACACCCGCAGATCGTCGTCCATCGTCAGGTGGGTGGAATAGGGATTCTCCAGCCGCGTCATGTAGCGCAGCATTTGCGCGGTGGTCACCCAATCCAGGTGATTGCGCGGCGGGATGTTGACGTACGTGAAGACGGTGCTGACCAGGAAGATAATGACGAGCACCAGCGGGTACAGCGGCTTCCGGCGAGCCTCGGCAAAAGTGAACTTCGGTGGATTCAAGCGGCCCTCGTCGAAAAAGGATAAACTTAGCGTGATGCTAATCGTACTACAAGCCGGGATGCTCGCAAGCCGCCTATGACTCTTCAAGCCAGCCTCCGCCAGTTGTTGACGAGCAAATTCAACCAGGACGTGCTGTGGAACATGACCAGCCTGGTGATCCTGGCGCTGGGCGGCGTGCTCGTCAACGCGATCATTCTGCGCGTGCAGGGCGCGGATGCGCTGGGCATCTTCAACCAGGTCTACGCCATCTACATCGTGCTCTCTCAGATCGGCGTGGGCGGGTTGCAGCATTCCGTGCTCAAGCACATTTCCTACGTTCAGGCGGATCGGGCTTTGTGCGCGGACATCACGGCTGCCGCCCTGCTGCTGATCACGGCTATCACCATCCCGATGAGCCTGGGCTGCGCGCTGCTGGCCGCGCCGGTGGGCCGCCTGCTGCACAGTCCGGGCGTGGAGCGCGGGCTGCTGCTGGCGCTGCCGGGCCTGTTGTTCTTCGCGCTCAACAAGGTGCTGATCAACGTCCTCAACGGCCTGCAAGTCATGAAGGCTTACGCGGCTTTCCGTTCGCTGCGCTTTGCCCTGATCCCGCTCGCCATCATCGGGATCGTGCTGCTGGGCGGGCAGGATTCCGACCTGGCCCTGTCGCTGACGCTGTCCGAGGTGGTGCTGTGCCTGGCGCTGCTGGCGTTCGTCTATACCCGGCTGCTGCCGGTCAGGCGCATCGCCCAGCCGCACGACCGCTTTCGCGAGCACGTCTCGTTCGGCGTGCGGGGCGTCTTGAGCGGCGTGCTGATGGAACTCAACACGCGCGTGGACGTGCTGATGCTGGGCTATTTTTTGACCGACACCAAAGTCGGCATTTACAGCTTCGCGGCCATGCTGGCCGAAGGAGCCAGCCAGCTCCCCCTGGCAATCCGCTGGAATGTCGATCCGCTGATCGGGCGCGCTTTTGCCGAGGGCCAGCCCCAGCAGATCGCCGATCTCTCCCACCGCATCCGGCGCGTGTTTCATCCCGCGATGGCCGTGATCGGCGTCGTGTCAGTCGGGCTGTACCCGCTGCTGCTGTGGCTCTGGCTGCCGGACGGTCATGTTACGGCAAGCTCGGCGGTTTTTGCTATCATTATGGCCGGAGTCGTGATCAACGCGGGCTACCGGCCTTTTACGGGCGTGCTGATGCAGGGAGGCCGTCCCGGGGCCAATACGCTGTTCATCACCGGCCTGATCGTGACCGATGCCCTGCTGAATCTGATCTTCATCCCCACCTGGGGGATCTATGGAGCGGCGTTCGTCACGATGCTCACCTACTGCTTTGAAGCGGTCGGCATCGTGCTGATCACGCGCCAATTGTTCGGTGTGAAGCTGTAGCTATGAAACTATCGACCAGCGAAATCCCTCTTGGCCCCGACGTCAGCGTGATTATTCCGGCGTACAACGAGTCCGGCGGGATCGCGCACACCCTGGACGAGCTGACCCAGGAACCCGCCCTGGCGAACGCGGAAATCATCGTCGTGGACGACGGCTCCACCGACGACACCGCCGCGCAGGTGACGAAGTTCCCGCGCGTGCGGCTGATCCGCCATCACGGCAACAAGGGCTACGGGACGGCGCTCAAAACCGGCGTGAAAGCGTCCACCGGTCGGATCATCGCCTGGTTCGACGCCGACGGTCAGCACCGCACCGCGGACCTGGTCGCCGTGATCGACGCCATGATCGCCCAGGATTTGGATTACTGCATCGGCGTGCGCGACGCTCGCTCGCACGACGTGCGCAGCCGCAAGCTCGGCAAGTTCATCCTGAAGCAGTCGGTCCGCTTCGCTGCCGGACAGCCCGTGTCGGATTTCAATTCCGGGCTGCGCGCTTACCGCCGGGAGGTGATCCTCCCCTACCTGCACCTGATGCCCAAAGGCTTCGGCGCGTCCACCACCATGACGCTGCTCATGATCGAGCGCGGCTACGTGGGCGGCGAAGTGCCGATCGTGGTGCGCGAGCGGATCGGCAAAAGCTCGGTCAAGCAGTTCCGCGACGGGATGCGGACGCTGATGATCATCCTGCGCATCTTCCTGCTGTTCAAGCCGCTGGTCTTTTTCGGCGGGATCGGCGGGCTGCTGATCGCCGGGGGCAGTCTGTACGGCTTCTACGAGGCGATTCTGTTCCGCGAGGGCTTCCCGGTGTTCGGGGCGGTGATCATCATCCTGGGCGTGCAGGCCTTTTTCTTCGGACTGCTCAGCGATCAGGTCAGCCATTTACGGCGCGAGCGTTTTGAATAGGATGGGGGCCATGCCTGAACACTGCCGTCTGTGCCACAGCCCGCACCTGAGATCGCGCTTTTCCGCCAAAGGTCATGTCATCGTCCGGTGCCGTGACTGCGGCCTGACCCAGGTCGCCCACCCGCCCGCACCAGAGGAACTGGACGCGATCTACCAGCAGTCCTATTTCAGCCACCATAAGTACCAGGACACCGCCACCCTGGCCCGCGAGACCCGGCGGCGGTTGGCCCTCGTCCAGCGCCACCTGGCGGGCGGGCGGATGCTCGAGGTGGGCTGCGCGACCGGGGATTTCATGGCTGAGGCCAAAGCCCATTACGAGCTGTACGGCTTCGATCTGTCGGCCTATGCGGTCGAGGTGGCGCAGCAGAAAAACCCGGACATCGCGGCGCGGATCTGGACCGGCAGGTTGGAAGACCAGCACCTCTCGCCCCAATTCTTCGACGCGATCTGCGCGTGGGACGTGATCGAGCACATCTGGGACCCGCTGCCCACCTTCGGGCCGCTCATGGACTACCTCAAACCGGGTGGTTATCTGCTGCTCTCCACGCCCAACGCCGGCGCGTTCACCGCCCGCGTGATGGGGCGCTATTGGGCATTCATGACCCCGCCGGAGCATCTCACCTTGTTCGACCGGCGCAGCCTGTCCACCCTGGCGGCGAAGTTGAATGCCCGGGTGGTGCACTGGGAAAGTAAAGGCAAATGGGCCAACGCCGGATTCCTGGTGTACAAGCTCAAACGGACTATGCCATTTCTCGTGCCCGGCTGGCTTGTGAACCTCTTCGAGCGCCCGGCGCTCGCCCGCTGGTCGGTTTATGTCCCGACCGGCGATGTACAGTATGCCGTACTCCAAAAAGGTAACGGATAGGAGCAAACAGCATGTGCGGTATCCTGGGACTGGTCATTCATCCGCAATCGCCGTTCAGTCGCAGCGAGTTCCAGCCGCTCTTGGACGCGCTGTTCCACCTGTCGGAATCGCGAGGCAAGGATGCGTCAGGGCTGGCCCTGTTCACCGGGGAGCAGATCGCAGTGCTCAAGCGCCCGGAACGCGCCCGATCCCTGATCCGCTCGCGGGAATACCGCGCGCTGCTGGCGGAGGCGGTCCGGCAGTCCGCCGGTGCGCCGTTGGTCGCCATCGGCCACGCCCGGATGGTCACCAATGGCACCGAGGAAACGCACGAAAATAACCAGCCGGTGATCAGGCATAACCGCCTGTGCCTGCATAATGGCATCGTGGTCAACGATACGGCCCTGTGGTCCCAGTTCCCCGACTTGAAACGGGAGTTTGAAGTAGACACCGAAGTCATTTTGAGCCTGGTGGACCGGTACTGCCAGCAGGGCCTCCCGCTGGTGGACGCGACGCTGGCGACCTTCCGCCATTTGCAGGGCGCGAACTCGATTGTCTTGCTGGCGAATGACCGGAGCGGCTTGATCCTGGCTACGACCAACGGCTCGCTGTACTATGCGCTCAGCCCGTCACGCCACGAGTTGGTGTTCGTCTCCGAACGCTACATCCTGGAACAGGTGCTCAAGCACCCCGCGCTGCGGGAATTATTCGCGGGGGCGACGGTGGCCCAGGTGACGCCGGGAACCGGCTACGCGTTCGCCTTCGACGATTTACAGCCCTGTCCGTTCCGGCTGGATCAGGCTGGCGAGACCGGCTGTGCTCTCCCCGCGCTCCAACCGGCGCTCGCCATCCGCGATCTGCGCGCCGCCCCCCGGACCGTAACGAAGCGCCCGGTGTCCACGTGGACGGATCGGGACACCACAGACAACGACCGGTTGGTCGCCCGCGTCAACGCGGCGGTGGCTTCCCTGCGGCGCTGCACACGCTGCCTGCTGCCGGAGACGTTTCCGTTCATCCGGTTCGATGCGGACGGCGTCTGCAACTACTGTCACAACTATCATCCGCGCCAGGCGCAGGGCGAATCCCGGCTGGAAGAACTGGTCGCGCCATACCGCAAGTCCTCCGGGCAGCCGGACTGCCTGGTGCCGCTGAGCGGTGGGCGGGACAGCTCGTTCGGGCTGCATTACATCAAGACCGTGCTGCACATGCACCCGGTGGCGTACACCTACGACTGGGGCATGGTCACGGACCTGGCCCGGCGCAACATCTCGCGGATGTGCGGCCAACTGGGGGTCGAGCACGTGTTGATCTCGGCTGACATCCGCCGCAAGCGAGAGAACATCCGCAAAAATGTGCTCGCCTGGCTCAAGAAGCCCGACCTGGGGACGGTGCCCCTGTTCATGGCGGGCGACAAGCAGTTTTTCTATTACGCCCATATGCTCAAAAAACAGATGGACCTGGGGATCGTGTTCTTCAACATGAACCCCCTCGAAAGGACCGATTTCAAGGTCGGCTTCTGCGGGATCGACGAGAACTATCAGAAGGAAAAACATTACAACCTGTCGTGGGTCAACAAGCTCCGGCTGGCGTTCTACTATGGGCGGCAGTTCGTGCAGAACCCGGCGTATTTGAATTCGACCATGCGCGATTCCCTGTTCGCGTTTTTCTCCTACTACCTCATCCCCCAGGATTACTACACCCTGTACGACTATATCGACTGGGACGAGTCGCCGGTCCGCAGCGTGCTGATCCCGGAATATGACTGGGAAACCGCCGCCGATACCGACACTACCTGGCGCATTGGCGATGGGACGGCCTCGTTCTACAACTACATCTACTACACGCTGGCGGGCTTTACCGAAAACGATACGCTCCGCAGCAACCAGATTCGCCAGGGCATGATCACCCGCGCCGAGGCCCTGGCCCGTGTCACCCAGGAAAACCAGCCGCGCTACGAGTCGATGCAGTGGTATTGCGCCACGATCGGGGTGGACCTCAAGGCGGCCATCGCCGCGATCAACGCCGCGCCGAAGCGGTTTTCCCTCGCATGAGCAGCCCGGTCGGCCAAATGTGACAAACGCTAGAGAGAGTGGTGATTCTCTTCACTGCTGAATCTTGCTGTTTTCCCTCATTATAAGATACTAGTGGATTTAAATAGTTTTAAATGTAATTTTTTTCACTATTGCCCGAATTTGTACCCGAATAACACAGCAGCCACTATGCAGCCAACCCCATCAGCGCAGTTAACCAGAGAGTGGAACCCATGGAAAAATTGACCCTCGATCTCCCGGCCATGTACGGGGATCATCACGTATTAGAAGTCCGGCGTATTGTGTTGGAACTGCCGGGCGTTAGCGACGTTTATGCCAGCAGTTGTTTTCACGTGGTCGAGGTGGCTTATGATCCGGCGCAGATTCAGGCGGACGCGATCCATGCCGCGCTCGAAGCTGCTGGCTACCTGGAACCGCTGGCCATGCCGCTGGAGCCAGCCGTCGCCTCTTCGCAAGATGGCCGCCAGTCGTCGTTCTTTCGTCACACTGCCGCTTACCGGCAGACTGGAAAAGTCGTGAGTTTCGCCCAACAGGTGACCAATTCAGGCCGCCCGCTCTGGCCGTGTCCGGGGATGGGTCCGATTCAGAGAATTGACAAAGGGGAATAAATCATGGCAAAAACGAAACGCAGCCCCGAAGAGTACAGCATTGATCCCGCTGCTCAGCAGATGCTGATTCGGGCCGACGAACTGGGGATCGGCACCGCCTTCACGCGGGCCGACGCCATGCCGCCGTGCAACATTGGCGGGGCGGGGATGTGCTGTAAGATGTGCGGCATGGGACCCTGCCGGTTGACCAAAGACGGCCAGACCGGCGTCTGTGGCGCGACCATCGACACCATCCAGGCGCGTAACCTGATCCGGGCCATTGCCGCCG
>CAYRWY010000150.1:0-12567 GCA_964427955.1 uncultured Anaerolineaceae bacterium
TCCGGGTTGATGCCGAAGCGGGCCATCCCGGCGACGTTCTCCGGGTTGGACTGGGCCTTCAAACGTTCTAAAATGTCGGCAGTGTTCATCATTCCCCCAGGAGTAGTATGACCGAGCCTAAGTTTATTCCCCTGACCGGTTATCAAGCCTACCCGGTCGAAGTCATGCAGCAGCGTGCTGCTGAGTTCTATGCCGAAGTGCGGCAGCGGCGCAGCGTGCGCCAATTTTCGGATCGCCCCGTCCCGCGCGACGTGATCGAACAGGCGCTGCGGGCCGCGGGCAGCGCCCCCAGTGGCGCGAACAAGCAGCCCTGGCACTTCGTCGTCGTGAGCGATCCTGCCGTCAAGCACCAGATTCGCGAGGCTGCCGAAGCCGAAGAACGGGAATTTTACGCCCACCGGGCCTCCCAGGAGTGGCTGGACGATCTCGCCCCGCTGGGGACCGATCCGGATAAGCCCTTTTTGGAAACGGCGCCTTACCTGATCGTGATTTTCGCACAACGACATGGCGTTCTGCCGGATGGCCGCCCGACCAGGCACTATTATGTGCAGGAATCGGTGGGGATCGCTACCGGTATGCTGATCGCGGCGCTGCACCATGCCGGGCTGGCGACGCTGACCCATACGCCCAGCCCGATGGAATTTCTCACCCATATTTTGCGCCGCCCGGAACACGAGCGTCCGTTTCTGGTGCTGGTGACCGGCTACCCGGCGGAGGATGCCCAGGTGCCGGACATCAGCCGCAAGACGCTGGACGAGATCGCGACGTTCATTTAGGCGAAAACGCGGCAGGTGTGTTATACTCCCCGATCCCTAAAGTCACGTGAGGATGAGCAAAGGACGTCATGACCACCAGCCCGTTTCCCCCCCTGACCGAGGCGCAGCGCCGCGAACTGATTCAGATGGCGACTGCCGCCCGGCAAAAAGCTTACGTCCCTTATTCCAAGTTTCAGGTCGGCGCGGCGCTCCTGACAGCCTCCGGCGCCGTGTTCACCGGCTGTAACATCGAGATCGCGTCGTTTGGCGCGACGGTCTGCGGCGAGCGCACGGCAGCCTTCAAGGCCGTGAGCGAAGGCGAGCGCGAGTTCCGCGCGGTGGCGGTCGTCACCATCAATGGCGTGGCGCCCTGCGGGATCTGCCGCCAGGTCTTGATCGAGTTTGGCCCGCACATGTCGGTGATCATGGCGACCCCCGACGGAACGATCACCTGGGAAGGTCCCCTGACCGATCTGCTGCCGTTGGGCTTCGATCCGCAGCAGCTAGCCGAAGGACAGGCGGCCAACCCGTCGTAACCATGCCCGCTCGTGAGCGCACCTTTCGCACTGATGCAGTCGTGCTGCGCCGCCAGGACTTTGGCGAGGCGGATCGCCTGGTGCTGCTGCTGACGCCCGATCACGGCAAGTTCCGCGCGGTAGCCAAAGGCACGCGCAAACCGGCGGCCCGCAAAACCGGCCACGTCGAATTATTCGCGCTGGTCGATATGCTGATCGCGCGCGGGCGCGAGCTGCACGTCATCGAGCAGGCGGAGACCAAAGAGCCTTTCCTGGCCCTGCGCGAAGACCTGGTGCGGGCGACGTATGCTAACCACCTGGTGGAACTGCTGGATCGCTTCACGGCGGAGCAGGATACCAGCCGCGCTGAATATGACCTGCTGGTCAAGGCGCTCGGCTGGCTGTGCACCGAGGTCGATCCGCGCCTGGTGGCGCGCTACTACGAGATGGCGCTGCTGGGCTTCGCGGGTTTCGCGCCGACGCTGCATCAGTGCGCCATCGGCCAGGAAGATGTCGAGCCGCGCGACCAGTATTTCAGCGCGCTGGATGGCGGGATCATCTGCCCGGATCATCACACCGGGCTGGACCGGGGCACGCCGGTCAGCCTGAGCGCGCTCAAGGTGCTGCGCTATGTGCAATCGCGCCCCTGGGAGGCGGTCAAGGTGCTGCAAATCAGCGGTCCGCTGCACCAGGAATTGGAGCGGCTGATGCTCTCCTACATCACCTATTTGTTGGAGCAGCGGCTGCAAAGTGTGGAATTTCTGCGGCGGCTGCGCCGCGAAGCGTCGGACGAATAGTGAACAGTGTTCAGTAGACAGTTTTCAGTTTTCAGGGGTCAGCCCCAACCCTTTTTTGCCTGCTGAACGCTGAAAACTGTTCACTTTTAACTCTCACAAGGAAAGAATATTATGGCTACTCTTGAAACGGCGCGGCTGCTGCTGCGCCAGGTCACTTTGGACGATGCCGAAGATTATTACCAAGCGGTGCTGTGCGATCCCGACGTGCGGCGCTACCTGCCCGGCGGCCAACCGCTGCCGCGCGAACGCGCCGAGCCGATCTTGCAGCGGTTCATGGATCAGTGGAAAGCCAACAATTTTGGCGGCTGGGCGGTGATCCACAAGAAGGATCGGAAGTTGATCGGCCAGTGCGGGCTGCAATTCGTCCCGAACCTGGACGGCGAGGTCGAGGTCTTTTATGCCATCGCCAAACCTTACTGGGGGCAGGGTCTGGTCACCGAGGCCGCGCGCGCCGCCCTGCGCTACGGGTTCGACACCGTCGGCCTGAACCGGATCGTGGCTTTCTTCATCCCCGGCAACATCGGGTCCGAGCGCGTCATGGTCAAGATCGGCATGAAATACCAGGGCGTCCGGCACGTGTACGACATGGACCTGCCGTGCTACGCCATCGTCAGCGATGAATTCCGTCCCGGCGACGCGCCGTACCACCTGACGATCCCGTAAAGCTGTCAGTGGTCAATTACTGATCAGCTAGACTTTTGCCAGCGATATTTACCTCACCCCCCGACCCCCTCTCCACCCGGTGGCGAGGGGGAGAGGCGTTGCAGAAACGTCAGGTAGGGGCTGCGCCCTGTTCTGAAAAAATGAAGATTGTCCCTCAAAAACTCCGGTTCTCCATGACTGTCCGCCAGGGAGAAATGGACGCGCTGGAAAAGTCCCCTCGCCAACTGGGTTGGAGAGGGGATTTAGGAGTGAGGCCGGATTTTTCCCTGCGACGCCCTTCCCGGCGCTAGTTCTCCAACCACGCGCGGAAGCCGTCGTCCAGTTCCGCGAAGGTGATCCCGAAGGTAGCCTGGGTGGCCTCCTCGATCAACCGCGTACCCGCCATGTCGCGCAGCCAGGCATTGCGGGCGTTTTCTCCATACGTCTCCGTCACGTAGCGCGCGAAGGCGTAGCCCTGCGGATAAACGTAGCGCCATAATTCCAGCGGCGTGGTCTCGTAATCGCTCATGGCCTCCCAGTCGGCCAGCGTGCCCTTGGCGGCCCACTCGCGCACCCGGTCCAGTTGTTGGTCGCGCCCTTGCGGGTCCCAGTAGACCGACGCGACTTCCTCCGCCACGCCTTCGGCCAGCCACCAGGGGTAATTGCCATGCGTGGACCCGGCCATGTCGAACATGGCAAAGTGGGTCAACTCGTGGGCCAGCACGCTGGGCGCGGGCATCTCACCCGGCGTCACGAACAGTTTGAGCGACTCGCCCGGCTCGTTCCAGCCCTGGATCGGCGGCAGGCGCAGCGCTGTCGTCGCGCCCAAAACATCCTGCGAGTTGTAGAGCTTGATCTCGATGTCCGGCGCGGGAGTATAACCCAGGCTGCCCGTCACCTGGTCGTAGATTCTGGGCAGGCCCTTCACCATGCGCTCGGCGGTCTGCTGCTGGATCGGGAAGGCGTAGACGCGGAAATGCTCGGTGGTGAACATGACCCACAGCTCGCCTGCGTAACGCCACGTCCCATCGCTGCCGCGCACAAAATGGACCGGGAACTCGGCGCGGCGGTAGCTGGTGTCGGGCAGCACTGCCCAGGTGATGGTCAGGGTAGCGGTGGCGGAATCGCCCAGGAGCCGGATGCCGCTCACCTTCATCGAAAAGCGGTCGAGCGGATCGCCGGTGGCCCAGTCGTAGGCCCAGTAGCGGTGCTCGCTGAAGAAGACGGGATCGGTGGAGTCGACGAGGCTCAAATAGGCGTCGCGATCCTGGTGGAGCACGGCGTCTTCCAGCGCGGCAACCAGCGCGATGATCGCGTCCCGGTCGGTGGGGGGCGGATCGGATTGCGCGGCGGCAGGGACCGCCCACGTGACGGCGAACAGGACCAGGATTGAGAACGCAAGTAGACGACGCATCGCTTTTTCTCACTGTGCTTTACGGCATATTATACGCAAAAGACCAAAGCGTTGTCGGCGGGTCTGCGTTATAATGCCCCCATTTGATGGTAGACCATAGAACGGGGCCTGGTGAATGACCAAACCACTTTCCTTTCAAGACATGATCATGAAGCTGCACGAGTTCTGGATGAAGCAGAACTGCGTGCTGTGGCAGCCGCATAACGTCCAGGTTGGGGCCGGGACCGGCAACCCGGCGACGCTGCTGGCCGTGCTGGGGCCGGAACCCTGGCGCGTGGCCTACGTCGAGCCGAGCATCCGCCCGGATGATGGCCGTTACGGCGAAAACCCGAACCGGATGCAGTATTTCTACCAGTACCAGGTGATCCTCAAGCCCGATCCCGGCAACCCGCAGGAATTGTACCTGCAATCGCTGGAAGCCATCGGCATCCAGCCGCGCGAGCACGACATCCGCTTTGTCGAGGATAACTGGGAATCGCCGGCGCTGGGCGCGTGGGGCCTGGGTTGGGAAGTCTGGCTCGATGGGCAGGAGATCACGCAGTTCACCTATTTCCAGCAGGCGGGCGGGATTAACCTGGAGCCGGTCAGCGTGGAGATCACCTATGGCCTGGAGCGGATCGCGCAGGCGTTCCAGGGCAAAAACGCGGTGTGGGACATCGATTGGAACGATGTGATCAGCTATCGTGACGTGCGCCTGCAAAGCGAGATCGAGTACTGCCGCTATTATTTCGAAGTGGCCGACGTCGAGGGCCTCAAGCAGACGTACAACGTCTACGAGCGCGAGTATCAGCGTGCCTTGGCGCAAGGGCTGGTCGCCCCGGCGTACGACTACGTGCTGAAGTGCAGTCACCTGTTCAACGTACTCGACACGCGCGGCGCGATTGGCGTGACCGAGCGCGCGTTCTACTTCCGCCGGATGCGCGACATGACGCGCAATATCGCCAAAGTCTATTCCGAGCAGCGCCAGCAGTTGGAATATCCCATGCTCGAAAAAGCCGCCCAGTGGAACGATGCCACCGTCCGGCTGCCGCGTCACGGCGACGGCGCTGCCGCGACCGCCCCCGCCGACGTGCTGCTCGAAATCGGCACCGAGGAACTGCCCGCCGGAGATCTGTCCGACGCTCTGGCCCAGTTGAACGACCTCGCGCCCCGGCTGTTCGAGGATCTGCACCTGGCGCATGGCGGGATCGAAGTACTGGGCACGCCGCGCCGCCTGGTGGTGCACGCCCAACAGGTCGCGCTGAGCCAGCCCGACGTCGAATCGCTGGTGAAGGGACCGCCCGCCGCCCGCGCCTTCGACGCGCAGGGCCAGCCCACCCAGGCCGCGGTTGGCTTTGCGCGCGGCAAGGGGATCGACGTGTCCGCCCTGGAAGTGCGTGAGATGGACGGCGGCCAATACGTCGTCGCGCTGGTGCGCCAGGCAGGACGGCCCGCCGTCGAGGTGTTGGCCGAGGCGTTCCCCAAGCTGGTCGCGGCGATCAAGTTCGGCAAGACCATGCGCTGGAACAGCAGCGGGATCGGCTTCTCGCGTCCGATCCGCTGGTTCGTCGCGCTGTTCGGCAGCCAGACGATCCCGTTCTCCTACGCGGGCATCCCCAGCGACGCGGTGACGCGCGGCATTCGCCCGCTCGGATCGCCAGACCTTGTCCTGGGCAGCGTGAAAACCTATTTCGCCGAGATGGACAAGCAGGGTGTCATTCTCGACCCGGCGGCGCGGCGCGCGGCCATCTGGGAGCAGGTAACGGCGCTGGCGGCGCAGGTCGGCGGCACGATCCCCGACGATCCCGGCCTGCTGGACGAAGTGACCAACCTGGTCGAGCGCCCGACGGCGCTGCGCGGCACCTTCGAGCCGAAGTACCTGTCACTGCCGCGGGAGGCCCTGGTCGGCGTGATGCGCAAACACCAGCGTTATTTCCCGGTGGAAGATGCCAAGGGGAAGTTGCTGCCCTATTTCATCGCAGTGCGCAATGGCGACGCCGAGCACCTGGACCTGGTGACCGATGGCAACGAGCACGTGATCCGTGCCCGCTTCGCCGATGCGGACTACTTCTACCATGCCGACATCCAGCGCCCGCTCGAATCATACCTGCCGCGCCTGGGCACGCTGACCTTCCAGGAAAAGCTCGGCTCGATGCTGGACAAGAATGACCGCGTGGCCGGGCTGATCCCCGAAGTGGGACGGCTGTTAGGTGTCGCGGACGACGATCTGAAGGTCGCGCACCGCGCGGCGCAGTTGGCCAAAGCCGATCTCGCGACGCAGTTGGTAGTCGAGATGACCTCGTTGCAGGGCATCATGGGCTACTACTATGCGCTGCGCCAGAAGGAACCCGAAGCCGTCGCGCGCGCCATCAGCGAGCACTGGCTGCCGCGCAGCGCGGGCGACCGCCTGCCGGAGTCGGTGCCCGGTCTGCTGCTGGCGCTGACCGACCGCCTGGACAGCCTGGTCGGGCTGTTCGCGGCGGGACTCGCGCCGACCGCCAGCGCCGATCCGTTCGCACTGCGCCGGGCCGCGTTGGGCGTGGTGCAGATCGTGCTGGGGCACAAGATCGATCTCGACCTGCGCCGCGCGGTGGAGCATGTCGCTGCTGCCCAGCCGATCACGGTTAGCCCGGCCATCCAGGCTGACGTCGTGGACTTCATCGTCGGGCGGTTGGACGTACAGCTCCACGAGGAAGGCTGGCCGCACGATCCGATCGCGGCGGTGCTGGCCGAACAGGGGTACAACCCGGCACGTGCGGTGCAGGGCATCGGCGAACTGAACGGCTGGTTGCAGCGCGAGAACTGGCCGCTGCTGCTGGATAACTACGCCCGCTGCGTGCGTATCACCCGCGCCGAGCCCCGGATCTACCCCGTGAACCCGGCGATCTTCGAGACCGACGCCGAGCGGGATCTGTACGCCGCATACCAGGCGGTGGCGGCGCAGGTAAGCGATCAGGGCAACGTCGAGGACTTCCTGCGCGCGTTCGAGCCGGTCGTGCCGGTCATCCAGAACTTCTTCGAGGCGGTGCTGGTCAACGCCGAAAATCCGGCGGTCCGTGAGAACCGGCTGGGCCTGCTGCAAGCCATCGCGGCGCTGGCGCATGGCCGCGCGGACCTGAGCAAACTGTCCGGCTTCTAGGGATCACTTTTTCGCTGCCAAACCAGAGGGGGCGTATCGCGGACGCCCCCTCTGTGTTATTTATGAGTAGTGTCATTCGGCGGCATTCAGTTTATATTCTGCTCTGAACCCCTACGTCCCTCACCGCGGCACCCAGTGTCAAAAAATCGGCAAGGAGAACACACGTATTATGGAATCCGGTCAAACTCATATGCCGCCCAAAGCGAAAGATCTCCCCTGGCGGCAGGCGGTAGCGCCTTACCAATCGGCGGATGTGCGGCGCAGTCTGTGGCAGCTCGCCAACAGCATTCTCCCGTACTTCGCCCTGTGGTACCTGGCCTATCGCAGCCTGGAAGTCTCTTATCTCCTGACCCTGTTGATTTGTTTTGTGGCCGCCCTGTTCGCGGTGCGCATTTTCATCATTTTCCACGACTGCGGGCACGGCTCGTTTTTTAAGTCGAAAAAAGCGAATGACGCGGCAGGCATCTTTACCGGCGTCCTGACCTTCACACCCTATTACGCCTGGCGGCACAGCCACGCCGTCCACCACGCGACCTCCGGCGATCTCGACCGGCGGGGCGTCGGCGACGTGTGGACGCTCACCTATGAAGAATACCTAACCCTGCCGCTCTGGAAAAAGATCGGCTACCGGATCTACCGCAATCCCTTCTTCGTGTTCGTGCTCGCCCCCACACTCGATTTCGTCGTGCTCCAACGCCTGCCGCAGATGAACGCCAGCGCCAAACCGCGCGAGCGCAACAGCGTGATCTACACCAACCTGATCCTGTTGGGGCTGGTGATCGGGCTGGGACTGCTGATCGGATTCAAGGCCCTGATCCTGATCCAACTGCCCATCATCGCGATCGCTTCGTCCGCGGGGGTGTGGCTGTTCTACGTCCAGCACCAATACGAGAACACCTACTGGGAGCGCCACGAGTATTGGGACTTTGCGACGGCGGCGATGTACGGCAGTTCGTTCTACAAGCTGCCGAAGATTTTGCAGTGGTTTTCCGGCAACATTGGCTTTCACCACATTCACCACCTCAGCCCGCGCATTCCCAATTACCGCCTCGAAGCCTGCCATAACGCCAATCCCATTTTCCAGGCAGTGGAACCCCTGACGCTGCGCACCAGCCTCAAGTCGCTGCGGCTGCGCGTGTGGGATGAGAACCGCCATAAGCTGATCGGCTATCACCTGCCGACCGACGAAAATTCCGCCAGCTAGCGTCTGGATCACCCAACCCGTCGTACCTCTGCGCCCACCTATCCGGTGGGCCTTCATTTTTGGGGGGCCAACGGCGGATGATCTGGGATAGGATTAGGATGGGCGTGAATCTTTGAGGATAAGCATATGCATCATCCACGAACGGTTTTGATGGCAGTCCTGATGGTATGTCTCGTCACCTGCGGCGGATTGGTGATGTTCGTGATGGTGGCCGATTCGTCTCGCTCGGAGACCGCCAGCAGCGCCGAAACGGCGCGCGCGGCGGAGTCGGTGGGCGTGATCCTGACCGGCCCGGCGTCGGATTATGGCTGGGGTGAGACCGGTGGCGACTATGCCACCACGACTATCGACGGCGTGGCGGTGATCGTCTTCGACCGGCTGAACGAGACGGATCGGCCCGGCGTTACGCTGGCGTCGGTCGAGGCGGCGATGCAGGCACGCGGCGCGCGTTATGTGTGGGTGGGGCTGACCCGCCAGGCCGTCGGTCCCCTGCTGGCCGCGCTGCCCCCGGATGCAGCAGAGGTCGCGGTCGTCCCGACAGCGCCCGCCGATCTGCCGAAAACGTCTTCCGGGTCGGCTAAAAAGGGCGGCCTTTCCATCGCTACGTTCGTGATCCTGGGCGCCGTAGGGCTCATCGGGTTGACCTTTGCCGCCTGGTGGAACAGCGATCTGCGGCGGATGAAAAGCAAGAGCAGCAAGGGCAAAAAGCGCCAGATGGGGACCGGGGCGCACGCGAAGGCCCTGGCGATTGAGCGGGCCGTCGAGAGCCGGGCCACGAATTTCGCGGCGCTGGGCGAGCAGCTTCCGCTCGTCCACAAGCTGTCCACCTACGTTTTCGGCGACTATCACTTCGACGAATCGTTTTCGATTGAGCTGCCCAACGGCGAATTTTTGGGCGAATGCGGCCTGGGCCTCACGACCCCGATCAGCCGCGTGGATGCCACGCGTATCACGGCGCTGGAAGTGTGGGTCTTCGACAAGAACGACATTCGCACCTGCACGCACGTCATCGCCAGCCAGCACGCCTTCCACGATCCGGCGCTGCGCGGCAAGCTGGACCCCAAAGGCCCGGTGATCCAGGCGGATCTGGACGCGATCACCGTGTTGGAGACGCGCACGCTGCGCCTGCAAGCGCGCATCCTGGACATGCAGTACGGATTTTCCGACACCCTGCCTCCGGCCAGCTACTTCGAGCACCTGGTGGTCGAGATCGCCGTGTGGCAGAAAAAGTAATGGGGCGAACAGGTGGGTCAAGCACTTTGAGCACGCGAAGGTTGGCCACCAATAGCCCTCACCCCTGGCCCCTCTCCCATCGTCTTCTATGGGAGAGGGGAAAAAGCGCGAGGTCGGGACACTTGACCTCAAGAGACGTGGGTAACGGATCGCCGCTTGCTGCGCCCTGCTTTTAAAGATTGAAAACTGTCCTTCAAAAACCGTCTGTCCGCGCCGCCTAATTCGTCGCTTCGGCGGGCTGGGGGCGCAGGTACACGAACCAGTAGACCAGGGCCACCAGCACCGCGCCGCCGATGATGTTGCCGAGGGTGACCGGCAGTAGATTCCGGACGAGGAAGTTTTCCCACGTCAGCTTAGACAGGTCGAGATCGGCGGCGTACTTCTCCACCCAGGCCGAGTCGAAATTCTTGACGAACAGCCCCATCGGGATGAAATACATGTTGGCGACGCTGTGCTCGAATCCGGCGGCCACGAAAGCGGTCACGGGGAAGATGATCGAGAGGATTTTGTCGGTCGTCGTGCGGGCGCTGAACGTCAGCCACACGGCCAGGCAGACCAGCGCATTACACATGATCCCCAGCGCCAGCGCCTGGATGAACCCGTAATCACACTTCGCCGCGGCGGTCTTGAGCATGGTGACGCCGATCCCGTTCGCGCCGAAGGTGTACTGCCTGGTGAGAAAGATCAGGATCGCCGTCCCCAGCGACCCGACGAAGTTGCCGACGTAGACGATGCCCCAATTGCGCAGCAGGGCCGACGTCTTGACCTTGCCGCTGGCCCATGCGATGACGATCAGGTTGTTGCCGGTGAAGAGTTCCGCCCCGGCGATGACGACCAGGATCAGGCCCAGGCAAAAGGCTAATCCCGCCAGCAGTCGGGCCACGCCGTAGGGCAAATTCGTCACGCCGGTGGTGACCGTGGTGGCGAAGATCGCGCCCAGGCCCACAAAAGCCCCGGCCAGCACGGCCAGGGTGAACATCATCGTGGTATTCATGCCCGCTTTGGCAGCGCCGACCTTTTCGGCACGTTGGGCCATCTCGCGCGGCAGCAGCGCCTCGATACTCATTGGACTATTCATGATGGTTCCTCAATGTTGAGCATAGGAGACCCCAACGGTCTCCGTAGAAGTCAGGGGAACAGCTTCTCCCCGGCGCGGATGGGGACGTTCAGCCGGTTCTCTGCCGGAGGGATCGGGCAGTTGCCCCGGTCGCCATAGGCGCAGGTGGGGTTATAGGCCCGGTTGAAATCGACCAGAAAACGTCCATCTTCCAGCCGTTCGAGTTCCAGGTAACGCCCGCCGCCGTAGGTCTCGCTTCCGGCCAGCGCATCGACAAACGGCACGAAGAAGCCGAACGGCGTATCGTAAATCGTCAGGGCGACGTCCTGGCCCTCGACGACGAACGTGAACTGGCCGTAGCGGGTGTACGTCTTCTCGGTGCCTTTGGACGTCGGCAGGGCTTCGGCCTCCTGGCGCGCAAATTCCACGACCTCGACTTCCAGGCGCAGCGCCGGATTTTCGGGAAAATAGGCGAGTCCCTGAAACTGCTGCTTCTGCTCCTCCGTCAGCGGGCTGTTGGCATCCGAGGCGAAGTAGCGATCTTTTTCGAGGCGATCCTGGGTGAGTTCGTCCATAGGGAGTCGGGTATCCAACCCGCGGCGAAGTCAGGTCATTGACACTCCAGTGTAATCAATCGCCGCCCGCTTGCCAAGAGATCTTCATGGGACCATGAATTTTTCGTGAAATGTTCCCCGACGCGGCGGCTGGCCGCAAAGTCGCCGGTGGGGCGGTGTATAATCAGGCTAACCGCTGTAAGCTGGCTTCCGGGAGGACCGTGTGAAAGTTCGTGTCGTAGCTGTGTTGGTCGTGTGGGCGCTGCTGGGGTCGTTAGTTCCAGTCCGGTTCGTAGAGGCACAAGACGAGGGTGTCATCAAGGGCACCATCGATAACACCACGCCGTTTGTCAGGATTCCGATCACCGTCACCGACGACGGCAGCACGATTATCGCCGACATCAAGCCGGTGAGCGGCGATCTGGATACGGTTCTGTACCTCCTGGATAACCAGGACCAGATCATCGCGGAGAACGACGATCGCGCCAAGGACGATCCCAGTTCACTGCTGGTCTTCCCGCTGGCCGATGCCGGGCAGTACACCCTGATCGCCACGCGCTACAAAGTGGCCGAGGGCGACAGCAGCGGCGACTTCGAGTTGAAGATCGATCAGGCCCAGGGCAGTCCCTCCGCCAGCTACCGGGTAAGCGACGAAGACATCTCGGCGGCGGGTTTTCCGTCGGTCGCACCGCTCCCCAAACGGGCCTGGACCCTCCTGGTGTACTACGGCGGCGATAACAACCTGGAACCCGGTATCCTGAATGATCTGGACGAGTTCGAAGTAGGCGGCGGCAGCGATGGCACGACCAATATCATCGCGCTGGTGGATCGCAACCCTGGCTTTACCGATTCGAACGGCAACTGGACGACGGTGCGCCTGTTCGACCTGGGGCCGGACGTCACGAAAGATCACAACCTGGTGTTTCCTCCGACCATCGACACCCCGCCGCTGGCCGATCTGGGCGAACTGGACACGGGCAGCGGAGAGACGTTGGCGCAGTTCCTCGTGTGGGGCATTCGCCACTATCCCGCCGAGCATTACGTCGTGGCGTTCGGCGATCACGGCGCGGGCTGGCAGGGATTGGTGATCGACGACACGTCGGACCGGACCATCCTCTCGATCCCTGCCTTGCAGCAGGCGTTCACGCTGGCGCTGGCCGAAGCGGGCCTGGAGAAGTTCGATCTGCTGATCAACGATGCCTGCCTGATGAGCAGTGTCGAATACTTCACCGCGATGGCGCCCTTTTTCCACTATTCGCTGGCCTCGCCCGAAATCGT
>CAYRWY010000151.1:0-12471 GCA_964427955.1 uncultured Anaerolineaceae bacterium
GCGACGTCTTTGGACAGGTCGTACGCCCAATCGACCAGCGTCGTGTTCAAGTGGAAGAGTTCGGTATCGGACGTCCAGCCATCCTCGCACCAGGGATCGCTGCATCCCAGGTGGATCAGCGGGTAATCCCAGGTAGCGGGCATTTCGCGCGCGTCGATCTCGTAAGCCAGGTCGCCATCGATCACCCAATCCGACCACGCTGCCGATCCCAACGTGCCATCCTTCGGGTCGATCCCCGCGATTCCGGCGACGATGATGTACGCTTTGCTCAGGTCCAGTTGATCGCTCAGTCCGACTGCCATCACGGTAGCGGCGGCGTTGGCGGTGCCCATGCCGGTGACGACCAGGCAGTGGCCCTCGGCATTGCAGTAGACCTGGGACCAGCTCCCCGGCACGTCGATCACCTCGGTGAGGGCTTCTCCTTCGACCCACGACTGCGCCTCGCCGGCGAAGTCTCCGGTCATCTCGCCGGATTCGAACATCGCGATGGTGAGGACTTTGACCTGGCGAGCTTCTGACTGCGCATAAGAGGGGCCAAAGAACAGCAATGATGAAAGGATCAATCCAGCCAAAACGAACACCGACAAGCTCTTGCGGGATGACATTTTTTGCTCTTTTCTACTCAGTGGACGTCCTGATTCTATCCCGTCCGGCCCTCCCGCTGTAGGGCTATTTCACCAAAACGGGCGCTGGAACGAGGTTACTTTTTTCCCACCCACACCAGCGTCTCGCCCGCCGTCGGCAGCGTGACCGGCCCCTCGGCCAGCATCCGTTCGAGCGCCCGCAGGCCCGCCGTGTACTCTTCTGCGCTGATCAGGTGCAGCATCGAGTAGCCTTTTTTGCGCACCAGTTCCACGTAGCGCGCGTCGAGGGTGAGTTCGCCCCCTTCGTAGAGGGCGACGGCCTTGAGGTTGACCAGCCCGTGTGCCTCCGCGGCCTGCGTGATCTGCGGAAGGTCGGGGTAGCGCGCTTGATCGACCGCCACCGTGCCGGGGAAAAACCGGGCGATGGCCCGCCGTGCGATCTGATCGTGCGACTGCGTGACGATGCACAGCTTGCCGCCGGGACGCAGCACGCGCTGGATCTCGCCGAACATGGCGTCGATGTCCGGTACGTGGTGGATCACGTCGGTCATGTAGATGAAGTGGAAGGACGCGTCCTCGAACGGGATGTGCGCCGCCTCTCCGGCGCGAAAGTCGATGGTCGAATTCTTCTGGCGCGCCTTTTCGATCATCCCCGCGGACGGTTCGACGCCGCACACCTGCGCCCGCGTGATCCGCTGCACGACGTCGGTATGGTTGCCCGTCCCGCAGCCCAGGTCCAGCACGCGGGTCGCCGGGGTCAGGTTGATTTCTTCTGCGAAGCTGTTGATCAGCTCCACGTCGGCCCGCCGCACGTCGTCGTACACCCGGCTGATCGCGTCATAGTCTACTTTGGTCATGATCCTACCTCTTTTCAGGTCTGGGTGTCGCCCCTACCCCGACGTTTCCACTGCGCCACTCTCCCTCGCCACCGGGCGGAGAGGGGGCCGGGGGGTGCTCCCCCTACGCCAACTGCCGCTGGGCGGTATACAGCCGCGCGTACAGCCCGCCCTGCGCCAGCAGCTCGTCGTGCGTGCCGGTTTCGGCGATGCGCGTCCCTTCCAGCACTACAATCGTGTTCGCGTGGCGCACGGTGGACAGCCGGTGCGCGATGATGATCGTGGTCTTGCCTGCCATCAGCCGTTCCAACGCCTGCTGGATCAGCACTTCGGTTTCGGTATCGACCGAGGACGTTGCTTCGTCCAGGATCAGGATCGGGGCGTCCTTCAGCACGGCCCGTGCAATCGAGATCCGCTGCTTTTGCCCGCCGGACAGCTTGACGCCGCGCTCGCCGATCAACGTGTCGTAGCCGTGGGGCAGGTCGCAGATGAAGGCGTGCGCGTTGGCGACTTCCGCCGCCCGGATGATGTCGGCCTCGGTCGCGGCGGGGTTGCCGAACTGGATGTTGTCGCGCACCGTGCCGTGGAACAGGAACACGTCTTGCAGCACGATGCTGATCTGCCGCCGCAGGCTTTCGAGTTCCAGGTCGCGGGTATCGACTCCGTCCAGGCGCACGATCCCGGCAATGGGATCGTAAAAGCGCGGGATCAGGCTCACCAGCGTGGATTTGCCGACGCCGGTCGGCCCGACCAGCGCCACCATGTGGTTGGCCGGGATGTCCAGCGAGATGTCTTCGAGCACCATGTCGCCCTGGCTGTAGCGGAAGCTGACGCCCTCGAAGGCGACGTGTCCCCGCGCGCGCTCGTCGAGCCGGAGGGCGTGCGCGCCTTCGGGCACTTCCGGCGATTCGCGCAGCAGCTCGTCCACGCGATCCGCGCTCGCCATCGATTCCTGGATGCGTTCCCAGGCGGTGTTCAGCACGCGCAGCGGTTGGTAGAGCATTTCCAGGTATAGGAAGAAGGCGACCAGGTCGGGCACGGGCAGGGCGTGATGGTAGACCAGCAGCCCGCCGAAGTAGATCACCACCAGGGTGCCGATGGACGACGTAAAATCGACGATAGGCTGGAAGATCGCCATCATCTTGAGGGCGTACAGCAGCGATTGGCGGTAGGTCTCGATGCCATAACTGACGCGCGCGGCTTCGGGTTCCTCGCGGGTGAAGGCTTTGATCTCGCGGATGCCGGACAGGTTGTCGTTCAGCACGGCATTCAGCTCGCCGAGCTTGACCTGCCGCGCATAGAAGGCCGGGTTCACTTTTTTCGCGTAGATCTGCATCACCCACACCACGAACGGGACCGGGATCAGGCTCAGCAGTCCCAGTTTCCAGTTCATGACCAGCAGCATCCCCGCCACGCCGACCAGCGTCAGCAGGTTCACGATCACGTCCGGCACGGCGTGGGCGATCAGCGCCTCGAACAGATCAGTATCGTTCACGATGCGCGACATCATCTGCCCGGTCTGCTTGTCTTCGTAGAAGCGCAGCGAGAGCCGCTGGGTGTGCTGGTAGACGTGCTTGCGCATGTCGGCCACCACGCCCCAGCCCGCCACGTGCGCCATGTAGCTTCGCACGAACTGCAAGACGCCCTTCGCCACCAGCGCCGCCAGCGCGATCAGCGTCAGGGTGGTGATGTGGGGCATGGTCGAATCGTCCAGGGCGTGCTCGGTGACGGTGGCGATCAGGTCCTTGATGATCCACGGGATCAGCAGTTGGACGCCCACCAGCAGCACCATGCTGATGACCGTCCAGGTGAGGGCGCGGGTGTAATTCCGCGCGAAAATGAAGATCAGTCGGAACGCTTTCATAGGTCCTTAGGCTTCGATGAAATGCAGCAAATTACAGCCGCCGCATGAAGGCTACCAGCAGCCCCATCAGCCCCAGCGCCCCCAGCGCCAGGATCGGCAGCAGCGGCGGGAAGCCGGAGCCGGTGTCGGTGCTTGGATTGGTGCGCGGGACCACGACGGGCGTGGGCGTGTAGGGCGGAAAGGTGAAGGTTGGGATCGGCTGGCCGGGGACCAGCGTCGCCGCCTGGCCGGGGATCGGCGTGAAGATCCCGGTAGGCGTGATCAGGGCCTCGGCGGTCAGGGTCGCCATCGCACCCGGCGTGGCGCTGATCACCGCCGCCGTCGCCTGCGCGTTCAAAAAGGCCGGATCGATAGTCGCGACGTTTTCCAGCGACATTTCGGGAATCTGGGTTTCGTCGCCGTACAGCTTGACGACGCTGTTGTGCACCCAGGCCGTGCCGGTCGGTGAGTTGGGGAACTCGATCAGATACCATTCGTACAGCTTGCCGATCACGGCGTAGGTCGTGCCGGGATAGATCAGGCCGACGCGATCCGCCCCGATGTCCGGCTTGGCGCGGATATTCGTCTCGTTGGAGATGGCCTCGACGAACGGTCGTCCCGCCGAGGTCGCGGTGCGGGTTGGCGTTTCGCTGGGCGGGCCGAGCGTCGCCGTGGGCGTCGGGAACTGGAGTGGAACCGGGGAGGGCGAGGTCTGCCGCCGGCGATCCGACTCGCCGCGCGGATACGCCCAGGCGGCGGACGCGCCTCCGGCGATCAGCAGCAGCGCCAGCAGTCCGGCCAAAAGACAGCGTTTGGTCTTCAGGAGCATGAATCCTCCAATAAGCGTGAGCCGTGAGCACGCGCTCGCCCCCAGAGCGCGCGGCGTTGAGCATACCGCGCCTGATCTCGTCCGGCAAACGCTGGCGGGCGGTGGTATAGTTTCCGGCGTGTGGTGACTACGAAAGAGCCTGAGATGCGAGTTTATTACAACCTGCTGCGTACCAACCGCCCCTACGCCCGGCTGTGGGCGGCCCAGGCGATCAGCCTGCTGGGCGACTGGTTCAGCACCATCGTCCTGGCGACGCTCGTCTCCGATTACAGTCATGGGTCCGGCCTGGCGATCAGCGTCCTGCTGCTGTGCCGCTTCCTGCCGCCGGTGATCGTCGGGCCGCTGGCGGGCGTCCTGGTGGATCGCTTCGACCGCAAGCGCCTGATGATCGCGAGCGACCTGGCGCGGGTGGTGGTCGTGTTAGGCTTCCTGCTGGCCGACGCGCCGGATCGCCTGTGGCTGATCTACGTCTTCAGCGTCATCCAGTTTTCGATCTCGGCGGTGTTCGAGCCGAGCCGCGCGGCCTTCACGCCCAGCATCGTCCCCGCCGAGTGTCTGGTCGAGGCCAACATGGTGGGCAGCATCACGTGGTCGGTCATGTCGGCGGTGGGCGGCGTCTTGGGCGGCGGCGTAGCGGGCCTGTTCGGGACCTCCGCCGCGCTGATCTTCGATTCCGCTACCTTCGCGGCCTCCGCGCTGCTGATCTCGCGCATCATGCCGCGCGCCATCGATCCGGACCATCCCGTTCGCCCGCGCGCCGACTTCGTGAGCGGCCTGCGCTACGTCCGCCAGCGCCCGGAGATCGGCCTCACGCTGATGGTCAAAGGCGGGAGCGTGATCGGCAGCATGGACACCCTGATGATCATCTACGCGACGTCCGTTTTCGTCGTCGGCGACAAAGGCGCGGGATCGCTGGGGCTGTTTTGGGGCGCTTACGGGGCCGGCGCGGTGCTCGGCCCGCTGCTGTTCGAGCGTTTCAGCGACGGCGCGATTTCCACCCTGCGGCGGCTGATCAGCTATGCTTTTCTGTTCGGCACGGCGAGCTGGTTCATCTTCGGCGCGGCTCCCACGCTGGCGGTAGCCGTGTTGGCGCTGCTGGTGCGGGCGCTGGGCAGCACCTACTGGACGTACAGCTCAGTGATCATCCAGCGCCTGGTGGACGACGATTACCTGGGGCGCGTCTTTGCGCTGGATCTGATGTTCTTCCAGTTATCGCTGGTGGTGAGCATCATCGTGACCGGCGCGGTGCTGAGCCTGATCGGTTCGGAGCACGTCCGCGCCGTCGCTTATGGGACCGGCGTGATCAGCGTGCTGCCGATGATCGCCTGGGTTCGGGCGGTGCGCTGGCTCGACCGCCGGACTCCGCCTACGCCCGCCGCGCCGCGCTGAGCCACCACCGCGCGCCAATCCCGATCAGGACCAGGGCCAGGACCACGATCCCCAGGACGCTGCCGATCACCTTCCGGTCCATCGCCGTGCTCGACTCGTCCGCCGCCGGGGCGGGAGTGGTCGGCGTGGGGCTGGGCAGGGGCGACGGCGGAGCGCTGGTGGCCGTGAGCGTGGGAGCCGGGGTCGGCGGCAGCGGCGTGGAGGTCGGCGCCAGGGTTGGTGGCACGGTCGCGCTCGGCGGCAGGGGGGAGGGCGTGGGCGTGCTCGCCGGGGCGGTCGGGCTGGAAGTGACCGTCGCGGCGGCGGGTTCAGGGACCAGCCGCAGCACGTCGCCCGGGTGCAGGACGTCGGCGCGGGTCAGGTGGTTGTAGGCGAGCAGTTGATCGACCGTCAGCCCGTGCGTGACCGCGATCTCCCAGAACGTCTGGCCGTCCTTGGCGACGACCTGCGCGATCGGGGTGGGCGTCGGCGGTGCGGCCTGGCCGGAACCCAGCCGGACCAGCACGCGATCCCCCGGTTTGAGCACGACCGAACGCGGCCAGCCGTTGAGCGCCAGCAGATCGTCCAGCGCGACGCCGTAGCGCGCGGCGATGTCCCAGGCGGTTTGTCCGGTCTGCACGACGTGATAAATGGTGCCGTTCTCGTCGGGTTCGGCCAGCACCACCGGCACGACCGCCGGAACCAGGGAGGCCGGATTCTCAACCACAGCAGCGGCAGGGGTGGACGCTGCGCCGGGGAAGGGTGGAAAATAAGAGTCGCGCCGCCCGATCAGGAAGACGTAGTAGTCGTTTTCGGCGTCTGAGGCGACGCCCGCTCCACCGTCCTCCGCGTCGTTCAGCATCGTCCAGCGGTGGCCGGGGCTGTTGGCCCAGCCTTCGACGGCCCACGCGACGGTAGCATAGCCCTGCGTGCCCTCCGCGACATTCTCCAGCACGACGCCCAAGTACCCGGCGGCGGTCGCGCGATCCTGGGGCATGGTGCCCCCTTCGCCGACGTGACTGCCGCGGTGGTTGGCGGCGATCCAGTCCGCGTGGCGCTGGGCCGCGGCCATCAGGGCCGGGTTGGAGGCCACGGCAGGCATCCCCTGCGTGGCGCGGAAGGCGTTCACGGCGGCCAATAAGTCTGAGCCGGTGCTGGTGGGAGTGGCGGCCAGGGTGGTGGGCTGGGGGGCGGTGAGAGTGAGGGCCAGCAGGACGGCCAGGAACCAGATGAGGCGAGTTTTTGGCATCGTCATAGCTCCAGTAACCTGGCCTCAGTCTAGCGCAGGTGCCCCCGCCTTTCCAGCAGCGTCAGGTGATCGGTGGGCACCCGACTCCCGTATAAATGACCAGGTGCTATCGAGAGGAGCAGCCCATGAACGAACATTCGACCGGAGATCAAGTCAGTCTCCGCGAGATCACGGCCCAGACGGTCAGTCCCATCTGCAAGCTGAGCGATACCCTGTCCGCGCCGCAGCAGAAGATGGTCGCCTCCAATGCACTGTCCATCGCCCAGGCGCATTTTTCGGAACACGCCTGGTTCCGGGCGATCTATGCCGGGGACACGCCGGTGGGCTTCATCATGCTGTACGATAATCCGGCGGAACCGGTCTACTTCCTGTGGCGGCTGATGATCGCCGGACCGCATCAGGGGCGGGGCTACGGTGCGCAAGCGATTGCGCTGCTGATCGACTACGTGAAGACGCGGCCCGGCGCCAAGGAACTGCTGGTGAGTTGCGGGGAAGGGGAAGCCAGCCCTGAAGGGTTCTACCAGAAACTCGGTTTCAAGCGCACCGGCGCGATGGAAGACAACGAAGTGGTTCTAAGCCTACCATTGTTCACTGAATCTCCTTAAGGAGATGAACCTCACCCCTGACCCCTCTCTCCAGTCTTGCCTGGTTCAAGGGCGGACAGACGGATTTTCTGTAGAGGCAATTCATGCATTGCCTCTACTGCGCTTGAGGGGAACCAGGCTGATCGCCAGCAGCGCCGCGCCGATCACCGCTGCGTGCCAGGGGTGCCCCGCGCGCCGGATCGGGGGCGACCAGACCGCGCCGTGATCGGAGTGGAATCCTCCGGCCAGTTGCTGCTGGTCGCTGCCGTCCGCGCGGATTCTGAAAATCCGGGCAGGCGCCTGACTTCCTGTGATCTCGAACGTGATCCACTGGCTGTCGGCGGACCAGCGCGGGTTCCAGTGATCCTGTGTAGTCACCGTGAGCCGCTGCTGCTCGCTGCCGTCCGGGCGCATCCGGTAGAGTTCCAGCGCGCTGCTGCGCCCGGAGATGAACGCGATCCACTGGCCGTCCGGCGACCAGCGCGGCTGCATGTTGTCGGAGGGTGGCTCGGTAAGCCGCTGCTGGGCCGTCCCGTCCGGGTGAACCCGGTAGATCTCCCATTCGCTGTTGGTATCGGTCACGAACGCGATCCACTGCCCGTCGGGCGACCAGTCCAGGCTCTGGACGTTGCCCGGCTGGAACGTGATCCGCTGGGGGTCGCTGCCATCGCTTCGCATCCGGTAGAGTTCGTCATTCCCCGCGCGATCCGAGATGAACGCGATCCACTGCCCATCCGGCGACCACTGCATGGACCCATCCAGGCCTGGATGGGAGGTCAGGCGCAGCAGATCGCCGCCGTCCGCGCGTATCCGGTAGATGTCGCTGGGCAACCCCGACGCGAAGAGGAGCATCCGGCTGTCCGGCGACCACTGGCTGTCCCCGAACAAGCTGAGGACGTGGGAAAGCCTCTGCTCGCCGCTGCCGTCGGGGCGCATCCGGTACAGCCGGACGTAGCCTTCTTGCACCACCTCGAAGGCGATCCACTGTCCATCGGGCGACCAGGCGGGCGGGCCGACCACCGCCGAATGGAAGGTCAGGCGCTGCACGCCGGTCCCATCGCTCCGCATTCGGAAGATTTCCTCGTAGCCGGTGCGGTTGGAGACGAACGCGATCCAGCCGGAGGGCGGGACCGGGGACGCGCCCATCGGCCCTAACGCACTGGTCAGCGCCAGCAGGCCGCCCAGCACCCCGATCAGCCGGAAAAGCCGGAACATCGCGCGCTCACCTCCTCCGCCTGTGGATCAGGCTGATCGCCAGCAGCGCCGCCCCGATCACCACCGCGTGCCAGGGCTGCCCCTCGCGCCGGACCAGCGGCGACCAGGTTGCCCAGCGATAGAGAGCGGGTTGGGGGGTCAACAACTGAAGGTCGGTGCCGTCGGGACGTACCCGGTAAAGTTGAGAGCCTTGGCCGTCGGCGCCGTTCGCGAGCAAGAGCCAGCGCCCATCCGGCGACCACTCGATAACCCCGGTGCGGTCGGCCATCGTGAGGAGCGGTTGTTGGTCGCTGCCGTCGGGCCGCATCCGGTAGATGGTGTCCTGGTCGTTGTGGGTCTCTCGGAAGGCGATCCACTGGCCGTCCGGCGACCAGGTCGGCTCGGTGTGGCTGGCCGGGGGATCGGTCAGGCGTTGGACGCCCGTGCCATCGGGGCGCATCCGGTAGATCTGGTAGGTGCCGCTGCGCTTCGACGTGAACAGCAGCCATTGGTCGTCTGGCGAGTACTCGATATAGCTGAGCATATCCGGATCGACGATGAGGCGCTGCTCCCCGGTCCCATCGGGACGCATCCGGTAAATCGCCCGGTCCCCTTCATAATCCGATTCGAATACGATCCACTGCCCATCCGGCGACCAGGCCAGGGGGCCGTCGAGGCCGAGCCGGTCCGTGAGACGCTGGACTTCGGTCTGATCGACACTCATCCGGCGCAGATTGCTGCGCCCGTGTTCGGGGTCTCCCAGGGAATCCCAGCCAGCATAGATGACCCGGCGCCCATCCGGCGACCATCGGACGCCCCCTCCCAACACCGAGCGGCGCGGATCGGGTTGGATGAAATAGTCGGCTCGCGCCCAGGTGGAGCTGATAACACTTTCCTGGTACCAGGTGAAAGAGATGTAGCGCCCATCCGGCGACCACGCGAGATAGGCATAACCTCTGGCCGGGGCACTGATGACCTGCACGTCGCTGCCATCCGGGCGCATCCGGTAGATGAGGCTGTGAGGGTTGGGCGGGCTGCCCTGGCCCACCGTATAGATAATCCAGCTTGGCGAGCCGCGCCGCGAGGCCGCGGTCAGCACCAGCGCCACGATCAGGATCAGTCCGCCGCCCAGTCTCGCTATCAGTCGAAGAGATCGCCGCATGGCGCACTCCTTTCACGAAGGCCGGGATCGCCTGTGGATCAGGCTGATGCCCAGCAGCGCCGCGCCGATCCCCACCGCACGCCAGGGGTGCCCGTTCCGCCGGATCGGCGGCGACCAGCGCGCCTCGCCGTTGGAACTTGATCCGCCGGTCAACGGCTGAAGGTCGGTGCCGTCCGGGCGCACCCGGTAGATCGCGCTGACGCCCACCGGCCCGGACTCGAACATAATCCACTGCCCGTCGGGCGACCAGCGCGGATTCCAGTCGTCGTTAGGGGTGGTTGTAAGGCGCTGCGGAGCGGTGCCGTCGGCGTGCATTCGGTAGATTTCCTGGTTGCCGTCCCGGTCCGAGACGAACGCGATCCACTGGCCGTCCGGCGACCACTGCGGACTCTCGTTGTTTGCTGGGGGGAATGTGAGGCGTTGCAGCCCGGTGCCGTCCGGTCGTATCCGGTAGATGGCCTGCCGGCTGTTGCTGCTGGTCACGAACGCGATCCACTGGCTGTCGTGGGACCAGGCGAGACTGCCGCAGTGGCTCAGGTGGAAGGTGATCTGCTGCGACCGGGTGCCGTCTGGGGCCATCTGGTAGATTTCGGCATCCCCGTCGCGGTTCGAGACGAACGCGATCTGCCGCCCGTCCGGCGACGACTGCATCGCCCAGCTTGCCGCCGAACTTTCATTCAAGGACTGGAGCGCGGTGCCGTCGCCGCGCACCCGGATGATGCTTGTCGTTTCCCCGATGCGCCCGATACTCACGGTCTGGCCGGGAAAGATTGCGGGAAATATGATCCACCGGCTGTCGGGTGACCACTGGATTTCCCCGGTCCATACCGTCAGGTCCGCGAGGCGCTGCACGTCCGTGCCGTCCGCGCGCATCCGGTAGGCATGAATGGCATTCCGGTCGTAGCGAGTGAAGGCGATCCAGTGCCCGTCGGGCGACCATTCCAGGCTACCATAGGCCGAGGAGTGACCGGTCAACGGCTGTACGTCGCTCCCATCGGGCTGCATCCGGTAGATGGCACCGCTTCCGCTGAGATCCGAGATAAAAGCGATCCAGGTGGGCGGCGTGTCCGGGGTGGCCAGCATCAGCACCAGGGCACCGATCAGCGCCCCTCCGCCGCCCAGCACCCCGATCAGCCGCACGAGTCGAATCACCACTTCACCTTGTTGTATTCGTAATCGCGGGTTTGCTCCGCCTGGCGGTAACCGTCGTCGCCGGGCCGCGAGAGATAGCCCTGGTATTCCTGGTTGGTGAAGCCGTGCGCCGTCCATTCGCCTAAGACGTAAGGGGGGACGGTCACGCCGGGCGCGCAGTCTTCGCATTCCACCGGAATCCACTCGCCGTTGTAGCGCCGCTCGATGTGCAGGTGCGTGCCGTTGCTGACGCCGCCCTGGCAGGACGGGTGGGCCAGCCGCGTCCCGGCGGTGACTTTCGTGCCCGCCGCGATGCGTTCGGAATCGTCCATGTGCAGGTAGACGATGGTCCAGCCGGTATGCTCGTCGCCGTCGCCGTCCAGGTCGAGCACGACGTAGCCCTCGCCGCTGCGCGCGATGATCCCGTCCGCCACCGCGATCACCCAGTTGGGCGAGAGGTAGCACGCGCCCTGCGCCAGCTTGATGTCTTCGGGTGGTTCGGGCGGCGCGAAGTCGATGGCGCCCCACGCCGATCCGCTGTTGTAGGCGCCGTGCGGTCCACCGGTGAAGACCCACTCTTCGCCCTGGGGGAAGGGGAGGGTGAGTTTCGGCTGGGTCAGGTCGGAGGGCGTGATCGGGTCGATGGCGTGCGCGAAGGGATCGCCGAACAGCGACATATACGTCTGGAAAAAGCCGGTGGGATGGACGTCGCGCTGCCACTGGGCGGGATCGGTGTCCTGGGCCAGCATGTACATCACGCCGACCGTCCCGGCATTCAGATCGGGCGCATAGAACAGGCGTTGGCCGTCGATCAGCGTCAGGGTGACGACGCCCCGGTATTTCCAGCCGTAGTAGCCATAATTGAGCGCGTCGGCAGCGTCGAGCAACTGCTTGAGCAGCCCTTCGCGCCCCTCCTTGACCATGCCCAGCGGGTAGGTGATGGCCTGATCGCCGGGGTAGGGGTTGGTCAGCCAGTGGCCCCGGTATTCCAGCAGGGCCAGCAGCAGGCGCGGGTTGACGCTGTAGTTGGTGGCGATGAAGTTCACGATCTCCACGCCGCTCCACGTTTCCTCGCCGACCGCCTCCGAATACGCTTTGAGGAAGCCCTGCTCGAACTTGACGGTGGCCGAGATGTTGAAGCCGCTGGCGGCGGCGCTGAAGACCAGCTCGCTGTCGGGGATCAGCTTGGTGTTGGGCGTCGAGAGCAGGTTCCCGCCGGGGACGTTGATCACCTGGCCGACTTCGAGCGCGTTCGGGTTGGCGAGGTTGTTCACCGCCAGCAGGTCGTCGATGGTGATCCCGTACAGGTCCGCGATGGTGCCGAGCGTGTCTCCCGGCTGGACCGCATACAGCCCGCCGCTGGGTTGGGCGGCGTAGCGCGTGGGATTGGGCGTCGGCATGATCGGCGTATTGGTCGGCCCGGTCGGCGTCATGGTGGGCGGGATCACGATCTGGCCCTGTTCGTCGATGATCGGCGTGGCCGTGATGTAGATGATCTTGGTGTCCGAGCGCGAGCATCCCGCCGCGAGCAGGAGGAACACCGCCAGGAGGACGAAAGGTATGTGCTTGTGGAGAGATCTGGCCTCATCACCCCCCAGCCCCCTCTCCATTTCGAATGGCGAGGGGCGAATGTGCGCGCCGGGCAAGTCCCCTCGCCAACTCTGTTGGAGAGGGGATTTAGGGGTGAGGCC
>CAYRWY010000152.1:0-12365 GCA_964427955.1 uncultured Anaerolineaceae bacterium
GATATGCTCCTGGCCAATTACATCTTCAAACGTTTGGGGTCGCCACTTGAGATAGAGTGCCTGTGCGGGCAACGTCAGCCTCCGGGGATTGCGATAATGTGCCTAGTGTAGCAAGCCGAACACCTGATCAGCAAGTCTTGATCTCTGCCCACAAATTATCCCCTCTCTGGCCAGGACTGGTATAATCAGGGATGATGAAGTTTGAACGATCTATTTAATGAGGAGTATTCCAATGCGTATCGGTGGTTTAGGCACTCCAGAACTGCTCTTGATTCTGGCCATTGTAGTCCTGCTGTTCGGTGTTGGACGCGTGTCCTTGATCGGGCGTGAGATGGGATCGGCGATCCGCGAGTTCCGTAAGGGCCTGAAGGGCGAAGACGACGAAACCCCATCCACCAAGTCTGAATAATTATGCGTAGAAAACGCTCAGGGGGTGTCGCCAACACCCCCTGAGGTCATCGGATGCTTAGTTCGCGGGCGCCTGGCCGACGACGAAGGTAGCCTGTACCTGCCCGGTCGAGTCGCTGAGCGTCACGGTCCCCCCCTCGGCCCAGGCGGACGTTTCGCGCCCCCAGAACAGGGCGGCGGGCGTCTCCGGGCCCTGGCGCGAGAAGACGCGTACCACGCTGCCCTGCTGCATTCTGAACTCCGGGAAGCGGAAGGTTTCACCCTGATCGTTGCTGAGCGTCCAGCCCTGCAAGTTGATCACGCTGCCCTGATTGCGAATCTCCACCGCTTCGCTGTTGACGTTGCCCCATTCCAGCACGTTCGAGATAACCACCTGGGCGTTGACCGCCGTCGCCGGTAAGGTCACGGTTGGGACTTCGCGCGTCAGGCTGAAGGGGGTGTTGGTTGGTTCCGGAGGCACGGTGGGCGTGGTCAGCGCGGCACAGCCCTCGACCGGGATGATCAGGACGTCGCCAATTTGCAGATTATAGACGTCATCTTCGGTCATCCCATTCGCCAGCAGAATATCACCCGGATAAACCCCGTACTGCTGGGCGATGGTGCTGATCACGTCGCCCGACTGCACGACGTAGCGAATGCAGCCATCATTTTCGGGGGTAGCACTCGGCTGGCCGGGCGGCAGATCGGTGGGGATGGGCGGCAGCAGCGCGGGATCAATCGTCGCGACTGCCGTTACGCCTGGCGCCGACTCCACGGTTTCGCCCTCCGGGGTGGCGGTAATGATCGCCACCACCTGGGCCTGCTGCGCCAGGGCCGTCCCGGTGAGCTGTAGGGCGTCCACCGTGCCCTGATACTCCATCGGTTGCAGCGCAAAGCCGGGCAGCGGGGTCGCGGTGAGGATGACAATCTGCGTAGGCCCTTCTTTTGGCTCGTCAGGTCGCCGGGAGCGATCATAGGTCAAGACAATCCCCGCTACCACCAGCGACACGATTACATTGACGAAAATAAATCCGACCAGTACCCGACGGCTCATGGTTGAATATCCCCTTGCCTTGACCGGCAGCAGCCCCCCTGATGCGTACTTCACACGGCAGCAATCTTATCATAGCCCGTGCGTCAAATCAATTTCCCCCGTAAAGACCCAGCGGGCCGGGCCGGTCATGAAGACCGGGGAGTCTTCCCTCGGCCACTCGATCCGCAGATCGCCGCCCGGCAGGTGGACGGTCACCGCCCGGCCATGCCGCGACTGGCTCACCCCGGCGGCCACCGCGGCGCAGGCCCCGGTGCCACAGGCGGGCGTTTCGCCGCAGCCGCGCTCGTAGACGCGCATCTCGATCTCCTGATCCGAGATGACCCGCACGAATTCGACATTGGTCTGCTGTGGAAAATGCGCGTGAGCCGACAGTTGGGGACCATACCCCAACACCAAGTCGTCCGTCAGGCGGTCGGCGTAGGTCACCAGGTGCGGATTGCCCATCGACACCGGTTGGCCGGAGAAGGTCCGCTCACCGGCGATCAACGGCTGGATCGTCTCCACGACCGGACGGCCCATGTCCACCCGCACCTGATCGCCGCGCCGTTCCGCCGCCCGCAGCCCGGCGCGCGTCTCGATCACCAGCGCGCTTTTCCGGATCAGCCCCAGGCGGGAGAGATAGACAACCGCACAGCGCAGGCCGTTGCCGCACATTTCCGCCTCGCTGCCGTCGGCATTGATGATCCGCATTCGCCCGTCGGCGGCGGGAGTGGTCGGCGCATCCAGGATCAGCAGCCCGTCGGCCCCGATGCCGCCGCGCCGGTCGCACAACCCTGGCGCCAGCCCTTGCAGCGCCTCGAACGTTCGATCAATCTCGTGCGTCACGATGAAATCGTTCTTCAAGCCTTCCAACTTGGCAAATTTCATAACCTACCTGCCTGCTCATCGTTATTATATTTATAGTATCGTCCGATACCTTGCCCGTTTTTGCAATTGCCGGACAGGGTGAAATCGTTGTATTCTCAAAGCAGCGCCCGTTCATTCAAGGAGCGGTCCTATGGACCCGAATGCCCTGGTATTTTTTGTGCTTGGCCTGATTCTCATGATCCTTGGGCTGGCCGTGACGTATTCCGGCTGACCGTGGGCTTGGGAGCAGAGAGATAGATGGCCGAGGTCCACACGCTCATTGAAACGCTTCGTCGCGAAGCCGACCCGATCCAGCAAAGCAAGATTATCGAGCAGTTGGGCCGGATGCGGGCGTGCGAAGCCGTCGAGGCGCTGATCCAGCACGCCATGTTGAACGAATATCAGAGCGGCGCCGCGATTGTCGCCCTGGGCAGCATCGGCGATTCGCGCGCCGTGGACGTGCTGATCTTGAGCTTCCGCTACCAAAACCTGGCCTGGATCGCGAAAGATGCGCTGGTCAAGATCGGAACGCCCGCCGTCCCCCTGCTGATGGCCGCCCTGCATCATGAAAACTCGGACGTGCGCTTCATGGCGATCCGCGCCCTGGGCGAAATCAACGACCCGCGCGCGCAGGATACGCTCCAGCAAGTGATCGCCGAAGATGCGGAAGACACCAACCGCCGGTTAGCGCGCAGCAACCTCAAGACGCTGCTGCTGGCGGCCCTCCGCCAGCCCCAGGCCGCGGTGCGCCTGCACGCGGTGGAGGGCCTGGAGTGGTTGGGCGATGCCCGGACCATCGAGCCGCTCCAGCAGGCCGCCGATCACGATCTCGATCCGTCGGTCCGGCAGGCAGCGCAGACCACCATCGAGACGCTGCTGCGCGGGGTCGAGACCGATCCATTCGAGAGCCACGGCTTTCCACTGTTCAGCCGCGAGACCAAGCTGCTGATCAACCAGCTCCACCAGCGCGTGCTGCTGGAGATCGATCCGCTGGACAAAACCGCCACCCCGGCAGCGGCGGCGCCGGTCGTGGAACAGCTCCGGAACCACCTCTCCCAGCCGGACGCGTTCGTCCGCCAGTTGGCCCACGAAGCCCTCAACCACGCCGCCGTGGACCTGCTGCGCAGCCGGTACGCTGCCGCGCGGCTGACCGCGATCCGCTGCCTGGACTGGCTGAAGGACCCCGATGAAGCCCGGCTGCTGCGCCAGGTCGCCGACTTCGATCCCGATCCCACCGTCCGGCAGGCCGCGGGGAACCTCCTATAATCCCATGCCGCTACACTCCCCCACGCTGCGCCGGATATTCACTGCCGCCTGGAACCTGATCCTGGCCGCCGTCCTGCTGTACGGCACCGGCGTGAGCGTCTACTGGGCGGCCCGGCTGATCGTGGGCGAGCGCTGGGGCTGGATCGCGTTCGCCAACAATTTCGTGTTCTGGTGGGCGCTGGGCGGGCTGATCGCCGCGAGCATCGCGGCCTGTTCGCGCCGCCGTTGGGGACTGATCGCCCTGCAACTGCCGGGGATCGCCGGATTCGTGATCGGCTACGCGCCGCTCCTGCTGCCGCCCAACACGCCCGCTGCTGCCGACGCCGGGCCGGTGCTCACCGTCGCCACTTATAACATGATCGCCTCCACCTCCAACCCGCAGCGCGTGCTCGACGTCGTCACCGGGCTGGACGCCGACGTGATCGGCCTGGAAGAACTGGGACCAACTCATGCCGCGCTCATCGAAACTTCATTGAGCGCGGCGTACCCCTATCAGGCGTTGTACCCCAAGCTGCCGGTCCACGGTGTCGGCCTGTTGAGCCGCTACCCGATCCTGTCCCAGGAGTTGATCCCGCCGTATCCCGACTCGATGCTCTACCTGCGCGCCACCCTGGATGTGGACGGCACGCCGATCACCGTCTACGTCGCGCACCCGCCGCCGCCCCGCCAGTTCATCTCGCCCCTGACCTACGACGATTCCCGGCGCGACGCCGAGATCGCGATCCTTATCGACCGCTACCTGGCACACGACACCGGGCCGGTGATCGTGCTGGGCGACTTCAACATGACCGACCAGAGCGACTCGTACCGGCGCATGGATCGCCTCTTCGACGATGCCTTCCGCGCCGTGGGCTGGGGGTTGGGCTTCACGTTTCCCGATCAGATTCGTTCGTCACTCCGCATCTTTCCACGCTTGATCCGCATCGATTATGTATGGTACAACACCTATTTTTCCGCCAGAACGGCAAAAGTTGGCAGAGACAGCGGCACTTCCGATCACCGTCCGGTCGTGGCTCAGCTCGCCCTTAAGCCCCAGGAGTAAGGACACCGGCACGTGATCTACTTGATTGATGGCCATAACCTGATCGGCCAGACCCCCGACCTGAGCCTGGATGATCCCCACGACGAGGCCAAGCTGGTCGAACGGCTGAAGCAGTTTGCCGCGCGCACCGGGAAACGCTGCACGGTCGTGTTCGACGGCGGGCTGCCCGGCGGCTGGTCGCGCGATCTTTCGACCTACAGCGTGCGCGCCGTCTTCGCTCACAGCGGCACCAGCGCCGACGCGATCCTGCTGGAACGGATTCGCGCCGTGCGCGATCCGGGCAGTCTGATCGTCGTCTCCGCCGATCACCAGATCGTGGAAGCCGCCCTGCGCCGCCGGATCAGCGTGATCGCGCCCGCCGTTTTTGCCCGGCAGATGAATGGCCCGGCAGTCTCCGATAAACGCGACAGCGATCCGCACCTGACGCCGAACGAAATTCAGGAATGGCTGGACCTGTTTGGCGGCGAGCCAGGCGACGAAGACGAGTGAAATCGAGCAGAATATCTCTCATCGTGCTCTCATATTTCATTCATGCCCGCCTAAGCCCCTCGCATTATTCTATGGTCACTAGCGTCTCTTCTTGATCGGATGCAGTGGCTCATGTAATGGGATAGAAGTGGCTTGTAAGAAGAGAGACGCTTGGCCTAGCACACACGGAGATGCGCGTCGCCGAGGCGTTGTTAGGCCGATCAAAAAACAGGGTCGTTTGTGGTGTCCCCCCCTCTCCACAAACGATCCTATTTTTTTCCCCAGAGTTCGGCACCCTTGTCACCACCTGAGGCCGCGTGTATACTAACGTATAGAATGCCAACCGGGGTGTGGCGCAGTTGGCAAGCGCGCTGCGTTTGGGACGCAGAGGTCGCCGGTTCAAGTCCGGCCACCCCGACTCGATCTGCAAAGCTGCAACGTAAAGTCTGCCGGTACGTACTAGTGTCTGGCAGGCTTTTCTGTTTAGAAGGGGAAAGAGTCACATGGCAAGCTCAAACACGAACCACACAGTCGTCCGCACGGAACACCTGCGCAAGGACCTCCAGATGGGGGAAGTCACCGTCCACGCCGTGCGCGGCGTCTCGCTCTCCGTCGCCCCGGGCGAATTCATGGGGATCATCGGGCCATCGGGCAGCGGCAAATCCACGCTGCTCGGCCTCATCGGTGGGCTGGATACGCCGACCGATGGTAAAGTGTTCATCGACGGGCAGGACATCACCAACCTGGACGAACGTGCCCTGACCCGTGTCCGCAACGAAAAGATCGGCTTCGTCTTCCAATTCTTCAACCTGATCCCGACTCTGTCGGCGCTCGAAAACGTCGCGCTGCCGATTCAGTTTGCGCACCATCGCAAGCACAGCCCGGCCCCGCGCGCCAAAGAACTGCTGGAAATCTTGGGCCTGGGCGACCGGATGGGCCACCGCCCCTCGCAGCTTTCGGGCGGCCAGCAGCAGCGCGTCGCGATTGCGCGCGCCCTGGCCAACCAGCCGCCGCTGCTGCTCTGCGACGAACCCACCGGCAACCTGGACACCGAATCGGGCGACATGGTCATGAAAGCGCTGCGCGACGTGCAGAAGAATCTGGGCACCACCGTGATCATCGTCACGCACGATATGAGCGTCGCCGCCCAGGTAGACCGCCTGGTGTCGCTGGTAGATGGCCAGATCGCGCAGGACGTGGATTCGCGCTCGACCGCCCAAATGGCCGCGGTCAAGCTGCTCAAAGACAAGCGAGCGACCGGCGAACTGAAAACGATGACGGTAGAGGGCCGGTAGGTGCACCATGCTACAACAACTGCGTTTCTATACGCGTCATTCGCTGAATGACCTGCGCGTGAACGGGCAGCGCACGATCTTCGCGCTGCTGTGCATCGCGGCGGGCGTGGCGGCGATTGTCAGCCTGCAAACCCTGGGCGTCATGATCAGCGACACCCTGACCGGCAGCATCCAGGAAAGCAATCGCGGCGATATTCGGTTGTCCCCCTACCTCGATGAAGACGAGAACAACTCGGATGCGCTGGCCCAGCGCGGCGAAAACGAAGGCGTGATCGCCAGCCTGGCCAGCAGCGAGAAATACTTCACCCTGGATGGGATCGAGAAAATCCAGCAGTGGTTTACGGAGAATGAGCCGGGATCGGTCATCACGTACCGCCAGTTGATCGGCGAAACCACCGCCGCCACCGCGATCAGCAATCTCCGTAACGACACCGAACAGACCTTCATTTCGGGCTTCGTCGTCGATGTAAAAAACTATCCGCTGTACGGCACGCGCAAATCCGAAGATGGCAAACTGCTCAGCGAACTGATCCAGGAACCCACCGACATCGTGATCAGCCGCAACCTGGCCGACATTCTCAAGGCCAAAGTCGGGGATAAGCTGGCCCTCACCCGCGCCACCGAAAACTTCACGCTGCGCGGCATCGTCGCCACCAAAGAAGAAGGCGGCTACGAGAACATCATGGGCAACATCATCGGCTACTATTACCTTGATCTCAAGGCGATAGACCTGTTCGACGGGGCCGTGACGCCGGGTGCTTCCGAAATCTACGTGAAACTGGGCGATCCATCCCAGGTCGAGGACGTAAACAGGGCGTTTGAACGGAAATTCCCGTATCTCTCCACGACGACCACCATCGACCTGAAAAAACAAAACGATCAGGTTTCGGATGCTGTCGGCCAGTTGGTCACCGTGATGGGGTTGGTATCGCTGTTGATCGGCGGGATCGGGATCGTGAACACGATGCTGGTGATCGTCAGCCGACGCACCACCGAAGTCGCCGTCCTCAAGACCATCGGGCTGGAGGCCGAACAGGTAACCACGCTGTTCCTGGTCGAAGCGGCACTGATGGGCGTCTTCGGCAGCCTGCTGGGGATCATGCTGGGCTGGGTGTCGGCCTATGCCATCAAGGGCGTGGCCGAGACCTTCCTGGCTCAAACGCTGAGTTTCCGCATTACGCCGAGTCCCGCGCTTACCGGCCTGGTGGTGGGCATCATCGTCACCGCGATCTTCGGCTTCATCCCGACGCTGGCCGCCGGGCAGGTGCGTCCGAATCTGGTGCTGCGCCCGACCGATACGGTGCTGCTGCGCGCGGGGAAATCACGCTCGTTCGCGGCGCTGCTGTTCGTCATGCTGGCGATCAGCCTGGTCGCGCAGCCGATGATCCACAACCTGCTCGACGACAACTCGGTCAAGAGCATTTCGTCCAGCATTGGCGGCGCGTTGGGCCTGCTGATGGGTCTGACCATGCTGGCGGGTGGCATTTTCTCCGGCTGGACGCATCACAAGCTCTGGCGGCGGATCGTGCGCTGGCTGGTGATGGTCCCCGGGCTGCCGCTGTTAGGATCGGTCTTCGGGGCGCTGGTCCCGGCACTGCTGATCCTGTTCGGCACCTTCATCATCACCGGCATCCTGTACGTGCTGCTGTGGACCCTGATCTGGAGCATCGGCGGCGGCAAGCTGGCCGACCTGTGGATCTGGAAGCTGCCCAAACGCTTCCCGACGGCAGTCCGCATCCTGATCGCCGTGCTGAGCCTGCCGATCTGGCTCTTGAACGCCGCCTGGATCATCATCATGCTGCCGTTCTGGCTGTTGGGGCGGCTGATCCAGCGGATCGCCTTCGTCGATCTCAAGCTCGCCATGCGCTCGATGGTTTCGACCAAGGGGCGCGGAGCTTCGACCCTGCTGGCGCTGGTGGTGGGCGTCTTCACGCTCAGCCTGATCACCATGCTCGCCAAAGCGATCACGGATGAATTCGCCATGCTCCTGAAAGATCAGGTGGGGGGCAACGTGATCGTGTTCGCGGCGGGTACGGGCGATACGCTCACCCAGGTCGAGGAACGGCTGGACAGCGTGCCTGGCGTCGAGAGCTATTCAGCACTCGGCAGTTACGAGGTGTCCCTCGTCTCCGTCCTGGATGTCAGCACCAATCAGCAGTTGAGCTACGAGACGCTGAAAGCCCGCGCCGCGGCGGAAAACGATGAGTATGGGGATTGGCTGCGCTGGGCCTTCAGTGGCGTGGATGCCCGCGAAATCGGCCCGAACCTGCCGGATGTGAAGTTCTACCAGGGCCGCCAATTGGACGCCACCGACGTTGGCCCCTGGAACAAAGACGACGGCCAATATCCGCCGATTGTGATCGGGGCCGACCAGGCCGTCATCGCGACGGGGTTGGAAGTCGGCGACCGGCTGACGTTCGAGATCACGCAGAACAGTTTTGACAGCGCTGACGGCCAGGAGTCCACCGCCCTGATGACCTTCGTCATCGTAGGCATGGTCGATAAGCGTTCCGGTGTCGATGTCAATTTCGGCTCGGCCAACTATGCCCCTAAAGCCGCTTTCGACGAGCAGGGGTTCACTCCCAACTCGGTGGCGGCGATTGTGAACGTGGACGAAAAGCAGGTCCGCGAAGTGCGGAAGGCGATGAACGATCTGCCGCTGGCGTTCGTGCTCGAAACCCGGATGCTCAACGACTTGATCAACCGGATCATCGACCAGTTCACCTCCTTCCCGATCCTGGTCGCCGCACTGGCGCTGGTGGTCGGCGGGATCGTGATCGCCAACTCGGTCGCGCTATCCACGCTGGAACGGCGGCGCGAGATCGCCGTGATGAAAGCCGTCGGCTTGCAACGCGAGCGCGTGTTAGGGATGCTGCTGCTCGAATATGGTCTGATGGGGCTGGTCGGCGGGTTGATCGGCGTGGGACTGGGCGGGATTGGCCTGCTGTACATGCTGGTCAATGCCTTCCAGGGCGAGATGGGCAATGCCATCCCGTATGTGACGGCCCTGGAATTGATGCTGCTGTGCATTGGGATCGCGCTGGTCGCTGCCATCGTGACGGCGTGGGGCGCGTCCGGCGAAAAGCCGCTCAACGTGCTGCGGTACGAGTAACACGCGCGCGGTAAGGTAACGAGTGAAGAGAAGAGCGGCCCAACCTGTGGGCCGCTGTTTACTTCTGGAGATTAAGTATATGGGGTAAAGAGATAATACACTGCACCCGACAACGCATCACAGATGCAAAGCAAAATTGGCGAAGATATTGAGTAACAAGACGAAAGTTTAAGTCAATTGATTTAACTTCTCCCTCAAGTCATGAACCTGAGCAAGTTTCATTTCAAAAGGTTGTCGGTTCGGAAACCGTTGTTTGCCTTCAAGTGCTAGTCTCTCAGCGGCATTCAAACAAATCAAGGCATCTGAATAATTTTGCTCTGCTAATGATTTTTCCATTGCACCGATTTCGATCTGAACACGCGTATAGGCTACGAAAGAGTCGTCAATATGGGCATGTTTTTCAAGGAGATTTCTTGCCTGAGCAGGATCGCTTGCCATTGCTTTTGCTCTATGTACATCAGCGACGACAATCTCTTGATCGGTTTCAGGAATGTATTTGGCCAAAGTTTGTAAGGCTTGTTGACATTGTCCAGAGTCCGTTTGAATATAGGCCATAGTGAGTAATGCTGGTCTACTTCCAAGTTCTACCGCTTTGCGAGCGTATGTCAATGCATCATCTAACCTATCCGAGTGAGTTTTAAGTATTTCAGCTAGACGAAAATATAGGCGAGAGTTATCAAGTTGAAACTCAAGTTGAGACTCTAACTCTTTGATGGCATCCTCTTCTGATATTCTTCCGGCCCGCAGTAGAGCGTCTATATACTGATCGAAGTTTTCCTGGTCGAAACGAGGGACATAGTCACGTACTTGTTCAAAAAGGTCTGCTGCCTCCGAAAAAAGCTTCCGTGTTTGAGGATCTCCATCCCATTTATGACTAGCATATGCAACAAGTGCGTGTGCTAGATCCACGAAAACATCCGAATAATATGGTTTTCCGTCAGAGCGACGCAGTTGACAACCTTGTCGGAAATTTTGTATTGCTTGTGCTAAATCACCTTGGAGCATTGCAATTAACCCTCGCTCACGAGCAACTTTTGCGCGAAGACGAGGATCATTTTCTCGTTCCAGACCATCTAATATTCTTGTTGCCTTCTCATAACTTTGAAGACGTCGATAGGCTCGTGCTCTATACAATGCAATTTCTGTATCATTTGGTTCAAATTCCAACCACTTTTCGGCAAACTCGACACAAGCTGAATAATTACGAGCCTGCTGATACAACACGAACACCATCTCGCGAAGGTGTCCTCTCATCTCCCAAGGTAAATTCCTGGCTTTTTGCTGTTGGCCCGTAGCGAGCAATAGACGATGTGCGGGTTCAGCCACCCGCAGCAATCTTCTACTTGCAGTGATAAAATCCTGGTTGTCGGCAGTTTTATTTTCTGTTGGGATTTCATCTAATTTAGACATCACATGTCGGGCTTCTTTCCACGCAATATCAGCTAGTTGTGAGGCAATCTGTGAATATGTCCCCCGTTTGCGTGATTGGTCAATAAAATACGATGAAATGAAGGGATGTAATGTAAGTGTTTCTGCATCCTGGGTTATTAGCATCAAACTTGAGCACTTTGAAAGGGAAACTTGGACTTCTGAAAGACCATGCTTAGCTATTTGTTCTATCTTGTATAGGCTTTGAGTAGTAATTTTAGCGTCATATATAGCCAATGTATGTAATATTATTTGATCAAGTTCTAATAATAAAGATGAAATGGCATTTACAACAAATTCTCCGATCTGTAATTGAAACTTAGAAAAAAAATGCCGACCAACTATACTTGTCGGACTCTCACCACATGCAAGATAGCCAGCAACTAGTTTAGCAGCGAGAGGATAACCTCCTAGTTTTTCAACTAAATCAGTTAGTTGTGAATCAGTCGGCGACGGTTTATCAACCTGCATCAATGAATACCACTGCCGAATTGCGTGGATCATGAATTCGTTTGAAAGTCCACTTATACGTAAAGGGGTAGAATACAGAATTTCTTCAGGCAGCAGATCGCTTCGACGAACACTTGTGACAAAAATCGGGAAATCCAAACGGGCCGCGATACACCGATCCAAGAAGACTCGCATGAACGGGCGGTATGCTCCATCGTCAGTCATAACATTCTGAGCACTATTCAGAAGTAACATTCCTCCTTCACTATTCCATTCTCGTAACGATTGCACCGCCTCAAAAAGCAGATCACTGTCCTCAACACTGTTTGGGGGTTGTTTCTTTCCCACACCGGCAATTATTTGTCGCGTTAACAAGCCAAGATCGTGTCCTATACGCAAATCTATTTGCAACATCTTTCGTTGGTATCTACGAGCCACTGCTTTAACAAGAGCAACTTTCCCAATTCCTTGCACCCCTATAATATGAACAATCTTATCGCGGCTAATTGCTAATTCAATTCGATCGAATTCAGACCCTCTATCAACAAATACGTCCCCTTGCCTCAAACGAAGCCCCTCATCCTTACGCAGAAGTTCCGCAACTTCATTCAGAGCATGTTCTAGATCGGTACTGGCATCCACATACTTGCGACTTCTCAGTACAACATCCAATTCTCTAGGAAATTTACAATTATCCAACTTGATCGTTAAGACATGATAATTGGCCCGCTCTATTGATAAAAAGGTTGCCAATCGGGCCTCATACTGGACCCATCGACTATTCATTGAGGACTCACTAGCAAGAAGAATAAACCACCCCGCAGTTTGAATAGCTTCTGATATTATCGATACAAGCTCATCTCCACCATCTAGATCAAAAAAATCTACCCAAACGGTTTCCTCCCCTAGAACAGCAGATATTTTTTCCCAAAGACGTAAGGCCATATCATTATCTCGACTACTATGAGAAATAAAAATCGATTTTTGTTTAGTTGGAGTCATGGATTTCTCTCCTTG
>CAYRWY010000153.1:0-12360 GCA_964427955.1 uncultured Anaerolineaceae bacterium
TGATGATCCGTTCGCTTCCGTCGGCCGTGACCGCCGTCAGGGTCGGCCGGTAAAAATCCAGCGTGATCTTGCCGATCAGGTGCTCGATATTGGGGGCGTGATAGCCGGTGGTACGGCGAGCCAGCCCCACGACGTCGTACCCTTTTTCGAGCAAAAATTCGGCCAGGTACGATCCATCCTGTCCGGTAATGCCGGTGATGAACGCAGTTCTGTGGGACGTCATGACCAACCCTTTCTGCTCAATAAATAATAGATGTGCCTGTTATTCTACTGGCATTGGCTCGCCCGGACCCGACGCTCACGCGGCGCACACCTGACAGCCCGAAAAAGCAACGAATCTTTAACGGTCTGCGCCGGAGCGGCATGTTATAATCGTTGCAACACGTGTTCTGATACCCACAGGTCGAAGAGAAACGAGTCCATGCCCGACGACAAGCCGTTCGTTCATTTGCACGTGCACACCGAATACAGCCTGCTCGACGGCCTCAGCCCGATCAAAAAGCTGGTCAAGCGCGCCGCCGAAACCGGGATGCCCTCGCTGGCGATCACCGATCACGGCGCGATGTTCGGCGTGATCGACTTCTACCGCGCGGCCAAAGAGGCGGGCGTCAAGCCGATCATCGGCATGGAGACGTACATCACGCCCTGGGGCAAGCGGATGGACGAACGCGATCCCACCTACTATCACCTGCTGCTGCTGGCGAAAAATCAGACCGGGTACAAGAACCTGCTGCACATCGCGTCCCAGGCGCAGCTCAGGGGCTACTACTACCATCCGCGCATCGATCACGACTTCCTGCAAGCGCACGCGGAAGGGCTGATCGCGACGTCCGGCTGTTTGGGCGCGGAGATTCCGGGCATTCTGGAGCAGGGGCGCGAAGAGGAGGCCCTGCGGATGATCGGCTGGCATCAGGACGTGTTCGGCAAGGAGAATTTCTTCCTCGAACTGCAAAGCCACCAGATCCCCGAACTCAAGACGCTCAATCACTGGCTGGTCGAAAACCAGACCTACGCCGGGACGCCGCTGGTGGCGACCAACGACGTGCATTACGTGCTCGAAGACGATTACGACGCGCACGACACGCTGCTGTGCATCCAGATGGGCAAGGTCAAGAGCGATCCGAAGCGGATGCGCTTCTCCGGCCCGACCTTCCACCTGCGCTCCGCCGAGGAGATGTGGCGGCTGTTCGCCGACGTGCCGGAGTCGCTGTACAACACCGTCCGGATCGCCGACATGTGCGACGTCAACCTGGACTCGAAGGGCTATCACCTGCCGGTATTCCCCGTGCCGGAAGGGTACAGCGCCGATACCTACCTGCGCGCGCTGTGCGAACATGGCCTGACCTGGCGTTATGGCGAGGATGCCGACGATCCGGCCAAGCTGGAACGGCTGGATTACGAACTGCGCATGATCCACCAGATGGGCTTCGACACCTATTTCCTGATCGTGTGGGACCTGTGCGAGTTCGCCCGCCATGCCGACATCTGGTGGAACGTGCGCGGATCGGGCGCGGGCAGCCTCGCCGCCTACTGCCTGGGGATCACCAACCTGGACCCGCTGACCAACAGCCTGCTGTTCGAGCGCTTCCTGAATCCGGGCCGCGTCTCGATGCCCGACATCGATATGGACTTCCCCGAAGATCGCCGCGCCGAGATGATTCAGTACTGCGCGCAGAAATATGGCGAGGACAAAGTCGCCGCGATCATCACCTTCGGGACGATGGGCAGCAAGGCCGCGATCCGCGACGTGGGCCGCGCGCTGGACATGCCGCTGCCCGAAGTGGACCGCATCGCCCGGCTGATCCCCACCGGGGCTAAGCCGGTCAAGTTCAAGGATGCGCTGGGCGACGATCCCGAAGTGGCGCTGCCCGAATTGAAAGAAGCCTACGCCAAAGACGAGACGGCCCACACCCTGATCGACGTCGCCAAGCAGTTGGAGGGCATCACGCGCCACGCCAGCACGCACGCCGCCGGGGTGATCGTGGCGGATCGCCCGCTGGTCGAATACGTCCCGCTGCACCGCCCGACCAAAGGCACGGCGGACGAGGTGCCGGTGGGGCAGGTGACCCAGTTCGACATGGAAACCAGCGAATCGCTGGGCCTGCTCAAGATCGACTTTCTCGGCCTGTCCACGCTGACCATCATGCGCCGCGCCTGCGACCTGATCGCCCAGCAGCACGGCGTCGAGTTCGACCTGTCGAACATCCCTTATCGCCACCTGCCGGACGATCCGGAGACCAACGCCAAGATCGACCAGATGTTTGCCATGATCGGGCGCGGCGAGACGATTGGCGTGTTCCAGCTTGAATCGCAGGGGATGCGCCGGATGCTGACCGACATGCGCCCGCAGAAGTTCGAGAACATCGTCGCCGCCGTCGCGCTGTACCGCCCCGGCCCGCTGGAATACATCCCGATGTACAACCGGCGGCTGCACGGGGAAGAGCAGGTCGAGTATAAGCACCCCAAGCTGAAAGATCTGCTCGAAGAGACCTACGGCATCATCGTGTATCAAGAATCCATTATGCAGATCGGCGCGGAGTTGTTCGGCTACTCGCTGGGCGAAGCCGACCTGATGCGCCGGGCCGTGTCTAAGAAAAAGAAAGAAGCCCTGCAAGAACACCGTGACATCTTCATGGAGCGCGGCCCGGAGCACGGCGTCAGCCCCGAAGTCGCCAGCGCGATCTTCGACGACATCGAGTTTTTTGCCAGGTACGGATTCAACAAATGTCTCAGTGCTGACACGGAAATCATCGACGCGGCAACCGGGCGGCTGGTGCGGATCGGCGATCTGGCGGCGGGCACGGCGACCATCGAGCACACGCTGACGCTCGATACTGCCAGCCAAAGCATTGTGTCAGGTAGGATTGCACAAGTAACGGAAAATGGGATCAAGCCTGTCTATCAATTGACAACACAGTCGAGGCGTCAGATCACAGCGACGGACAATCACCCGTTTTATACGCCTGACGGCTGGCGGACCCTGGGAGAACTTAAACGCTTCGATCAGATCGCCGTACCGCGCCGGATTCCGGTGGCAGGGAAAAAAGAATGGCCGGAAGAACATATCACCGCACTGGTCGAAACTTTGTGTCAGGATTCTTCTGATGCCGTCCTGCCTGATGAAGTTTTCGAACTGACAAATCGGCAAATTGCGCTCCTATTTGCCCGTTTGTGGGAACAACGCGGTTTTAACCGCATTATCAATGCATTTAACTGGCGGCTGTGTTTGTTTACTTTCAAGTCGGAGCGTTTGATCCGCCAGTTTTATCACCTGAGTCTGCGGTTAGGAATCTTTACACATCCAATCAATGTGGGTGATATGACTTCCGCTCAGGGACGCGGACTCTTTATCGAAGATTTGACCGATTTCCGCCGATTGATGAAAACAGTGGGGCCATATCTTTCTGACGAAAAGTTACGCGCTTCTTATGAACGAGGGCTGGTGGAGGTAGAAACCGGGCCACTTCCCCCTGAGTTCCAGCACATTCGCAGCAGTTCTTCTGAGGATTGTGATATCTATTGGGACGAGCTTTCAGGCATCGCATACGTGGGCGAGGAGATGACCTACGATCTGACTGTGCCCGACACGCACAATTTCATCGCCAATGACATCATCGTGCACAACTCGCACGCCGCCGACTACGCCATGATGACCTGCCAGACGGCGTATCTGAAATGTCACTACCCTCACGAATATATGGCCGCGCTGATGAGCGTGCACCGTGACGACTCGGCCAAAGTCGGGCTGTTCGCGGCAGACTGCCACCGCATGGGGATCGACGTGCTGCCCCCGACCGTCAACGGCAGCCAGTTGGATTTCGGCATCGAAAAGCAGCGCGACGGCAAACGCGCCGTGCGCTTCGGGCTGGGCGCGATCAAAAACCTGGGCGTCGGCCCGGTCGAACACATCATCGAGCAGCGCAGCCAGGGCGGGCGCTTCCGCGATCTGGACGACTTCTGCCGCCGCGTGGATACGCGCCTCGTCAACAAGCGCGCGCTGGAATCGCTGATCAAGGTGGGCGCTATGGACGAGTTCGCGCTGCGCCCGGTGCTGCTGACCGCGCTGGACCGGATCGTCAGCTTCTCGTCGGACCTGCACAAGGCGCAGGACAGCGGCCAGATCAGCCTGTTCGGCGACGCGACCGGGGTCGATTTTGGCGCGCAGGAGAGCATCCTGGCGCACATGCAGGACGTCGAGCCGGTGTCCAAGCGCGAGATGCTCAACTGGGAGAAGGAACTGGTCGGGCTGTACGTCACGGATCACCCGCTGAGCGGCCTGCGCGATCTGTATGCCAATTCGCGCATCAGCACCAGCGCCGAACTGGTCGAGGCGGGCGAAGAGGCCAACGGCAAGGCGGTCACCGTCGCCGGGCTGGTGGCGGCAGTGCGCAAGGTGACCACCAAAAAGGGCGACATGATGGCGATCCTGACCCTGGAAGACATCACCGGGACCATCGGCGCGGTCATGTTCCCGCGCACCTGGGATGGCTACCGCCACATGATCGAAGAGGACGCCGTCGTGATCGTGATGGGCAAGGCCGACACCTCGCGCGGGGATTTGCAGATCATCGTCGAGTCGGTCAGCCAGGAGATGGAGATCGCGACCCTGGCCGACGAAGTGCCCAACCTGGAGCGGACGTTCTCGTGGTTGGAGGCGGAGGACGCGGCCCCGGAAGAACCCGCCGAGTCTCGTCCCCCGGCGGAGGAACCGCCCAGCCCCGCGCCGGAACCCGCCGCCCGTTCGACCGCGGCTGAACCGCCGCCCGATCTCGGCCCGGTGGCCGATGCGGAGATGCCGGGTTGGCTGGAAGCGGAAATGGAGCATAACGGCTGGTCGCCCAAGCCGGAGATCGAATACAGCGAAGCGGGCTACGTCCAGGACATCCAGAAACGGCCCGCCGAGGCCGTGCCGCCGCCCGCCGATCCCACGCCCAAGCCGGAGCGCGAGATCCCACGCCGCCCGCGTCCCCAGCCGCCCCAGCCTGCGCCCGAACTCCCGCCGGGCCGGATGCTCACGCTGCGCATCGAGCGCACGGGCGATGCCGCGAAGGATAAGCGCCGCATCCAGAATCTGCATGGCCGTCTGATCCAGTATCCCGGTCGCGATCATTTCCGCTTCGTGCTGCGCGGGGGTGGGGTGAAAGCCGTCTGCATGAACTTTCCGCAGCATCCCATCGCGATCAACGACGAGGTGCTCGACATGGTGATCGCCCTGTTGGGCGAGGAGAATGTCGAGATCGGGGAATAGTACGAGCCGGAAGCCGCTGATCCTCTGACATCATCCTGACAAAGCCTTGTTGAAAAATGGAGGGATTTACGCTAAGCTTATACATGAAGAGCGTAAATGCGCCAGTTTATGCCTTGAGGGTCGATGATGAGCCAGACGACCGTGCCTCTGTCCTACAAACGGTGTGCTGTGTGCGACCATATCGCGCACGCCGAAGACGTGGTCTGTTCGCAGTGCGGGGCGCTGCTGCCCGATCTCGCTCCCCAGGCCGAGAATCCGCTGCCGACCACCTTACCGCGCGTCAGTTTGGGGGAAGACCTCCAGCCGACGACCCGGCTGGTGCTGCAATTTTTCCCGACCGAAACCTGCCTGTCGATCCCGCTGCCCAGCTTCTTGATCCTGGGGCGCGTGATCCCGCCTGGTCCGCCCGAAGTGCTCGATCTGACGCCGTTCGAGGGGCAGACGATGGGGGTGTCGCGCCGTCACTGCATTCTCAAGCGCCGGGGCCAGCAGTTCAGCGTGGTCGATCTGAACGCCGCCAACGGCACGTTCGTCAACAACGAACGTCTGGACCCGCGTCAAGAGCGTCCCATCCATCACGGCGATGAACTCAAGCTCGGCAGGCTGGCGATCCGTGTCTATTTCGATTCGGGGAAATCCTAGCGGACCGCGTCTGAAACGTAAGTAGAGCAGGAGAGCCAGAAAACCGTCGGCTCTCCTTTTTTTGTTCTAGCCGTAGATCCGTGCGAGCAGGCGATCCATCAGCGCGGGGAAGCGCCGCCCGGCCCATACGAAGATCGTGTCGATCCAGCGCAGCGCCGCGGTGCGAGGATGGCGATCCAGCGCCCAGGCGATCCCCCCGGCGACCTGTTCGGGAGACATGGTCGGCCAGCGCGACGCGACCCGCCCCGGCTGGCCCAGGCGATGTTCAGCAAATTCGCTGCGCGTCTGTCCCACCCACAACACCGACACGCGAATATGATCCGCTTTCAGCTCGCCGCGCAGAGATCGTCCCAGGGCGTCCACCGCGGCTTTGCTGGCGCTGTACACGGCGGAATAGGCCGCCGGGACCGGGCCTAGAATCGACGAGATCAGCACGATCTGCCCGCCGCCGCTGGCCCGCAGGCCGGGGACTGCCGCGCGCACGCTGTGGATCACGCCGTCGATGTTGGTCCGCAGCACGGTTTGCAGGTCGTCCCACGGCGCTTCGACCAGCGGCCCGCGCTGGCCCAGACCTGCATTGGCGATCAGGACGTCCAGGCGGTTGAATTCGGCCAGCGTCAGCGCCACGGCGCGCTGCATCCCCGCCGGATCGGTGACGTCGGCTTCGATGGTGATCAGTCGCCCCGGCAGCTTGCGCTTCTCGACTTCGGCGCTCAACTCCGCCAGCCGCTCGGCACGCCGTCCGGTGACCGCCACCGCATCGCCCAGCGCGACCAGCAGCACCGCCGCCGCCCGCCCGATACCCGACGTGCCGCCGGTGATCAGGATCGCGCGCGGGGTGTGCGTTTGTGTATAGGTCTTGCGAAAGAAATTCATAACTGATGCCTGACTTTCAAGGGCAAGATGTTGAGAGACAAATTTCCATTTTTCAAAACAGGGCGCCGCTTGCTGCGCCCCCTGCTCCCCCTCGCCACGGGTGGTTCAGGGGCGGACAGGCATTGAGAACCGGGACTTTTGAGAGACAATTTTCATTTTTTCAAAGCCGGGCGCGGCGGCGCCGCTTCCCTACCACGACGTTTCCACGGTGCCACTCCCCCTCGCCACGGGGTGGAGAGGGGGTCGGGGGGTGAGGTAAAACACCGCGAATTCCTGCGTGCTCAATGCTTTTTACCCACCTGTCCGCTCCTGAACCACCGGGTGGAGAGGGGGTCGGGGGGTGAGCTACGGCAGCGCGAACTCGCACTGGCCGTCCGAGATCGTGCACGTGGCGAACGGCTGGTCGCCGTCGGCCAGCCGCACGGTGAAGGCATCGTCCGGCTGCGGCGCGAGCCAGAAATAACGGTCCGGCGCATTCGCGCGGAACCAGCCCAGGAAAGTTGGGCACTTGCTGCGCGCGGGGGCGAGCTGGGTGGCGGTGCTGGTCACGACCTGGAAACAACCGCCGTCCGCCATCCGGGTGAGATCGTTGCGCGCGCTGCCCCAAACGCTCGTCAGGAAAGTCCGCTGATCGCCTTCGCCGCCCTTCGATTCGAACACCAGTGGGCTGATGTCCAGCGGGCCGCCGGAGATGTTGACCAGGATGAATTCGTCCTGGTTGTAAATAGCGCGCAGATCGGGCGGGACCGGCGTGGCCGTCGGCGTGGGCGTGCGGGTCGGTGTCAGGGTGGGCGTGGGCGTCGCGGTGGCGGCGTTGGCCGTGGCTTCCTGATCCAGCGCAACCTGGGTGCCGGTCGCGCGGGCGTCTGCCGTCTGCTGAGCGACGATCATCAGCGCTCCCTGGGTGGCGGTCGCGGCGGCATCCTGGGTGGCCTGGAGGCGCACTTCGGCGGTCGCCGTCTGCTCCTGCGCGGCCTGGGTCCCGGCGACCTCGAATTCCGCGGTGGCAGTCGCGGCCAGCGCGACCTGTGTCGCCGTCGCGGCCTGATCGCGGGCGTTCTGCGTGGCCGCCGCGCGGGCGTCCGCGGTGGCTCCGGCGATGATCAGCAGCGCATCCTGGGTAGACGTCGCCCCGGCCAGCGCCGTGATCTGCGCTTCCATGAGTTGGGTTGCGGTCGCCCCGGCGTCCGCCGTCGAACGCGCGTCGAAAATGGCCTGGCGGGTCGCCGTCGCGCCGAGATTGGCGGTCGGCGTCGGCGTCCAACTCTGGGCGGTGCCGGTCAGCGCCAGCGCCACGCGCGCATCCGCCGTTTGCCCGGCGTCTACCTGCGCCGTCTGAGACAGCGCCAGTTCGGCCAGCACGGTGCCGCGCAGCGTATCTTCCGAAACGGTCTTGGTGCCGCCGCCCTGGTTGCCCTGGGTCAGCAGCAGGACCGCCACGACCGCCGCCGCGATCAGCAGCAGCACGCCCATCACCCAAAAGACCGGCTGTTTGTAGGCCGGTGGGGCCTGGGTCGCCGTCACCAGCGGGGAGGTCGGGCTGATCATCACCAGGGAATTGGTCGCGGTCAGGGCCGTCTTTTTGGTCGCCACCGGACCCTCGAAAAAGCCGCTCAACTCGCCGGTCTGGCCCCGGATGGCATTGTCGAAGGCCACGGCCATCGCCGTGACCGATTCCCAGCGTTGGGCCGGGTCTTTTTCCATCGCGCGGTCCAGGACCTGCTGCACCGGCAGCGGCACGTCCGCCCGGTAGGTCTGCGGCGGAGTCGGCTCCTCATTCAGGTGCTTGTGCAGCAGCCCGTAGGGGGTGGTGGCCTCGAACGGCAGCCGCCCCGTGATCAGTTGGTAGATCGTCACCGCCAGCGCGTACTGGTCGGCGGCGGGCGTCAGCGTCTCCGAGCGCCACTGTTCGGGCGGCATGTACAGCGGGGTGCCAATCGGCGATCCGGTGGACGTGTACGAGGTGGAGGATTCCATCAGCTTGGCAATCCCGAAGTCCACGATGTAGGCGATGCCCTGATCGTCGAACATGACGTTGCTCGGCTTGATGTCGCGATGAATCACGCCCCGGTGATGGGCATAATCCAGCGCGCTGGCGAGCTGGCCCAACAGCTTGGACGTCTCGCCCAGCGACGGCAGGGGGAGATTCTGCTCGGTGCGCCGCATCATGCGGTCTTCGAGCGTGCCGCCCGCCAGCAGGCGCATCACGACGTAGCTGATATTCCCCTGCAAGCCGTAATCGTAAACCGGGACGATGTGGGCATGTTCGAGCGCCGCCGCCGTTTTGGCTTCGCGGTAGAACCGCTCGGTATAGCCCGCCTCGACGGCCAGCGTCGCGAACAGCACCTTGATCGCGACTTCGCGTTCCAGGTTGCGTTGGTAGCCGCGATAGGCGATCCCCATTCCGCCCGCGCCCAAAACCTCGCGGAGTTCGTACTGGCCGAGCGTCTGGCCGGTCAAGTTTTGCATCGTCATAGTGTGCGTCCGGTTCCATTCTGTACAGGGAGATTGTAACACCATTCTAAAGTATAGGGTGGATGACCCCGCGCGTCAAAGAATAGGCGGAAAACGTGGGTCCAGGACGTCAACCCCGGCGCGCTGGTGCGGCGGCTGTTGGAGTAGGCCCGGCAGGGCGTTACAATCTGCCTATGCCTGAGCCTGATTTTCCTCTCGATTTCAGTCTGCTGTGGCCCGGCCAGCCCGCCGGACGACCGGCCCCGCGCCTGGACGCTGCCGCCGCGCTCGATCTCGATCTGCACGCCGTCGTCGAGGCGCTGAGCGAGCGTTTTGGCTATGCGCCGCGCATTCGCGACACGCTGCTGGCGCTGTGCGCCGATCCCGCCGTGATCCGCTACCGTCAGGCGGTGCTGGCCGATCTGGTCGATCAGCCCGCGTTGGCCGGACGGCTGGCCGATCTGCTGCCCCGCCTGTTTGCGCTGGACACTTTCGTCTATTCCGCGCGGCCCGATCAATCGGCGCTGCACGAGGTCGTCTGGCGGATCGGGCAGTTGGAGGCGTATGTCGAATGCGTGCAGGGCTTGAACGCGACCTTCGCCGGGCTGGATCGCGCGCTGCACGCGGGGGGACTGCTCCGGCTGCGCGACCTGGCCGCCGGGATCGCCCAGGATGAGACCTTCGTCCACCTGACCGCCGAACTGCCCGCGCTGGTCGCCAAAGTGCGCGGCATCGCCAGCATCACGGTCGGCATCAACCTGGATCAAGAACTGCGCCCGGTCGAGGCGACGCTGCTGGCCGTCAACGGCAAAAAATTCCAGGGTTATTCGGCCTCGGTGCTGTACACCCTGTTCGGGCGCGAGGCGGACAAGAGCCAGTGGGAAGGGATCGCGCCGCTGCACGTCGCCGCGCCGGACTCCAGCCGGTCGGGCGATCACCCGCGCGGGATCGACGATCCGATGCTGTACCCGCTCTTTCGCGATCTGGCCGACGTCCTCAAGAAAGTCAGCCGTCCGGTAGCGCTGGCGCTGCGGCGCTACGTGCAGGTCAATATCCAGGTGTTGAGCGGGATCGGCGCGGATCTGGCGTTTTATCTGGGCGCGGCGGCGCTGATCGAGCGGCTGCGCGCGGCAGGACTGCCGGTCTGCCGCCCGGAGATCGCGCCGCTGGACGAGCGGGTGTGTGCCATTGACGCGGCCTACAACGTCAACCTGGCGCTGCGCTTGCTGTCCAAAGGCGGCGCGCGCGACCTGAGCCGCACCGTGATCCCCAACGACGTCCGCTTCGGGCCGGAGGGGCGCATCTTCGTGCTGACCGGGCCGAACCAGGGCGGCAAGACGACCTATACCCAGGCCGTCGGGTTGGCGCACGTGCTGGCGCAGGCGGGCCTCTACGTGCCGGGGACGCAGGCACGGATCAGCCCGGTGGACAACATCTACACCCATTTCCCGGTGGAAGAACGTCCCGACGCCGAGGCCGGGCGGCTGGGCGAAGAAGCGCAGCGGTTGAACGACCTGTTCGCGCGGGCCACGCGCCACAGCCTGATCCTGCTCAACGAGTCGCTGTCCAGCACCAGCCCCGGCGAAAGCCTCTATCTCGCGCAGGACGTGGTGCGGATTCTGCGGCTGCTCGGCGCGCGGGCCATCTTCGCCACTCACCTGCACGACCTCGCCGCCAGCCTGGACGACCTCAACGCCCAAACACCCGGCGACAGCCCGCTGATCAGCCTGGTGTCGCTGGCCATCGATCACGATGGGGCGGGGGAGGTGCGGCAGACGTACCGGATCGTGCCCGGCCCGCCGCTGGGGCGCAGCTATGCCCGCGAGATTGCCGCCCGCTACGGGATCAGCTACGAGCAACTTGAGCAGATGCTCCGCGAGCGGGGCGTGGTGGACGGCGAGTAAAAAGGAAATTTCACCACAGAGCGCACAGAGGACACGGAGAAAAAGCAGAGAAGAGCCAGAAAGAAATGTTTCTCTCTCAGTTCTTCCTCTGTGATCTCTGTGTCCTCTGTGGTGAATCGCTCTTAGCTTTTACTGCGGTTTGTGCGCCTCGATGGCTACCCAGTCACCGCTGATCCGCCGCCGGGTGGGTTCCAGGCCCGCGCCGCGCAGCGCGGCTTCGACATCGTCCGCCTGTTCTTCGATGATGCCGCTGAAGATCGCCTTGCCCCCGGCGCGCAGCACATCGCCCAACCCCTGGCCGCACAGCTCGATGATCACCCGCGCCAGGATGTTGCACAGCAGCAGATCGAAATGCCGCGCGGAGTGGTGCAGCGTCTCCAGGCTGCCCTGCTGGGCCGTGATGTGGTCCGCCACGCCGTTGTACCCGGCATTCTGGATCGTCGCCGTGACGGCCATTTCGTCGGTGTCCAGCGCCAGCACGCGCGCCGCACCCAGCCGGATCGCCGCGATCCCCAGGATGCCCGATCCGCAGCCCAGGTCGAGCACGTCCACGGCGGGCCAGCCGGTCAGCAGGTCTTCGGTCGCGATCAGGCAGAGCTGCGTGGTGGGATGCGTGCCGGTCCCGAACGCCATGCCGGGATCGAGCACCAGCACGATGTCGTCCGGGCGCGGATCGGTGATGGTCGCCCACTCCGGGCGGATGTACAGCCGCTTGCCCAGCCGGACCGGGTGATAGTGCTTCTTCCACGCCTCGGCCCAGTCTTCCTCGTGCACCACGTTGAAGACCGGCTCCGGCATGGGATAGAGCTGCCCCATGTGCCACAGCGCCTCGCGAAGCTGCTGTTTTCGCGCCTCGGCCTGGCTGTCGCTGGGGAAGTAGGCCCGCACGATCAGTCGGTCGGCGGGCGGGATTTCGTCCGGCCAGACCTCGATGGGAAAACCGGCCTGCTCGATGGCCACGCCCTGGTGGCCGTAGCGCTGCAAGACATCGGCGACGGCTTCAGCCGCTTCGCCATCGACCTCTAGTGAAATCTCGATCCAATCCATGATTCAGCCTCAATTCAGTCGTGATACTCGGCCCCGATTACGGGAAGCCGGGGGGTGATCGGCGGACGGGTTGTTATGAAAATATATAATTTCTTTTATTTTAAAGATTTAGATGTTGCTTATTATAGGAAAAGTGCTAACATAGTGATTGACGGGGTCTCCATTGACGCGTGCTGAACCAGTTATCGT
>CAYRWY010000154.1:0-12271 GCA_964427955.1 uncultured Anaerolineaceae bacterium
AGACGGTCTGGTAACTGACCCCGGCCCGCTGGGCAATATCCTTCAAAGTAACATTTCTGGCCATCGTAATCCAAGCTCATTTTTCTAAGGCGAACGTTCGCCTTAACTATGATGATAGAAGTTTTTGGGCAGTTTGTCAAGCGAGTCGGAACAGAAAAAGCCCATCCGGATCAGATGGGCGCGGCGCAAACCAGCGGGTTAATCGGTGCCGTTTTCCGGTGCGGTACTGACCGGCCACCGGATCGTGACCGTCGTGCCCAGCCCGGTGCCGGGGCTGGCGATCTCGATCTGCCCGCCGTAGGTTTCCACGATGGATTTCGCCAGGGCCAACCCCAGTCCGGTGCCCGGAATGGAGCGGGAGCGGGAGCGGTCGGCGCGGTAGAAACGCTCGAAGACGCGCGGCAGATGTTCGGGATCGATGCCGTGCCCGGTATCCTGGACGGCGAAGATCACCTGTGTGCTGTCGGCGGCGATGCGCCAGGTGATTGTGCCGCCGGGCGGGGTGTACTTGATGGCATTTTCGAGCACGTTGCGGAAGAGAATGGACAGGTGGTTCAGACTGCCGCCCAGCGTGACCGGCGTCTGAATGGTGGATTCGACCGTGAGTGCAATGTCATGATCACGGGCCAGCGCGGCCATGCTCTGCTGGAAGCTGGACGCAAAGCGCACCGGATCGATCTGCTCCTGGCCGACCTCGGCGCGCCCCGCGTCGAAGCGCGACAGCAGCACCAGATCGTCGATCAGCCCGCTGAGCCGGGCCAACTCGTCGTCCAACTCGACGACGTACTGCGCCTGGGTCGGCGCATCCAACTGGTGGTCGTGCCGCAGCGCCTCGGTGCGCAGGCGCATCGTCGTCAGGGGCGTGCGCAGCTCGTGCGAGGTATTGCTGGCAAACGCGCGCTGCTCCTCGATCATGGCCTGGACCTGCTCGGCCATCTGGTTGAAGGCGTGGGCCACGGCGCCGATCTCATCGCGCTTATCGTAATCCACCCGGTGCGAGAGATCGCCCTGGGAGAGCCGTAGGGCCGAGTCGCGCAGTTTTTCCAGCGGGCGGATCAGCGAGGTGGACAGCCAGATGCTGGCCAGCAGGGCCGCCGCCGTAATCGCCAGGACCCCCAGCCCCAACCCGCCCCAGCGGTCGCGGATGGCCTCCTGGAGCTTGCTGGCGGGCACGCTCAACTGGACGTAACCCACCAGGATCGATCCCGTGGACACCGGAGCCGCCGTATACAGCATGGCGTACCCATCGTCGCCGCTGCGCTCGGTCACGACCACGGTATTCTGGCTGGCAGCGACGAATTCCGGGAACGGCTTCAGTTCGTCGGGCAGCGTCCAGCCTTTTTCTGGCACGAAGCCCTGGTGGTCATCTTTCTCAGGCGGCGTCTCTCGATCACGCTGCACCATGACCAGGCGCAGACTCGTGTCCGATTTCGATCCCAGTCCCTCCAACGTGCTGTCCAGTTCGGCTTCGTCCGGCGGAGCGTCAGGGCGGCTGCGGATCGACTCGGCCAGGCTGCGCGCGATCAGGGTGACCTCGTTCGTCAGCCGCAGTTCGTAGTCACGCCGCGCGGCGCTCGAAATCTGCTGCCCGGCCAACACGGCCAGACCGCCAAAGCCCAGGACGATCAGCCCGGTGTAGGTGAGGATCAGACGTAAGCGGAGACTGCGCGGTTTCACAGCATGACCTCCTACGCCAGCGCGAAGCGATACCCGACACCGCGCACCGTCTGGATGAGTTCGGGATTGCCCGGATCATCCTCCAACTTTTCGCGCAGCCAGCGAATGTGCACGTCGAGCGTGCGCATATCCCCCAACCAGTCGGTCCCCCAGACCTGATCGAAGATTTCGGCCCGCGTCACCACCTGCCCGGCGTTGAGCACCAGCAAGCTGAGCAGCTCGAACTCCTTGTAGCGCAGGGGGAGAATCACGCCATTTTTCGTCACCTGGCGGGTGTCGAGATTCAGCACGATGTCGCGAATTTGAATAGCTTGAGACGGCTTGGTCTGGCTGTCCATCTGCACACGCCGCAGCAGCGCCTTGATGCGCGCCATCAATTCGCGCGTGCTGAACGGCTTGGTCAGGTAATCATCGGCGCCCAATTCCAGGCCCAGCACGCGATCAAACTCGTCGCTCAGCGCGGTGAGCATCAGAATCGGCACGGTACTGCGCTGCCGGATCGCTTTGCAGACTTCCCAGCCATCCATCTCCGGCAGCAGGATATCCAGGATGATCAACGCTGCATCCGACTCCAGCGCCAGTTTTAGCCCACTGGCCCCATCCGTGGCGGTGATGGCCTGATGCCCTGCCGCCGTCAGCGCGCGCGCAATCGGCCCGCGAATGAGCGGATCGTCTTCGATGAGCAAGATAGAAGGCATGACACTCCCTGTCGTCTTAATCGGATAAGCTCATTGTGTCATGATCCCGGGTGACATTCAAGGGATTTAAGGTTATTTAAGCCAAATTTGAGCGGAGTTAAAGCAAGCCGGGACGCTTTTCGTTTATAGTCATAACATTCAAGGAGGATTCACCATGCCATCCAGCAAACTCAACACCCCCAAACGCAATGCCATCCGGCTAGCCCTGGTCACGGGCAGCACCTTAGCGGCCATCATCGGCGCGCAAAACCTGGCCGCGCTGGGCACCGCTCCGGCGGGTGCGTCGCAGGCCGCCGTGTTCACTCAATCACAAAGCACGGCGTCTCAGCAGCAGTCATTCCGCGACGATGATGACAATGGAGGTATCACCGTCCTACGACCCGCCGGACAGGTCTCGACGACCAACACCCGGCAGTCTTCGACCTGGCGTCCTACCACTCGCTCATCTCGCTGATTTCCGCACGTTTTCTGGCGCCGGACGGAGGACAAGTCTCTGTCCGGCATTTTTGATTTTATTTCCCCTCAAGTCTTAAAACCCCATAGCCGAAATTTAAACCTGGCTTTACCCCTGATTTTGGAAATTTGTGGTACTATTATGAGTTGTTGAGGGGCTACCCCTTCAAATATCAATACTGCTTGAGTACAAGGAGAAACTATCAAATGCGGAAACTCGGTATTCTCATTCTGATCGTGGCCTTGGCCGCGCCTATGTTCATGGTCCACGCGCAAAGCACCGGAGACTTCCGAAAGACTTTTGATCTTGGTACCACCCCCGCCGCCGATGGCCCGCTGGCCGGTGTCGATCCCAGCGGTCAAAAAGTCGTCTGGTGGCACAACCATTCCAGCGCTCGTGAAGAACTGGTGAACGCGATTGTGGCGGACTTCAATGCCCAGAACCCCTGGGGCATCACCGTCGAAGCGTCCAACCAGGGCAGCTATGGCGACATCTTCAACAAGACCCTTGCCGCGATCCAGGCGGGCCAGGGTGCCCCCAACCTCGTGGTGGCCTACCAGAACAACGCGGCGGCCTACTACCTGGCGGGCGGGCTGACCGAGGATATGGATGTCTACGTGAAAGACACGACCTGGGGCCTGAATGAGGCGGAAGTCGCGGACTTCGTGCCGGGCTTCTTCACCCAGGACTACACCCCCGATGGTGCGCACCGCATCGGTTTCCCTCCCAACCGTTCGCTCGAAGGGCTGTACTTCAACCTGACCGCGCTCAAGGAACTCGGCTACGATGCACCGCCGACCGACTGGGCGACCTTCCGTGAAATGGCCTGCAAGTTCACCGAATCCGGCTGGAGCGGCTACAACGCGGGCGACCAGGCTGGTTACTATGTCCGTACCGACGCCTCCAATATCGCAGCGGGCACGTTCGCCCTGGGCGGCGACATCTTCGACGGCACGGCCTTCGATTTTGCCAACCCGGCGACGGTCGAATACCTCCAGTTCATGGTCAGCCTCTACAAAGATGGCTGCGCGCAGTTGATCACCGAGAACTATGGCGATCAGAACGCCTTCACCGCCGGTAAAGCTCTGTTCTATGTCGGCTCGACCTCCGGCCTGCCGTTCATCCAGACCGGCATCGAAGACGCCTTCGCGACCCCGTTCGAGTGGAGCGTCGCCGCGCTGCCTTACAAGGATGTCCCGGTGAGCGATGTCTACGGCGCGAGCGTCAGCATCCTCAAGAGCACGCCGGAAGCCGAACTGGCCACCTGGCTGTTCGTCCGCTGGTTCACCGAATCCGAACAGCAGTCCCGTTGGGTGGGCGCCAGCAAGTACTTCCCGGTGCGCTACTCGGCAGCCGAGGGCCTGGCCGAATACTTCGCGGACATGCCGCAGTATGAAGCCGCCTGGAACCTGCTCCAGGGCGAAACCAAGGTCGAACCGCAGCTCGCCAGCTACGACGCGATCCGCAACGAAGCCTCGGCCACCTTCCAGAACCTGCTGGCCGGCCAGGGCGACGTCGAGACCGCGCTGACCGATCTGACGAATGCCGCGAACGAAATCCTGGCCTCTTACCAGGTGCCCGCCGCGCAGTAGTCTGATCGTCCGAACCCTGTAAAACAAACGAGGTCGTCCATCCGGGCGACCTCGCTTTTTTTTGCAGGAGAAACTCAATCCGGCAGGCCCGGACGGTAGCCGGGGAGCATCACGGTAAAAGTGCTGCCCTGACCGAGCTGACTCTCGACCCAGATGCGCCCGCCATGCCGTTCGACAATCCCCTTGACAATCGACAGTCCCAACCCCGTCCCGCTGTAATTGTCGATGGCCTCGTCCGAGCGGAAAAACTTGTCGAAAATGAAGGGCAAGTCCTTCTGCTCGATCCCGATGCCCGTATCCGTCACGCGCAGCACCAAAAAATCGGCATCCATGTCCAACGTGATCCAGATATGCCCGGCAGGAGGGGTGTATTTGATCGCATTTTCGAGCAGATTCGCTACCAACTGGCGCAGCCGCAGGGGGTTGCCTAACACGGGCAGGGAAACCTCGGAGAGCTTCAGCTCAAGGACATGCTGCTTGGTCTCGATCTGGTGGCGCTGCGCCTCGATGGCATGGCGCACCACCTCCTGCAAGAAGGTCGGCACCCGGTTCTCGTCGAACCCCGCCTCGATCTTGCCCAGTTCCAGCAGATCGGAGATCAGCGCCGTAATCGACTGGACGCTGAAAATGATCCGTTCGACGAATTTCTCCTGGGCTTCATTCAGCGGGCCGCTCCGGCGCAGCAGTTCCACGTAGCCCAGGATGGCGGTCAGCGGCGAGCGGAGATCGTGCGAGACGGCAGTCACGAAGTCGCTCTTGATGCGATCCAGCTCTTTGAGGTGGCTGATATCCTGCATCACCACAACGCGGCCCACCCCTTTGACCAGCGTCAATTGGGCGTGCATCACCCGCTGATCATCCAGGGTGATTTCGCTGCGGCGGCTGCGGTCAGTGTTCGCTTCGCGGTCGAACATCTCCACGACCTCGTGGTACGAAATCGCTTCGGCCAGTGGACGCCCGCGAATGGCCGCGGGATCGACCTTGAAGATCCGGCCCGCGGCGGGATTGCACAGCAGAATCCTGCTCTGAGGATCGGTGACGATGATGGCCTCTTCCGTATCCCGCAAAATCGTGTTGAACGTATCCCGCTCCTGCTGCATCGCGGCATACAGCCGCGCGTTTTCGATGGCAATCGCCGCAAAATCGGCCAGCACGGTCAGCAGGGACAGGGTGTGCGCCTCGAACTGCCGTACGACTGTGTTGTTCGAGACGCCCAACACGCCGATCACGGCATCTTTCAGGCGCAGCGGAACGTAAACCAGCGCCCGGAACAGATAATTGGTCTTGATCTGCTGCACTTCGTCCCCGGTGATCACCAGCGGCTGTTGGGTGCGCACCACCTGCCCGGCCAGGCTGTCGGCTACCGGCAGCCGGAACGACTTTTCGCCCCGGTCTTTGTCCCCGGTGGAGGCGTACAGATAGAGTTCGCCGGACGCGCGATCCACCAGCAGCAGCGAGCCTTCTTCGGCACACGCCAGCGAGACCGCCGCCTCGACCACCCGGTTCAAGACCTGACGAAGATCGAGCAGCCCGGTGACCCGCTTGCCGATCTCGACCAGGGTGTCCAACTCACGCAGCCGCGACTCAAGCTGGCGGTTGGCATCCAGGAGCTGTTCCGGGATATGTTCGGTGATCTGGCGCGTCCAATGCTCGCTCAGCGTACGCCGGATCGCCTCCAACAGCTCGTCCGGCTCGAAGGGTTTGATCAGGTAATCGCTGACCCCCAGGCGCAGCGCCCGGACGGCCAGGGCTTCGGACCCCTCGGCGGTGATCAGGATGAACGGAAAGTTCAATCCCTCCGCGTGCAATGCCTCCAACATGCCCAGGCCATCCAGCCCCGGCATCTGGTAATCGGCAACGATCAAATCGGGCATGAGATCGCGGGCCAGGGTCAGGCCCTCGATCCCGTCTCGAGCCGTCAGTACGTCATACTCCGCACCACGCAGAACCGTGTCGGCCAAAAAGTGCCTGAGTTCCGGCGCATCCTCCACCAACAATAACCGTTCACCCGCCACGCTGTCTCTCCGCTCTCCTGCTAACTACCGGGCCGCCGTTGGATGGCGGTGATCTGGGTAATGAGCTGCCGGATGTTCTGGCCCAGGGCCACCAATCGGCGGCGCGAGGTTTCCGACTCCCCGGCGGACTGGCTCAACTGGATCAACTCCGCCTCCGCTGCAATCAGCGGCTGGTGCAGCCGCATCAGAACCTCCCGCAGTTGGCGGCTGCGCTGGGCGTCGCGCTCTTGCAGATCGCGATAGACCGTCTGAATCTGGGCAGACCGTTGTTCCAGCGTCAACGACAGGCGCGCGCTGACAATCGTAATGGCGGCATAATCGGCCAGGGCCTTGAGCAGGCGCCCGTGATGCTCGTCGAAGAGGCGCCGGTTCTGGGTGTTGCTGACCGCCAGCACGCCGACGACCCCTTTCTGCACGATCAGCGGCACATAGGCCACCGCGTACAGGTCGCGGGCCGCGTTGAAGCGGCGCAGCCCTTCGTCGGCCACAATCACGGCCTGGCGCGTGGTCAGCACCAGATCGGCGATCCGGTCCTGGATCGGCTCTCCCAGGCGATCCAGCAGCGGGAGCGGCAGATTCTTCCCGGCCCGCAGAGTCGTCTGCCCGGATTTGTCGTCACGCAGGAACAGCATGGCGTGATCGGCTTTCGTCAGGGTGATCGCCCCTTCCAGGACCCGGCTGAACACGCTGTCCAGGTCCGCCAGCGCCGTCACCGACTGCCCGATCTCGTACAGCGTCGTCAGTTCACCAATCCGCGCCTCCAACTGCTGGTTCGCGGTTTGAAGCTGGGTCACCAGGGCATCCCGCTGCCGCCGCAGCCGCACCTCGTTGAGACCGCGCTCGACGGCGGCCAGGACTTCGGCCTCGCGCAGCGGCTTGTTGACGAAATCGGTCGCGCCCAGCCGGAATGCCTCGACCACCGCCCGAGGGCTGGTACGCTCGGCCATCGCGATCAGGGGACCGCGATACCCCTGGGACTGCACGGCGACCAGGAGATCGTGCCCGCTCAGACCGGGAAGCTGTAAATTCAGCACGATCAGGTCGGGGCGGTTCTGCCGGAGGATCAACAGTGCATCCGGGGCATCTTTGGCTTCAAAAACGCGGTACGTGTTCGATGAAAAAACCTGGTCGCGCAGCAGCTCGCGCGCGGCAGGATCGTCGTCCACGATCAGGATCGTGTCTTGTAGCTGGCTCATCGTGCGCCCCCAAACTCTTTATAACTTAACTGACCCCCGATCTGGTTTAAGTATACCTTGATCCACAAGACCAGATCGATCCCTGCAAAGTACTATTATCGGAAATGAAAACCGGGACAGCAAGCTGCCCCGGCGGAGGTCTTCAAGTCAGAAGAGTTTGAACCGATCAGGCGTCGAGCTGCCGCGAGCGCAGCAGCGCTCCTTTGAGCGCGTCGAGATCGGCGAACGGGCCGCCCGAATGGATGACGTGCCCGATCACCAGCTTCAGGCGTTTTTCTTCCATCGCCTGTTTCGCCTTCTCGCGATCTTTCAAGGGGTAGAAATATTCCATCGACTGCCGCAGCCGCATCTCGATCCGCTCGCGAATGGCCGTGGTGTGGGTTTCGTTGGTGATGATGATAAAGTCGTGCGGGGCCAGGTGGCCGATGAAATCTTCTTCGCTGCCGAATTCGCGCACCGCGTTGGTCATCATCAAGCTCACGGCGCGCAGCACGTCGTCCGACGCCACAAAACCGTACATCTCGCGGAAATCGTCCAGCCCCATGATCGTGATCAGGACCACCGACCAGGTCTGGCCGCTGAATAACACCGCGCCCAACTTTTCATCTACCACCGGCCCTTCGGGCAGATTCGTGACCGGATTCACCAGCGAGGTTTGAGCCGCGCGGCGTAGCGCATTGCGCACCCGCAGGCGCAGCTCTTGAATGTCGAACGGCTTGGTGATGTAGTCCACGACGCCCAATTCCAGGCCGGAGAGCTTATCGACCCGGTCGCGTTTTTCGGTCAAGAAGATGATCGGCACGTCCTGGGTGCGGCGGTGGGTGCGCAGGCGGCGGCAGACCTCGTAGCCGTCGATGTCGGGCAGGCGAATATCCAGGACCACCAGCTCCGGCGGATCATCCTGAGTGATGCGCACGGCGTCTTCGCCCCAGGCCGCAGTCTGCACTTCGTAGCCCTGCACGCGGAAATAGGCGTTGAGCATCTCGGACAGATCGAGATCATCTTCGACGATCAAGATGCGGGACTTATCGGTCACACTCTCCCCCTTTACGGGCAGCGCACACGCTCGCCTGAAACTAAGAAGGTGCATACCCCACGCTATCCACCTCGATCACGAGGGGATCACCGGACGTATGCACGAGAGTCAGGCCGCCAGCGCCTAGACCAGCTTTTCCAGTTCTTTGACAGCGCGGGACATATCCAGGAAGATCAGGCCCAGCTTGGCGTGCTCGCGCGCCAACACGGTCAGCACGGCTTCGTCTCCAATGGCGCTCAGGATCACGTAGCCGTGTTCGCCCTTGACGTAGACCTGTTCCATGTTGCCGCGTCCCAGTTCGCTCGCGATGCGCTCACCCAGGGAAAGCATGGCAGCCGACATGGCGGAGACGCGATCCTCTTCGATGTTGCCGGGGAGCGACGAGGCCATGCTCAGGCCGTCCACACTGACAATCGCGGCGGCTTCGACTTCGGGGGAGCTAACCTGCAAATCCCGCAGGCGTTCTGCTAATTGATCGTTGCGTGATTTAGCCACCGTATCTCTCCTGATATGTAGTACCACTCAAGCATTTAGACCATTTCAGGTCGTTGAGGACTTTACAGTGACGAGCGTCAACTCTGATGATGTGAGCCGTACTGTAGCACAGGCACGATCCCTTGTCAAGCAGGCGGGAACCCTATTAACCCGGCAGGATTCCGGCGTTTTGCAGCACGGCGCGCAGCCCGGCCCGCTGCTCATCATTCAGCGGTTGAATAGGACGCCGCGCCGGACCGGCAGGCAGTCCCATCAGGTTCAACGCCTCTTTCACCCAGACCGGGTAGGTACCGCCCACGCGGGCCAATCCTTCGCGCAGCGTGGACATCTTCGCCTGCAAGTCGCGGGCGCGGGTATGATCGCCCGCCTGGAACGCGTCGTAAATTCCCACTGCTAACGCCGGGGCCAGGTTGATCGACATACCGACGGCTCCATCCGCCCCGTAACACAGCGCCCCATAGATCAGGGCATCGCTCCCGGCAAAGACGCGGAAGTCCGCCGCGCACGAGCGCACGATGGCGCTAAGCTCCGACAGATCGCCGCTGGACTCCTTCACGCCCACGAAATGGGGAAATTCGGAGGCCAGGCGGCACAGCGTCGCCGTGGAGACTTTGATGCCGCCCGTCCGGCCCGGATTGGAGTAGGCCAGCACGGGCATCGTCACTGCCGCCGCGATCTCGGCGTAGTAGGCATAAACCTCCGGCTGGGAGGGCGAGATGAAATAGGGGGTGCCAATCGTCGCCGCATCCGCCCCGGCGCGCTCGGCCTGTTTGGTCAGGGCGATAGCGTCGTGCGTGGTGATCGCACCGGTTCCGACCAGGACCGGGACCCGCCCATTGACCGCCGTCAGCACCGCATCCCACACCGCCGCCCGCTCGTCCGGCGACAGGGCGTAGGCTTCGCCCTGGCTGCCCGTGGCGAAAATGCCATGCACGCCGCCGGCCAGCACATACTCCACCAGGGCGGGCACGGCATCCAGGTTTAGCGCGCCGTCGGCCTTCAACGGCGTGGGCAGCGGCGGAATCATCCCGTGAAGTTCAGCTTTGCTCATCATCATTGGTCCCTACTTTGCATATTTTTCCATCAACCGGACCAACATTTTAGCCTGGATCGGCCCGCGGTACCTCATCAATTTTCCTCAAAAGCGCATTGTGCACGATAATACAGGAAAGTTTTTTGGACAAGGAGAGAATATTCATGTCTGATCGCAAGAAAGTTTCCCTGCCTTACCTCTACGAAAAATACGAGAAGGGCGAGCAGATCACCATGCTGACCTGCTACGACTATCCCACCGCCTACCTGCAAGAGGAAGCAGGGATCGAGATGATCCTGGTGGGCGACAGCCTGGCGATGACGATGCTCGGCTACGAGTCCACGCTGCCCGCCACGATGGAAGATATGATCCGGCACGCCCAGGCCGTCCGGCGCGGATCGCCCAAAAGCTGGCTGATCGGGGATATGCCCTACATGACCTACCAGCCGTCGGTCGAAACGGCCATCCGCAACGCGGGGCGCTTCATGGCCGAGGCGAGCTGCGACGCGGTCAAGCTGGAAGGCGGGCGCGAAATGGCCGACCGGATCGCCGGGATCGTCGCCGCCGGGATTCCGTGTATGGGCCACCTGGGCCTGACGCCGCAAAGCGCCTCCAGCCTGGGCGGCTTCCGCGTGCAGGGACGCGATGCGGCCCGCGCGGCGCGCATCGTCAAGGATGCCCAGATTTTGGAAGAGGCTGGGGCGTACTCGATCCTGCTCGAAATGGTCCCGGATCGCGTCTGCCAATTGATCACGGAGCGCGCGCACGTCCCGATCATCAGCCTCGGCTCCGGCCCGCAGGCCAACGGCCAACTGTTGATCTACCACGATATGTTTGGCCTCTACCCGCGCTTCACCCCCAAGATGGCGAAGGTCTATGGCAATGCGGGCGAAGTGATCCTGAACGGTCTCAAACAATACGTGCAGGAAGTGCAGAGCCGGGCCTTCCCCCAGCCGGAAAACTGGTTCACGCTGAAGGACGAAGCTTTCAACGAGCTTCTGGATCTATTAAAGGATTAGTTCATCTGCAAACTTAGTTTTAAGGAGCATTCGATGCGTAGTTTAAAAGACGTTCAGGCCATGATTCAGGCCGTCGGGATTCCGGGGCGGGATGCTTACGATCTGCCCACCTCCGCCAAGACTTTTCCGGATGGCGGGCACTACCGCATGGAAATTTCCGGCATCGAGCGTCCGCAAGTGTTAGAGGCGGTGATCGACGAGATGACGAAGCGCAAGATCGCCATCCACCGCCTGATCTCGGTCGTGATGGGATCGTCGCTGCTGGACGATGCCGAACTGCGCGACTTCGCGCAGATCGCGGCGGACGCCAGGGTCGAAGTGATCATGACGCCGGGGCCGCGCTCCGCATGGGATACGGGCCGCCAACTGGTCACGCCGGAAGGCGGGCTGTCCGGGCTGCGCTTCCGGGGATCGGACCAGCTCAGCTACGTCGTCGCGGAGATTTTACGCTGTATTGATTTTGGTTTTCGAGGCTTTTTGACGATCGACGAGGGTTTGCTCTGGCTGCTCAACGAACTCAAGCGCCGCGGGGACATCCCCCAGGACGTGGTGCTCAAGGTCAGCATCTTTGCCGGGCACGGCTCGGCAGCAGGCGCGCGCGTGCTGCAAGCGCTCGGCGCGGGCACCTTCAACCCGGTTGGGGATCTGCCGCTGCCCCAGTTGGCCAGCATCCGCCAGGCGGTCGATCTGCCGTTGGACCTGCACATCATGCTATCGGACTCGTTCGGCGGCTTCAATCGTTTTTACGAAGGGGCCGAAATGGCGCGGGTGTGCTCGCCCTGCTATTTCAAGATCGAGCCGGGTGCATCGCTCGTCGCGGGTCCGGGCGCCATCTACAAGCCCTGGGTCGGCGCCGACTTCCACGCCCAGTTCGCCCGCGAGAAAGTCAAGCACGCCCAGATCATCCACGAACTGATCCAGGCGACCAACCCGGCTCTCAAGCTGTCGCCGGTCGGCTCGCCGGATCTGGCCATTCCCAAACCTTAACTGGCCCTTAGGCCGGTTGATTTTTCACCCGGCCTCACCCCCTGGCCCCCTCTCCAACCGAGTTAGAGA
>CAYRWY010000155.1:0-12149 GCA_964427955.1 uncultured Anaerolineaceae bacterium
CTTGCCTGGGGAGGGGCTGGGGGTGGGGTTTAGATTTCAATGCAAGGATCAGTAGGCATTTTTAACTCCTATCCCCCCAACCTCCCCGCTCCGCAGAGCAAGGGGGAGTATTGCAGCTTTTTCTTCTCTCGACGCGGCGGCTCCCCCTCTCCATTGTGCTTTTTGAATGGAGAGGGGGTCGGGGGGTGAGGCCGGGACAATTGACCTTAAGAGATGTGGGTAAGGCGCTTCACGGGCACGGCTGCCAGGTGAGGATCGTGGAGTTTTCCGGGTAGGGATACGGCGCCTGCCACAGCAGATCGCCCTCGACTGAAAGAATATTCAGCAGGAGGCCGGTGGATGCCGTCCAGGTGGTGTAGGCGACCATGCGGCTGTCCGGCGACCACAGCGGATGACCCACTCCAGCCAGTTCTGACAGGACCACCTGAGGCGCTGAACCATCAGTGCGCACCAGCGCCAGGTAATCGCCGTGACCCCGCACATAGCCTTTCGAGGCAGCCCACTGGCGATCCGGCGAAAAGAAGATACGATCAAAGGGCCGGGCCGGGAACAACACGCGGAAATCCCGCGAGCCGTCCTGGCGATAGCCATCATAGCCGCCCTGACCGGCTTTGTCCTGCCACAGCAGGGTGAAGAAGCCGTCCTGGTCATAAAACGTCGGCGCGTAGGCGTCTTCCAGCTCGTCCAGCAGCGTGGTGCGCGTCCCGGTCACCGGATCGACCATGATCACCGCCTCACCGGACGGGCGCTCCACGATCAAGACCAGCGCCACGTCCTGCGGGGCCCATTCCAGGTAGTGCACGAAGGAGATGTCGCTCTCCAACTCCAGGGTGGCCGCCCGCTCCGGACCGGACCAGGAGAGGTAGACCCGCGTCCCGCCCGCGGCCTGAGTCGTCCACACCCCGGCGATGGCGCGGCCATCCGACGCCCAGGACAACCGATTCACCGCCTGCGCGTCGGCGATCAGAACCTCGGCCCCCGTGCCATCCGGATACACCAGCTCGACGCGTTGGGGCCGCGTGTACACGGCGATCCGATCCTGCATCACCGGGCGAGTTCCCTGCTCCAACGCCAGGAACCCCTGGCCTGCCTGGTAATCCTCCCTACGGGTCAGAAAGCGCCCGCGGGCGAACAGCGGCGGAACGGTCGTTTCCAGCACGAGGGTCAGCAACCCATCGGGAGACCAGCGCACCAACTGGTACCCGCAGCACGGCGGGTGCTTCCAGAACGCCAACGCTTCGCCCCCCGGCAGCCAGAAAAAGGGCAGCGTCCAGGACCCGTCGTACGAGGCCATGTCCAGCCAGACCGAGGCGCTGTTCTCCAACGGCCAGGTCTGGCCCTCGATCCCGTAGATGTTCGTCTCCGCATCCTGGCGAATCAGCAGCAGGTAGCGGCTGCCCGGCGACCAGAAGGGATACAGGGCGGAGCTTTGTTCGAGGTGATCGAGTTCAAAGGCGCGCAGCACGCCGGTTTCCACCTGGACCAGGGAAAGTCCGGCAGCAGTGACCAGCGCCAGCCAACGACTGTCCGGCGACCAGGACTTCAGGTGGATTTCGTCGGCGGTTTCGTACACGATCCGGCGGTGGCGGTACGACCACACCGCAAAATAGCTGCGGTGGCTGGGGCCATTGTGGTACAGCATCAGATACTCGCCGTCCGGCGACCAGCCCCAAATGTCGAAGTAGGTCTCGGTCAGGATCGTGGCCTCGTACGCAGCGAGGCCATGACTGAAATCGTAGATATACAGCCGGTATACGTCGTAGGACTCGTTCTGGATCACGAAGGCCAGGCGCGCGCCGGACCAATACAGCCGCGTGGAGAGGTCGTAATAGGCGCCGGTGGCGATCTTCAGGACGTCGCCGGTCCCGGCCTGAGACACGTACACCTTCCGGGCGGCCTGATAGACGGTGAATTCGCCGGACGGCGAGGTGGTCTGTTTGTCGATGGGCAGATCGGCGACTTCCAGCAGTTTTTGGGCGCGCGTCACCCCCACCCAGTAGGTATTCCCCGTCGCGGCGCAGTGGTTGGCCAACTGCGGCAGCGGCGTGGGCGCGGGAGGAAGGGGCGCCGGGATCGTATTCGTCGCGGTAGGCGGGAATGTCGGAGGTAGCCCGGTCACGACCGGGGTATCGGCGGGCGCGGTCAACCGTCCCCACAGAAAACCCGCCCCGATCAGGACGACAAGCAGCAGGAGATAGAAGAGTCGTGTTTTCCGCATGGCGGCCTCGGATCGATCACTGGATCGATTCTACCTGCGCAGCGGCGGTGGTGCTGGACGCTCAATACGCGGCAGCCTGACAGGCTGCCGGATCAGGTGCCCCGCCCGGAGAGGGCATCCGCCAGCGGCTGGCCGTTGAGGGTGATCGTCAGGCTGGGCACGCCGAACTGCCGCACGGTTTGTTCGATCTGCGCCTGGACCAGCGGCGCGGTGCACTCCCCGTCGAGCAGAAGCTGCCCGCTGAGCTTGATCGTCGCCTGCCCGGTGTCGTCCACGGTCACACTGTCGAGGCTCAGCGTTGATTGGTACAGCGCGTTGTACAGGCGCGATTCGCCGTAGAACTGGTCCTTGATCGAAAACAGGTCGAGCAGGGCGTAGGCGATCTGCTTGTCGGTGGTCGTGGGCTGGTACGGCCCGCGCGCCACGGGGAGGAGGTAGTTGTTACAACCGACCGGTCCCACCGGCCCGGTACTTCCCTCCGGCACGACGAGGTAGATCATCATCTGCCCGGCGGGCGGCAGCGTAGCCTCTCCTGGCGCGTCAGTGGGCAGCGGCGCATTGAACGTCACCGCCAGGACGGTCAGCGTCGGCCCGGTATCCATCAGGACGTCGGCATTCGTCGCCACCAGGGCGGACATCGTCTCCTGGCGATCCGGCAGTTCGCCGTTGCCCGCCACCCGCGAGAAAATAACCACCACGGCCACGATGACGGCCAGGATCAACAACCCGGCTAGGATCGCGCACCCAGAGCGTCGCATGAGGTTATCCTTTCGTCATGTCTTTTTCCATCACCAGCCCGGTCTCGCCATCGCGGTAGTAGCCCACTTTGCGCTCGATGACCACGTAGCCGGTCCGCTCGTAGAGCCGGAGCGCGGGCAGATTCCCCTGGCGCACCGTCAACCGCATGAAAGGACGTTTGAGGCGCTGCTCGGCGGTGGCCAGCAAAAACGCGCCTAACCCCTGGCGCTGATGCTCCGGAGCCACGCCCAGGGTGATGATCCAGCCGCGATCCTGGGCCATGCCGCGCGTGGCCGAAACGAACCCGGCCAGCGATCCGTCCGGGGCACCCACCTTCAGATTGGTCACGCTGGGCCAGAGATACAGCAGGGATAGGTCGAAATAGGGATAAGCATCGCGCGGAAAAATGACCTGCTCCAGCCGGTGCAGCGCGCGCAAATCGAAGAGCGTCGAACGCCGCAGGGCATAGCCCGGCGCCAGCGTCACATCCGCCTCGCTAATGGCCTGCCGCATAGCTCTGCACTTCGTCGATAGCGGAGATCGTGTCTTGCAGCGACATCACTTCGTCGCGGATGTCGGACTGCAACCGCTGCGCGCGGGCGCTGTCCACGTCCTTGGCATCGATCAACTGCACCTGCGCGTACACCGTACCCAGGGCCGACAGCGTGTGATCCAGTTGGATGTCGGCGCGCTTGATGCTGTTTTCCAGGTTGCGCAGGTTGGCCAACTGAGTCTCTTTGGTCTGAATCGCGTCTTCCAGCTCGGCCCGCACGTTCGGCGCGTCTTCGGCCTTCAAGCGGCGGCGCAAGTTGTCCAGGTCGTAGGGCACCAGGCGGCGGTCGCGGCTGATGATCTCGTCCTCTTCGAAAGTATCCATCCGCCGGGCCAGCGTGTAAATTTGCTCGATCCAGGTGGTTATCTCGCTGGCGGTGGATTCGATATTGTGGCGCATCGCTCCGCTGTGTTTGGCCGCGGACTCCAGGATCAGGCGGCGGTATTCCAGCGCCCGATTGAGCCGCTCGCGGGCCGACGGGTTTTGGATGTCGCCGGGATCGAACTTCTCGCTCAGCATATCGCTGATCGCGCGCTGGGCCGCTTTGGGATCGGTCAGCGAAACGCCCACGAACAGCGCCTCGGCCAATGCCCCAAAGATCAGCCAGTACGCGGCGTGCCACCATTCAAACGGCTGGTACCCCAGGCCAAACAACACGATGGCCAACGCGACGATCACCGCACTTTCGACGCTGAAAAACGCCGCACTCAGGATGGCCTGCCAGGCGCGTCCACGCATTTCTTCTCTGGCTTTAGACATTCCCACCTCGTACAGAACAGACCTGGAGAACCCCTGAGCGACCCACTATCCGCCCGGTGTCCTCCAGGGTGCTTGACAGATTATGATCGAGCCGGTCAGGCCCTACGCGCCGCTGCTGCTGGCGGAGCTGCTGCTGTCGCTGGCTGCGCCCTCGCCGCCTGCCCCGCTCAGACCCAGGCGTTGACGGCGTTCCTCAAGCTGAAGCTCGATCTCGGAGGTGCCGATGGCCTGATCGATCTGATCTTGCATGTTGGTGCTCACCATTTCCAGGCGGGCATCTTCGCGATCCAGCCGGGCGCGGATTTGTTCGCCCAAACGCTGCACATCCTCGTCGCCCACGCCCGCCAGGTCGTTCAGGCTCTTGACGGCGTGCACGGTGGTCTGCTTGGCTTCGACCAGTTCCATGAGGGCCTTCATGTGCTCGCGCTCTTGCTTGATGGTGGTCAGCTTGGCTTCGAGCTTGAGCTTGGCATCCAGCATCCGGCGGTATTCTTGTTCCTGCGTCTGCCACTGCTCGTAATATTCCTGCGAAAGCTGCTGCTTCTGATTCAGTTCGGCCTGCGCCGCCGAAGCCAGGTCCGCCTTGCCCCGTACCAACAGGGTGTCGATGTCGCGATCCAGCTTTTCGGCAGCCGCGGCGAACTCTTCATACTTGCGCTTGAGCGTCTTGACCGTACCCCCCACGGTCGCGGCGGCATCGTCCAGCGCGTCGAGGTTACGCTCGGCCTGGCGGATGTACTCGTCCATCACCTTGACCGAATTCGACTCCAGCGCCGAATCCACCAGCGCATGTAGGTTCGCCGAGATAAGCGTGTTGATCTTTTGCATTAGAGAAGGCATGTTCTACCCCAACCTCCTGATCGCCGGGTGAGTGAATAAACTACGGATGCCCATTATCGTAACACAATTCTGCGGGACTGCCTGACATCTCGCTGACAATTTAAGCCGCCCACAGCGGCTATATTCATGTACGCACCGCCGCCGCAATCGACGCACGGCGCTAGTCGGACGCGCCGTTGTCGCGCTTGAACACGGGCAGGCGCAGCGTAAACGTGCTGCCCAGGCCGTACACGCTCTCGACGCCGATGCTGCCGCCGTGCAGCCGGACCACGCCGTCCACAATCGCCAGCCCGGACCCCGCACCCTGCTCTTCGAGGGTTTTGTGATCGGCCTGGAAATAGCTCTGGAAGATATTTTCCAGCTCGCGCTCCGGGATGCCCTGGCCTTCATCGCGCACAGACAGGCAGACCTGCGCGCCATCCAGGTAGGCGCTGATCTTGACCGTCGAGTGAGGCCGGGTGGAAAACTTGATGGCATTGTCCACCAGGCATTCGACCGCCGCCGTCAGGTATTCGAGATCGGCTTTGATCGGCGGCAGCGGCTCGATCACATTGACGTCCAGCCGCACCTGCCGTCCATCGGCCATTTCGCGGTACTTCGCCTGGATGGTGCGCAGCAGGGCGGGATAGTTCGTCAGCACCGCCTGCCGCCAGCCAAAGGTATTGCGGGCCTCCCCGGTCTCCAGTTCGACCAGCAGAATGAAGTTCTCCACCAGGCGGCGCAGGCGGTTGGCGCCCACGTTAATGCCGCGTAGGAATTCGCGCATGTCGTCCTTGCCGAGATCGTTGGCATCCTGGTTGAGCAGGGTCGAATAGGCGACCATGAACATCAAGGGCGTGCGGAACTCGTGATCCAGGATCGACAGGATGCTCTGCTTGACCTGCGACACTTCGCTGCGCCATGCCTTGCCCAGCTCGTCCCACCGCTTGAGCGTGCCGTACACGGTAGACAGCAGGCTTTCGGCGTCGAAGGGCTTGATCACGTAATCTTCGATCCCCATGCTGCGCGCGAACTTCACGTCGGCGCGTTCGCCCTTGGCGGTCAGGAAGATGAACGGGATCTGCAACCAGGCGGGCTGTTCGCGCAGCCGCTTCAGGAATTCGTACCCATCCATGATCGGCATCATGATGTCCGACAGGATCAGGTCCGGGGCTTTCGGCTCGCTGGTCAGAATATCGAGCCCCTGCTGCCCGTTTTTGGCGGTCAACACGGTATAACCGTTCACTTCGAGGATGTCGCGCATCCCATCGACCAGGTTCGTGTCGTCTTCGACCACCAACAGAGTCGGCTTCTGTCGCAGCCGGGTGGCCGACCAGCGGGTGAGGTCTTCCGTCCGGCGCTCCGGCAGCGGAATGAACATCTTGAAGATGCTGCCCTCGCCGGGCACGCTCTCCAGGTGGGGCTGTTCGCCGTGCAGTTGGTTGACGCCCTTGACGATAGCCAGCCCGGACCCCGCCCCCTGGTCCTCGTATTTTTCGCGGTTGATCTGGTACAGGATGTCCCAGATGCGCTCGCGCTCGTGATCGGGGATGCCGCGGCCCTGGTCCTGCACCGCAAAGCAGACCATCTCCCCCTCGAGATTCACGCTCAGCGTGACCGTGGTATCGGGCCGGTTGGTGAATTTGATCGCGTTATCGACCAGGCATTCCAGCGCGGCACGCAGATATTCGGAATCCGCCCGGATCGTGGGCAGTCCAGGGGCAATCTGCACGTCGAGCGTGATCCGCTTCTCGTCCGCCAATTCCTGGTAGCGGTCCTTGATCCCGCCCAGCAGGGCGGCGTAGTCGGACAGCGGTCCCTGGCGCAGCTTGAAATTCTGGGCGGCTTCGCCGGTTTCGAGTTCGACCAGCAGGATGAAGTTCTCCACCAGCCGCCGCAGCCGGCTGGCCCCCGCGTTGATCCCGCGTAAGAAGGTGAGCATGTCTTCTTTGCCGAGATCGCTCGCGTCGCGGTCGAGCATGTCGGCGTAGGCCACCACGTAAGTCAGCGGCGTGCGGAACTCGTGATTGAGAATGGTCAGGATATTGTGCTTGATGCTGGCGACTTCGTCGTCCCAGACCTGCTCCAGTTTTCGGAACTGGTCCAGCTTGGCATACACCGTCACCAGCAGTTCGTCCGCGTCGAACGGCTTGACGACGTAATCCTCCACGCCCATTTTGCGCGCGCGGGTGATGTCGTCACGCTCGCCCTTCGCCGTGAGAAAGATGAACGGGATCGAAATCCAGGGTTTGTGCTCGCGCACGGCTTCCAGAAACTCGTAGCCATCCATGCGCGGCATCATGATATCCGACAGGATCAAGTCCGGCGGCTTGGGCTGCTGGCGCAGCACTTCCAGGCCCTTCAGTCCCTTGCCCGCGACCAGGACATCGTAGCCATTCACTTCCAGAATATCGCGTATTCCTTCGACCAGATGTACGTCGTCTTCAACCACTAAGATCGTCGGCTTACTCATAACTCCTCCGCCTACCCCTACTTTTGTGCCATCAGCACAGGAAGTCTAAGGCGAAACGTGCTTCCCCGGCCCTCTTCACTTTCGACCTCGATTCTTCCTTGATGTAATTCTACAATATCTTTGAGAATCGCCAGACCCAATCCCGTCCCTGGAATATTCGGGCTGACGTTCGTTCCCCGGTAGAACCGGTCGAAGATCGAGGCCAATTCTCTGGCCGGAATTCCGATACCCGTATCGGTAATTTCAATGATAACCCAATCCTGGCTGGATTGATCGACGAATTCCGACCAACTGTGCACCACGATGCGCCCGCCTTCGGGTGTATAGTTGATCGCGTTGCTCACCAGGTTGGTCAGGGCGCGAAAAAGCTGGTCGGGATCGCCCAGGCTGGTGGGCAGAGGCGAGGAAAGACATTCATAGAGCAGTTCTTTGCGCTCGGTTTCGGCCCGCACCAGATTCTGCTGCACGACACTCTCCACCAGCGTTTCGAAGTTGATCTGGTCGCGCACCTGGGGCCGCTCGGACCGCTGCTCCCCCTGCAAGCGCGAGAGTTGCAGCAGGTCGTTGATCAGCCGCGCCAGCCGCTCGATTTCGCGTGACATGACTTCGACGTAAGCCGCCTGGCGTTCGGGGCGGCCCTGCTGAAGCAGTGACAGGTACAGCTTCAGGTTCGCCATCGGCGTGCGCAGCTCGTGGGACACGTTCGAGACGAAGGTGTCTTTCAGCCGGTCCAATTCTTGCAGCCGCGAGATGTCGCGCAGCACCACGACCGAGCCGCGCACTTCCCCCCCTTGCTGCAAGGGAGCGGCTTTGGCTTGCAGCGACACGCTGCCCAACTCGATGATCTCGGTCGGATCGGGCGCGTCGTCGCCGGGCGACAGGGCGCGACTCACCAGCCGCTCGACGTGGCGGCCCAGGTCCATGTCGAGATCGTGCTGGTCGAACAGGCGGCGCGCGACCGGGTTGGTCATGATCACGTGCCGGTTCAGATCGAAGACGATCACGGCGTCGGCGACCGACGTCAGGATCGCGTCGGTGCGCTCCTGCTGCGCGCGGATTTCCGTCGTGCGCTCGTTCACCCGCACTTCCAGGTCGAGCGCCTGCTGGCGAATCTGCTCGAACAGCCCGGCATTCGAGATCGACACCGCCAACTGGGCGGCCAGCGGTTCCAGGACATCCAGGTCTTCCTGGATCACGCTGTGATGCCCGCGCCGCTCGACGACCAGCGCGCCGATCACCTCGTCGGTGATCACCAATGGGACCGCCAGCGAACAGCAGTCAAACGGCTCGGTGAGATCAAGGGTGTCGGAGCAGCCGTAAGACACCTGGTTTCTGAGCACCGGCTCGGACTGCTGGATCGCCTGGGAGGCCACGGCCATGACCGACTGGTAACACTCCGCCGCGCGATCGGTGGGGAAAGCCTGGCCGCGCACGAACACGGCCTTGACGCACAGCTCGCCCTGCTCAACTTGCATCACGCTGATGATGTCATAGCTGAACAACCCATAAAGCTGCCGGGCTACGCCCTCCACCAGGACCGCCGGGCTGAGGATGGCGGTCGCATAGCGCCCGACCTCGTTCACCAGCCGCAGTTGATCGAGACGGCGGCGGACTTCCTCGAACAGCCCGGCATTCTGGATCGCCAACGCCGTCTGAACGCCAAACAGGCCGATCTGCTCGGTCAGCCAATCGGCAAAGGCGAAGGAATCCTGGGTGTTGATCAGCAGCAGGACGCCGATGGGCACGTCCGCTTTGATGAGCGGCACGGCAATCGCGGATCGCGCGCCGGACATTTCGAGAAACTCATGCGGCAGGGCCTCGGTCTCGTTCACGCGATGCAGGTAGCGAGGCCGCCATTCTGCCAGGGCGCGCGCGGGCAGCAGGGTCGTCTCGCGCGGGTCCAGAATGTGACCGGCAAACGACGCCGCGCCGGGGCCATAGGCCGCCGCGCCCACCAACTGCTGATCCTTGACCAGCCAGATGTACGCGCCCTGGACGTCGAAAACTCCGATACTCTCCCGGCAGATCAAATCCAGGATCGCGCTGCGGTCCAACTGTGCGCTGATCGCCAGGCTCAAGCGGCCCAGGTCGGTAGACAGCGTCACGCGCCGGGTCGCCTCTTCGAACAAGATGGCGTTTTCCATCACCACGCCCAACTGCTGGCCAATGTTGAGCAGCAGCGTTTTGAGGCCCACCGGGAAGGGATCGTGATCGTCGTTGCATACGCTCATCAGCCCGATCTGGACCCCGTGTGACACCAGCGGCACGCTCAAGAACGTATACGTCTCCGCGCCCGCCAGCGTGAGCGTGGGCAGAGTCACCTCCGGCAGCGAGGCCGCGGAGATATGGTCCAGTTGATCGACCAGGGCTTCGGGCAGGCCCGATGCCGCCCGCAGCCGCAGTTCCTGGGCCGCCCCGTGCACCTCGTGGATCGTGCCGCATTTCAGCTTGAGCGTTTCCAACACCCGCTCCAACAGCACGCCGAGCAGATTCTCGTGCGTGAGCGCCTCGTTGCTGGCCGACAGGAGGGTATTCGACGCGCTCAAGGCGCGGTTCTGGCGGCTGGCTTCGTCCAGCAGGCGGAAGTTCTCCATCGCCGCCGCGATCTGGTTGGCGAAGGTGCACGCGATCTGGAAATCTTCTTCCGAAAAACCGTTGGGCTGAAGATGGTAGATGTTGAGCAGCCCGATGGCGCGGTCGCGCATGACCAGCGGCACTCCGATCCAGCTCCGGTATTCCGGGAGGGGCTTCGGGTTGGGCCGCCACAGCGGGTGCTCACGCGTATCAGGCACCAGGAGGGGATGGCGATCATCCACCAGGCGCTGGATCAACGGAAAATAGGACAGCGGAATGAGGTGAGCCGTGGGGGGCGTGCGTTCCGCCGGGTAACTGGCATAGGCTCCCCACACCTGGCGCAGCTCGTTGATCAGGCCCAACTGGGCGTGATCGAACTGGATCAACTGGGCCAGGTTGCTTAACGCGGTCGTCAGCGCGCTGTTCATGTCCGGGCTGGTGACCAGCTCGTACGAGGCTTTTTGCAGCAGTTCCGCCTGGACCCGGCGGCGCTGCTCGGTTTCGAACAGCCGGGCATTTTCGACCACCAGCGCGGCCTGATCGGCGAAAGTGGCCGCGATGCGCAGGTCCGAGGCCGAAAACCACCCGCGGGCGTGATGCGAAATGCTGAGACAGCCGACCATCTGGTCGTGGATACTGATCGGCACGCCCATCCACGAGTTATAGCCGTACTGGTCCATCACCCACTGCGGATCGGCGCCGGTATCCGCCACAATCTGGGGGAACTGCAAGTTGAACAGCCGCTCCAGGTAGGAATATTTGGCGATTTCGATGCGCACGCTCTCGACCGGCGGCTCGTCCGGATCGGGCACAAAGCCCGCATTGGCCCCGATGCGCAGCAGGCCAGGCTCGGCTTGCAGGAGCACCGTCGCGCGGTCGTACTTGATCACCTCGCGGAGCTGACTCAACATCAAGTCCAGGGCTTCGTCCAATTTTTTGGTGGCGATGATGCTGGCAACCTGGCGCAGCACTTCCGTGACGTGGTGCTGCTCGCGCTCCTGGCGGTACAGCCGCGCATGATCCACCGCGACGGCGATCTGCTGCCCCACGCTTTCGATCATGGCAATCTGAATCACGTCGAAAACGTGCGTCGCCAGAAAAACGATCTGGATCACGCCGATCCCCTGATCACGCACCGTGATCGGCAGGATGATCCCGGCTTTCACGCCGATGTTGAGCAGACGCGCGCCATAGACCAGGTCTTGGTCGGCATCGGGCGTCACGATCATCTGGCGGGATTCCAGGGCCTTGCCGGGTGCGGTATGGGCCACGCCGATACGCGCTGAGGGGGGCTTGATCCGGTCCGAACGGAGCTGGCAGCCCACCAGGTTCAAATAGTCCGGATCGTGCTCGTCCAGCAGGTACATGGCCGCCCCGTCGGCGTTGGTAGCCTGCAAAATCTGCTGCACCGTCTGGGCGATGACCTGCTCCATATCCAGCGGGGAGGCGATATTGGCGCTGATCGCGCTCAAGGCTTGCAGCTCGCGGCGGCGCTCTTCCAGGTCCTGGCGCACGCGCGACGTGGTGATGTCGTGGAAGGTGAGCAGCCGCGCCCCCGGCAGATCGCGCACGCTGGCCAGCGGCTGGCACTCCACCCGCAGGATGCGTTCTTCGCCATCATGAAAAAGCTGGCATTCCCCCTGCGGCGTACCGGTTTCGAGCAGATTTCGCACCACGTCCAGCAGCGGCGTCCCGCGCAGCAGGTCGTACACCGGCGGCAGAGTCATCGAACTGAACGAGAGTCCTCCCAGCCAGTGCATCACCTGGAGGTTGCGCCAGAGCACGCGCAGATCGCCGTCCAGCACGATGATGCCATCGGTGCGCGATTGTAAAGTCGTCTTGACCAGTTCATCCAGCGTGATCACGCGTGAGGACTGGATCAGTAGTACGGTCACCATCATGACGGCGGGCAGATAGGACAGCGACGTGACCATGACGATCCCCTGGGACCCCGCCAACGGGGCGAAGAAGGGGATGAGCAGCGTCAAAAAAGTCATCAGGGTCATCGGGATCGC
>CAYRWY010000156.1:0-11925 GCA_964427955.1 uncultured Anaerolineaceae bacterium
CTGGAACGGCCAGGGCGAGAACAAAATCGAGCTGTTTTGGGAGCAGCGTTTTCCCCACTCGATCGGCCTGCTGTACTCGGCCTACACGGCGTTCCTGGGCTTCGAAGTCAACGAAGGCGAATACAAAGTCATGGGCATGTCGCCCTATGGCGAGCCGAAATTCGTCGATCAGGTCAAGAAGATGGTCACGATCCACGGCGACGGCAGTTTCCATCTGAACATGGATTATTTCTCCTTTCACTATTCGGCCCACCACAGCTTCAACAGCAAATTCACCGACGTGTTCGGCCAGCCGCGCAAGCATGGCGAAGACTTTTTCACCGCGAAGAGTGCCCCGCACCGTACCGCGGAAAAAGAAGCCATGCAGCAGAACCAGTATTACGCCGACATCGCGGCCAGCATCCAGGTCGTGACCGAAGAGGCCATCCTGGCGATGGCAAACTCGCTGTACAAAAAGACCGGCGCGAAAAACCTGGTGGTGGCGGGCGGCGTCGCGCTCAACAGCGTGGCCAACTACAAGCTGCTGACGGAAACCCCCTTCGAGGACGTCTTCATCCAACCGGCAGCGGGCGACGATGGCGGCGCGTTAGGAGCGGCCTTGTGGGCTTACCACATGGTGCTCAACCAGCCGCGCAAACTGATCATGACCAATGCCTACTACGGCCAGGACTACAGCGACGATCAGATTCGCGCTTTCCTCGACAGCAGCGGCATCCCCTACACCTACTTCGCGGACGATAACGCCTTGATCGACCGGGTCGTGGACGAGATGCTGGACCAGAAAGTGATCGGACTGTTCCAGGGACGGTTCGAGTGGGGACCGCGCGCCCTGGGCAATCGCAGTATCCTGGCCGATCCGCGCCGCGCCGAAATGAAAGACATCGTCAACACCAAGATCAAATTCCGCGAGCCGTTCCGCCCGTTCGCCCCGGTGGTATTGGCCGAGCGCGCCGCCGAATATTTCGAATATCCCAATGTCGAGACCTCATCCATGCCGCGCTTCATGCTGGCGGTCAGCCCGGTCAAGCCGGACAAGATAGACGCCGCGCGCGCGACCACGCACGAAGGGGGCACCGGACGACTGCAAACCATTGACAAAGCGACCAACTCGCGTTATTACGAATTGGTCCGACGTTTTGGCGAAGCTACGGGCGTGCCGATCTTGATGAACACCTCGTTCAACCTGCGCGGAGAGCCGATTGTGAGTTCACCGGCGAACGCGTGGTGGACCTTTAGCCATAGCGGCATCGATTGGCTGATGATCGGCTCGTACCTCGTCGGCAAAGACGGTCAGAAGTAGAGGGAGAGAGAACATGTCGGAACCAACCCCATCCCAATCCACTCCGAGCCGCATGAGCGGCATACGTGCCCGGCTGGGTATCGTGGGCGAATTGTTCGCTTTTCTATGGGCCGCCAAACTGTGGTGGCTGATCCCGATGATTGTTGCGCTGATCGCCTTTGCCCTATTGATCATCGTCGGCTCCGCCAGCGGCGGCGGCCCCTTGATTTATACGCTGTTTTAGGAGGCGGACCATGACCCACTGGCTCATTGCTGTGATCATTGGCATGGCGATAGGGCTTACGATTGGGGTGCGTATTGCGCGCGAGTCCAACCGCAAGCAGCCCATTCTCGGCGGATCGCTGGCGAAGGTGTTCCACTACCTGGCGTGCTCCGGCCTGAGCACCATGCTGCCTTTCATCATTGCCGGAATCGTCGCCGGACTGTCGTTCCTGGCGTTATTTGGCACGGCCATTGGGTTTCTCGTCTTGACCGGCGTGTGTCTGCTCATCTACGCCGGTATCGAACGTACCACGGGAACGCCCTCTGCCGCACGGTAAAGGCCGTAGGAAATAAACGGGGCGCCCCTGATCGAGCGCCCCACGAGCGAGTTATGACGGGGCAAAGCCATTTGCCCCTTTATTGTTTCTGCTCACGACCTCAGCCGACCTGGCTGGGACGGGCTTGCAGCGTCACCTGGACGCTCGTGTTTTGCCCATTGCGCAGGACGCTCAAGGTCACGGTATCTCCAGGCAGCGTGCTGAATTCCAGGTAGTCGATCAGATCGCTCATATCCGTCACCGGGGTGTTGTTGATGGCGGTGATGATGTCGCCTCCCGTTGACATGCGGCCCAACGGCGTCGTCACCTCACCCGTCGCGGCCTTCAAACCCGCCTTGGAAGCCGGGCTGCCCGACGTGACCTGAGCGACCATCACCCCGCGCAGATTGTCATCCAACTTCATGGCTTCGCGCTGGGCGGGTTGCAGTGTCGAGCCGGAAATGCCCAGCCAGCTATGCGTATACTTGCCATCCGCGATCAGGTACGGCACCACCCGCAGCACGGAATTCGCCGGGATCGAGAAACCCACCCCGGACGCCGAGCGCGAACTGCTCAGAATGGCCGAGTTGACGCCGATCACGTTGCCCGCCAGATCCAGCAGCGGGCCGCCGCTGTTGCCGGGATTGATCGCCGCATCGGTCTGGATCAGCTTGGGAATGCTGAAGCTGCTGTCGCTCTCCAGGCTGCGATCCAGGGAGCTGACGATCCCGCTGGTCAGGGTAAACGCCTGGCCGAAGGGACTGCCGATGGCCAATACCTGCTGGCCGACGAAGACCTGATCCGAGTCAGCGAACGTGACCGGCTGGAGGTTCGCCTGCGCGGGATCGACGCGAATCACCGCCAGGTCCGCATCCGAATCGCTCCCGACGAGCCTGGCTTCGACGACTGTGCCATCGACGAACGTCACTTCAATGTAGGACGCATTTTCGACGACGTGGTTATTGGTTACGATATGTCCTTCCGTGTCGATGACGAAACCGCTGCCGGTTCCGGCGCTCCCATCCCGGGTGGCCACGGTGATATTGACGACGGAGGGCGTCACCCGCTGGTAGAGTTCTTCCGTGCTCAGTTCGGCGGCATTAGGCTGGTAGGCCACCGCCGTCCCGAGCAGGGGGAGTTTGTTGGTATCGCTGCCCTGGGCCTGTACACCCCATACACCGGCCACGATCCCCAGGGTCATCACTACCGACAGAAAGACGGTTATCAGAGTACGCTTGTTCATGGTCCAATCTCCTTTGAACGCTGTCTATAGTCTTAGCACTGCAAGATGCAAAATGGATTTGAAAAGGATGAGAAGACGCTGAGAATCCTCGCGCGCCGTGGGCGCCTGCGGCTTTGCTTCTCCCCTGAGATACGCTATAATCTCAACGCTTTACACAGCAACTTGAAGGTGAAAAACAAGGCGAAGTCATGGATATAACCTGGTATGGACACAGCTGTTTTCGGTTGATGGAACGCGGGTATGCCACCGTGGTCACCGATCCGTTTGATGGGAGTCTGGGGTACGAGGTTCCTAAGCTGAAAGCTGATATTGTGACGGTCAGCCATGCCGCCCCTGGTCACAGCTATCTGGCCGGGGTGAAGGGCTACAAACATGTCGTGGACGGGCCGGGTGAATACGAGATCGGCAGTGTGTTTATCATCGGGGTAGCGACCTACGATCAGGCCGCGGCCAATCCTCGCCGGAACGTCGTCTACGTGCTGGACTATAACAACCTGACGGTAGCGCACCTGGGCGATCTGGATCATGTGCCCAACCAGTCCATGATCGACGCGCTAGGGGCGATTGATATTGCCCTCGTCCCCGTCGGCGGCGGGAGCGGTCTCTCGTCCAGCCAGGCTGCCGAGGTCGTCAGCCTGCTCGAACCCAGCATCGTGATCCCCATGCACTACCGGACCGATGCGCTAAGCGGCCTGGAACTGGACCCGGTAGACCGCTTCTTGAAAGAAATGGGAGTAAATTCCATCCAGCAAGAAGCGATGCTGCGCGCCTCGGCAGGCGCGCTTCCCGAACAGACCCAGGTGGTAGTGCTCGATTACCAGCACTAAAAGGAATAGAGTCGAGAATGATCAAACTTCTGCTGAGTTGGGACATCAAACCGGGTCACGACCAGGAATATTTCGAATTCATGGTCCGTGAATTCGCACCCGCCCTTACCCGTATGGGGCTGACGCCCACCGAGGCGTGGTTTGCGGTCTACGGTGACTGCCCGCAGATCTTGATGGAAGGCGTTGCCGATGATCTGACCACCATGCGCGGCATTCTGGCGAGTGATGAATGGGAAACACTCTACGGCAAGCTGCTTGGTTATGTCGACAACTACCAGCAGAAAATCGTGCGCGCGAGCGCGGGGTTCCAGATCTAACGCACCACAACCTCAGGGATAAAAGAAAACAGGCGACCTGCACAGGGTCGCCTGTTTGTTTGAAGGGGGGTGCCGCTCAGCTTTCCTTCGCGGCGCTGGTGTCTGTAGAAGCAGTCGAGGACGAAGCGGCTGACGTTTCTGACTTGGTCTCGGCCTTGTCGCGCTTGGGCGGCGTGGCCAGGTTGTTCTGTCCCCGGCTGTCTTTCACATACCAACCCGATCCCTTAAATACGACCCCCACCGGCTGGGGCACGCGATGGGTGTGACCGCCACATTCCGGGCATTCGGCGATGGGATCATCGGTGAATTTCTGGCGCGCATCGAAGCGCACGCCGCATTCATCGCATTCGTAGGTATAGATTGGCATCGTTCACTTCACCTCAAATTGTCCGACTCCAATCCCATAGTATACTCCATTTCATAGGCTGGTTCAAGCAATTTTCGTTAAGGTTCGCGAGGGGGAAGAGCATTCTCATGCACAGGATAGCGGCACGCACAGACGTATTATTGGGCATCGACATCGGGACGCAGAGCAGCAAATGCGTGGTTCTGGACGCGAATGGCGAGCTGCTCGGCATTGGCCAGGAGGGCTACGAGCTGCGGACACCGCGCCCACAGTGGGTCGAGCAGGACCCGGCAGACTGGTGGAAGGCCACGGTCAGTGCCGTCAAGCAGGCGATGCGGCAGGCGAATATCTCGGCGGCACGGGTGCAAGGGATCGGCGTGACCGGACAGATGCACGGGATTGTCCTGCTGGGCCACGACCTGCAACCGCTGCGCCCGGCGATCATCTGGATGGACCGGCGCAGCGCCAACCTGTGCGGGACGATTGCGGCCCGGCTGACCCCGCAGGAGATGATCGAGATCGCGGGCAACCGGCTGTCCCCCGGTTTCGGCGGGGCCAGCCTGGCCTGGTTGAGCGAGGCCGAACCCCATACCCTGAGCCAGGCGCGGGCCGTCATCCAGCCCAAAGACTACCTCGTGCTGCGCCTGACCGGCGTGGTGAGCAGCGAACCCAGTGACGCATCGGCCACCTGGCTCTACCATATCGGCCAGGGGCGCTGGTCGGATGTCCTGGCGAAAGCGTGCGGGGTATCCCTGAACATGCTGCCGCCCGTCTCGCCCTCGTCGGCAGTGATCGGCCAACTGCGCGCCGAAGCCGCCCTCGAACTGGGGCTGCGGGCCGAGATCCCAATCGTGGCGGGCGCGAGCGACCAGGGCGCGCTGCTGCTGGGCAGCGGCGTCGTGGAACCGGGGCGTGGCTCGATCACCCTGGGAACGGGCGGCCAGATCACGGTCGTCACCAGCCGTCCGATGGTCGATCCCCAGCTTCGGCTCAACACCTTCTGCCACGTCACGCCCAACCGCTGGTACACGATGGGGGCGATTCTCAACGCGGGGATCGCGCTGCGCTGGTGGCGTAACGCGCTCGACACCGACGGCAAACGCCCTTACGCCGATCTGCTGCTCCAGGCCGCGCAGGTCCCGGCAGGATCGGAGGGGTTGACTTTCCTGCCCTACCTGGAAGGGGAACGCACCCCGCACATGGACCCCAACGCCACCGGCGCGCTGATCGGGCTGACGCTGCGCCATACCCAGGCCCACATCACCCGCGCCGTCCTGGAAGGGGTCGCCTTCGCCTTTCGCGACTGCCTGCGGACGTTGAAGGAAACCGGCCCGGTCCCGGATCACTTCCTGATCGGCGGCGGCGGGTCGCAGGGGCCGCTGTGGCGGCAGATCATGGCCAATGTCCTGGGGGTATCGCTGCAAACGGTCGAAGGGCGCGAACACACCGCCGTCGGTGCGGCCATGTTGGCCGGGATCGGAACCCGCGTGTTCTACGACCTGTCAGAGGCCGTCGCCCGTGTCGTGCACTACGGTCCCGCTGAGCGACCCGATCCCGCCACACAGGCTGACTATGCCGACAGCTACGCCCGCTTCAGGACGCTCTACCCGGCCTTGCGGGCCGTGCGCAAAACCTGAGCTATTCGTCCCGCGTGGGGGGACGTTTCTGCTGCCAATAGCGCCAGCCGCCCGCCAGCAGCGCCGCGACCAGGGCCAACGCCGCGATCCGGACGGCCATGCGCGCCGGACTGGTATCGGCGATCAGGACCGTGAGCAGCGCCAGCCCCAGGAAGGTGACCAGATAGATCAACAGGCGCTCGCGCTCGCCGTGCAGCAGCGATAGACGGGTATGCCACAACCGGGTGGAAGTGTCGATCCGGCGCAGCGTGCTGTCGATGCCATACCCATCCGCCGCGATTTGGGCCTCCATCTCCGCCAGGCCGGACACCCGCGCTTCCCACACCGTCGGAGCCGCATCCCACAAGCCGCTTTGCATCAACGCCAGACGATAACCCGCCGTCAGCCCGCGCAGCTCATGACTGGCAGCCTGCACCGCCTGGAGATCGCCCAGGACCGTGCGATAGTTCATTTCGAGGGTGTCAAGTTCCGCGCGAAACGGTTCCAGGGATTGCAAGGAGGATGGTTCGGCAGGGATGGAACGCTCTACCTGTTCCAGCGCCTGCTGCTGGTGGCGGGCCACCAGCGGAATACGATCCAGGTAGCGGTCGAGGCAGTAATGCGCCTGCACGGGGTACCAGTCCAGCCGGACCGCCAGGGATTGCAGAAACGTGCTGGCGCGGGTTTCGGTCCGGGCGTCGGGATAAACCAGCAGGCTGGGCAGTTCTTCGTGCCCCAGGCAGAGCACGCCGTAAGGCGTCTTGACGGGCAGAGAACGTTCCTGCTCCAACTCTTCCGGGGGACGGGGCGCGATCCCGCACCAGTAGCGGGTGGTGTAGAGCAGCGAGGGCGTCGTCGGCCCTTCGCTCAAAATGTAATCGAGCGTCGGCCACACCGTTTGATCGTATTCTCCCCGCCGCATGATCATGACGCGCAGCAGCAGCATATTGCGCAGCGCGTAGGCTCCGATCAGGGCGGAAGCGTCCGTCCGCCCTTCCAATGCCTTAGCGGGCATCAACGGCTGAACATCCGAGGGCGCGGCAGCAGTGAGCGCCGTCACGAACGGCAGTTCCGGCGCCGGGATCGCCAGCCAGCCCGCCAGGCGCTGGGCCGTGCGGCGGACATCGGCAGCAAAGGCGTCCGCCCGTTCCTGGCGCTGGGCGGCGTTGTCTTCCGGGGTTTCGCGCAAATAGTAATACGTCGCATGAACCATCGGTTCACGAATCAACATCTTCATTTCCCCCACATTACGAGCCATCACGGTACCTCATTCGCCGGACGAATCCGGTAGATGCGCAGGCGATCTTTAGGCAGCTCGGCCACCAGTTCCAGCCGCGGATTCGTGGCCTCGCCGCGATCGATCACGGTGATCGCGTCCCGCGGGACAGGCGCGAGAAGGTATGTCACCCCGTACCGATCCGCCGCCGCCAGGATCACGTCGAGCGGTTCGTTGGGCACCATCACCGCGCGGTAGCCGGTCACCAGATGGACCGCCCAGGGATCGCGCGTCATGACGATCACTTCGCGGTCCTCGTCCGCCTGGAGCCGGGCCAGAACCCCTTTGACGTCCTCATACATCGCCTGCTGCGTGTTGTTCAACTTGAAATCGGCGCGGGTCAGCTCGACCGCGTTCATCAGCAGCAGCGCCAACGTGACTCCGATCATTCCCCAATACGCACGACGCGGCTTTACGTAGCGTTCCGCCGTCTGAGCACCGATGATCAGCAAAAAAGGGACCATCGCCAGATACGCTTTTTTGAAGCTGCCCGCCTGGCTGAGATAGGGCATCAGCACCCCGTAGGCACCCCAGGTCAGGACGATGAAGCAGAAGGCCGGGATGAAGGGGAGCAGATCAGGACCGCCGGCCTCACCTCGTCCACGGGTACGGAGAAACCAACGCCCGAGCGCGTCCAGCAGCCCGCCCACAATTGCCACCGGGAAGATCAACTCGACCAACGTGACCATCAGCTTGACGCTGGCGGCCAGCTCGAAAAGAATCTTGCCCACGATGTGCGGCAGGCCCTGATCCAGGTAGGTATGCAGCGAAATCTCTTTGGAGTAGGCGTAAAAGTCTTCGTGCTCGGTGACGAACATGCTTTTGGCCGTGCTCCCTGGCCAGGGCGTCCCCAGATCCGATTGGTTGCGGATCAGCCAGGGCAGCAGCACCAGCAGCACCCCCGCCACGGCAACGATCAGATGCAGCCACCGCACCCGGCAAATTCCTTTCCGCCAGGCGATCCAGGCGCCGCCGAGGACTCCCGCCGGGATCAGCATTACGCCATCGTTGCGGGTGAGCATCGCCAGCCCGATCAACACACCCGCCAGCCCCAGCCAGCGGCCATCCTCGGTGATCGCCAGGACGACCGCCGCGAGACTGGCAAAAGCCAGAACGCCGAACGGAGTCGTCGTATCGGTGTGCAGCGACGACAGGAACAGCCAGGGCGTCCAGGCCGTCGCCAGGGCCGCAAACACGCGCACGCTGCGGCTAGCCCCGATCCGGCCCGCAAAGGCATCCACCAGCAGACTTTGTACCACGCCGAGCAGCACGAACGGCACCAGCGCCGCCCGGACCGACACGCCCAACACGGCGAATGCGCCCGCCACCAGCACCCCCGCCAGCGGCAGCCAGTGATCGAGGGGATGCGTCACGGCAGCGGGATGATCGGCGAAGCTCCAGATATAGTCCAGCGTAAAACCATGCCCCGCGTGCAGGTTGACCCCCAGGCTGTAATACTCGATGGGGTCCCACAGGCCGGGGTGATGGCTGATCAGCAGGAAGATCAGACGCGGGAGCAGCGCCCCAAGCACGATCACCACCGGCCAGAAGCCGCGCCGTCCTGCTCCGATTGTCTGCATTTTTTGCCTGCCTTTGCTCATCAGGATATAAACGGCGCGCATCATTCGCGCAGCATCCACTCAAACGGCGGTCGATTATAGCTTGCGTACCTTGAGAATTAAAACCCTACGCTCCTTTTTACACGGGCGCAGCCCGATCTTCTGGATCGCCCTGGCGGCGCTGGCCCTGCGCTTGCTCTACGTCCTGGTGCTGGACCCCTCGCCGGAATTCAAGGGTGGCGATGCCAACTGGTACATGATGAACGGGCGCGACCTGGTCACCACCGGCAAGACCGCCGGACCGCTGCAAACCGGCCCGATCTACCCGCTTTTCGTCGGCGTGGTGCAGGTCATCATCCCCGGCCACGAGATGACAAATACGCAGCAATATACCCACCTGGAAATGCAGGTCACGCGCGTGATCCAGTCGTTGCTCAGCGCGGCGCTGTGTGCGTGCGCCTACGTGCTGGCTGCGCGGCTGTTGGGACGGCGTGCCGCCCTGCTGGCCAGCAGCATCCTGGTGATCAGCCCGGCCCTGATCATCGACGCGGGCAATCTGACCACCGAAGCCGTCTTCATGTCCCTGGTGTTCGGCGGCCTGGCCTGGTACGCCAGTGCTCAGCCCGTTTCCCCACGCCGAATGGCGGTCGCCGGGATGATCTTCGGGTTGGCGACTCTCACGCGCCCGGTCTTTTTGCTTTTCCCGTTCGGGATCGCGCTGCATCTCTGGCTGATGCAGCATACCCGGCGCACCCGCCTGGTCCTGGTGCTGCTGGCCAGCTACGGGATCGTCGTCTCGACGTGGACGGTCTACAACATGCTCGTCTGGGATCGCTTCGTTGTCGGCGGGGAGGGCTTTTTGAGCTTCGTCCACCAGGGCATTACCGGCCAGGTGTCGCCCCAGCAGGCCGACGAGTCGCTCGGCGTCTCACCCGACACCACCCAGCAGCAGCGCAATGAAACTCTGCGCAAAGAGATCGAAGACAGCATCCGCCACGATCCGGCAGGCTGGATCGCGCACCGGGTGAAGAATCTCGGCAAAGCCTACCTTCAGCCGCACAATACCGTGCACTTCAAGGGAGAAAGCATCCAACGACTGGCCTCACACTGGCTGCGCCAAGATCGCTCGCTGGGCGGGCTGGTCGATCTGACTCACACCCAGTCGTTCTGGCCTAAGCTGCTGCTCTACGTCTTCCACTACACCGGCCTGCTGTTGGGCGCCGCGGGTATGTGGATCAAGCGGTGCCAATGGCGAATGCTGCTGCCGCTGTACGGCGTGATCGGCTACTTCACCGGGATTCACCTGGTGCTGCTGGCCTTGCCGCGCTACCTGTTCCCGACGTACCCGGTGTTCTGGATTTTTGCGGCGACTTTCATCCTGGCGGCGTGGGAGTGGGGGTCCCGGCGGGGACCTCGTAGGCTTGCAGGCGGGCGGTCAGCTTAATCACTGTGCTGCCGACAATCGCCGGAAATTCCACTCCGTGCTCGGCGAGATCCAGATCGGAAGTCGCGATGGCCTGCATGTGGCTCTTGATCAACTGCGCGTTGACCGACATCGAGTGCGCGTGGGCGACGTTGTGCACCTCAAGGTCGCCATCCAATATGAAGGAGATCCGTTCTTCGGTCACCGGCACCAGCTCGCGTGAAGAAGCCACGTAAAACGCGATGGGATAGTCGCCCGTCGCCATCGCGGCACGCAGCACCCGATCCACCATCGTGCTGCCGGTGTCCACGGAATCGACGTCAATATTTAGCCGGACCAGGACGCGCAGTTGATCGCCCACCGGCTCCAGCGTGATCGTCCCCTCTTCGACCGGGAAGACCCCGTGCAGGGATACCCCGCGCACCTCGGTGACGAAATCGACCTCCGACTCTTCGGGCGACACCTCGAAGACCAGGGCATTCCTGGTGGACAGGGTGGGAGTCATCAGATCGGTTGACGTATCATGCTTGTGGCCCGGATCGAAACTCTGCCAGACAATGCCCCAGGTCCCGACCAGGATCAGGACCATCACGGCCAGGACCGCCATCCAAGAACGACGTCGATGAAAGCTCATGCGTTAGCTCTTTCGGGTGAAAACAGACTTCCAGGAATTTTAATGCGGAGTCAACCGATCTTTGGCCAGGATATACAGCATTCGACCAGCGAAGAACGCGCTGAACCCTCCCGCAGAAAGCAGTAGTGCCAGCAGGGCCGTAAACGCCCGGCCCGTGTCAGCCGAATCGGCAGCCAGCTTTCCGCCCGTATTCGGCTGCACCGGCGGAGCCAGGGTGATCGTCACCGGATCGGAGATCAGCAGCGAACCCGCCGGTCCTGGAGCGACCGCCACCAGGATGACCGATCCTTCCTCCGGCAGACTGACCGCCGCCTGCCAGATTCCCTCGGCAGTTGCCGGGACGGAAGCTAACACTTCACCCGTCGCGGCATTTTCGATCTGGACCATCACGCTGGGCGGCGCGGCACCACTGACCATCAGCGTACCGGGTGAGTATACCCCGCCAGAGGTGGGAGATTCAATATGCGGCGGCATCCCGTCCACAGGCGGCACCGGACTCGGCGTGAACGTCGCGGGCACGGTCGGTGTTGCAGATGGAATAGCAGATGCTGTCGGGATTGGCGTGTCAGAGGGCAGCGGCGAAGGGGTAGCGGTCACAGTAGCCGAGGGCGTCCAGGTCGCCGTCAGACTGGCCGTAGACGTCAGGCTCGGCAGTACGACGACCGGCGCCGGGGTGAGAGTGCGCGTCGCGGTGGCGGTCGGTGGAACCGGCGTGACCGTCGGAGACGCAGTCTCGGTGGCCGTCGCGGTTGGCGGAACTGGCGTGACCGTCGGAGACGCAGTCTCGGTGGCCGTCGCGGTTGGCGGAACTGGCGTGACCGTCGGAGACGCAGTCTCGGTGGCCGTCGCGGTTGGCGGAACTGGCG
>CAYRWY010000157.1:0-11909 GCA_964427955.1 uncultured Anaerolineaceae bacterium
CCCATCATCAGCCATTGCCAACTGGCATCCCGCGTGCGACGGCGCAGGTTACCGTAATCATCTCTCATCGCAACCAAGCTCCTTACTCATATTTTCCCAGGGCCAATCGAGCGTGGCCGCCGATCGTCCCTATAATATCGCCTTCACGTGCGCGGACCAAACGCTTAACCTACGATTCGTCGCCGTTTCTCACCAACTTCTCATCCTCGAGCAGGCGCCGGTAGGTGGCTTGCAGGGTCAGGGCGTCGGCGATGTGAAACGGCTCGGGCGCCTCGACCGCGATGGTGCCCGCCGCCTGGGCATCCACCATCGCCTGGAGCAGCTCCCGGTAGCGCAGATCGGCCTCGTTGAGCGGCAGGTGATTCTTCTCGCCTTTGGGACCGTACTCGATGCCCGACAGGTGGGCGTGCAGCCGTTCCAGGCCCGCGCGTCCCAGTTCCCGCTCGACCGCGCCCAGCATGGCGGCAAACTCCTCATAGCTGTTCAGCTTGCCCGTGCGAGCGTGCATGTGCGCGAAGTCGATGCAGGGCAGCACGCCCGGCACATCGCGGCTGAGTTGGAGGATCTCGTCCAGGTCGCCGAACATCTCGGCTTTGCCCATCGTCTCCGGGCGCAGCGTGACCGTAACCCCTTCTTCATCGAGAATCCCCCGGATCTCGAGCAACTTCTGCCTGGCCCGTTCGTACACTAAATCAGGGGCTTGTTCGTGATAAGAGCCAGGATGGAAGATGATGTCGCGCGCCCCGGCCAGGAACCCCTTACGCGCTGCCGCCAGCAGCCGCTCGTCGCTTTTTTGCATCAGCTCGGCGGTCTGGCTGTTGAGATTGATATAATAGGGCGCATGGATGCTCAGGGTAATCTGGTGTCGTTCGGCGGTCGCTTTGATCGCGGCGCACGTGTCGTCCGACACGCGCACGCTCTGCACCCAGGCGATCTCGAGGTGCTGAAGTCCCAACACGCGAGTGTGTTCGATGGCGGCGGGCGTGCCAGGCGTCGGCGTCGTCTGCGGACTGCCGACGGTTCCAAATCGGATACGTTCGGAGAGGGTCATAGCGTTATCCTATCTGCCGGTGCTTACCGGTAAAGGGAGCAAAAGTCGTGTCTACCAATCTCGCAAACCGAAATTCACGGCGAGACCTCGCCCTGGCAGTCGTTGCCTTCATGATCGCATTAGTCCTGTGGCAAATGCAAGGGTTATTTTTCCTGACTCTGCCATTTCGCCTGTTTGTCACCATGATCCACGAGCTGGGGCATGGCGTATCCGCCGTGCTGACCGGCGGCTCGTTCCTCCATTTCGAGATCACGCGCCGCGGGGCCGGGTTGGCCTACACCAGCGGCGGCTGGCGCTGGGTGATCATCCAGGCGGGCTACCTGGGCACGGCCCTGTTTGGGGCGGGTCTGCTGTTTCTGACGCACCGCACGCCCAAGCCGGGCCGGGTCGCCGTCGCGGTGGGCACGTTGATTGGCCTTCTGACGCTGGCCTATTCCGGGATGAGTCTCTCTAAGCTCAGCCTCTTCGAGCTGATCCCCGTGGTGGGCGTGCTGGGCGCGGCGCTGTATCTCTTCCTCACGCAGGAGACAGCCCAGGGGCGCTACGTCGGCGTGATCGTCGGGGCGTGCGGCGGTATGTTGTTGATGGCCTTCGCCGGGGCCGGGAACCTGATCACCATTCTGGTGGGGTTGATCAGCGGACTGGCGCTGATCTGGGTGGGCCTGCGCGGCAGCCGTGACACCATCGTCGTCGTGCTCACCTTCCTGGCTTTTTTGACCGGCCTGCAAGCGATCACCGACGCCTGGGTGCTGCTCAAGATCGTCACGCTGCCGTCCTCTATGATGCCGCTCAACGACGCCAGCTCGATGGCGCACGAGATCGGAGGATCGGCGGCCCTCTGGGCGTTGATCTGGATGGCGTTGGACGTGGTGATCTTTGGCACGTCGGTCTACTTCGTGTTCTTCCGACCGGCGCGCCGGTAATGGCGAGCAGGGACCAACCTGACGCGGCTGGTCCCTGTCCGCAGGGCGTCAGACGTTCAGATCGAAGGCTGTCCGGGCATAATCCTCCAGACTGTCTTCTGAGGCCAGGGCCAGGGTCATCCCGGCGCGCATCAGGCGCTCCTGGCGGGTTCTGACCCGGCTGAGCAGGCGCTGCACGTCGGTGTTATCCGGCTGTAAAGTGCTGGCGGTTTGCAGCAGTTGGAGCGCCAGATTGATCGAATTTGTATCGTCGATCATCAGGTGTGCCAGCGACAGCATGATCCGGCTCTGTTTTTCCTCGTCCTTGAGCGAGAATGCCAGGTGCAGCGCCCGGCGGTAATGCAGAATCGCACCGTCGGTATCTCCACGCAGCTCCAGCACCCATCCAATCTGCCGGTACTGCTCGAAGACGCCGGGCTGATCGTCGGCGGCTTTCGCCAGCGCGAGCGCGCGGGTGTAGCTGGCCTGCGCGTCGTCCCATTCCCCCAGGTCCGTCTGGGTATCGCCGATCTTGTCCAGAACCGCGCGCACCAGGTCAGTTTCTTCGAGGCGGTCGTAGATGGCCAGGGCTTGCTCCCAGAGATTGATGGCATCCTGATAGCGCCCTTGCTCCCAGTAGACGGAGCCGAGTTTGTCCTGGGTAAGGCTGATGTTCAGCCACGACTCGCTGGGCCGGAAGGCCACAATCGCTTCCCGGTAGGCCGCTTCCGCGCCGTCCAGTTCGCCGAGACTCACCTGGAGATCGCCCAACAATCCCAGCAGCTCGCCTTCACGCTCGGGGTTGCCGCTTTCCTGGGCCAGGGCCATGCCGCGCTCGACATAGTTCACCACATCGTCGTAATTCGCGTTGCCCAGGTTCTGGGTCGCCAGGGCGGAGAGGGCGGCCAGTTCGTCTTCGATGCTGCCATTGGCCTGAACGTCTTGCTGAACTTCCGCCTCGGGGGCGGCGACGTTGCCCGGATGCTCGATGCCGGTCTGGGGGACAGTGTTGGCCGGGCTTTGAGGGAGCGCCGGTTCGCTGTCACGCAGTGTGAGCGAGGCAGTCTCGTCCCACGTCAGCGGTTTCTTATCGACGTCTTCATACGACGGTGTGGGCTGGGTCGGCTCGGTGTCGGATTTTTCGACGATGGCCTCTTCGCTGGCGGGTGCGGGCGCTTCGGCCAGGGGGACAGCCTCGGCAGGCGGTTCTTCCGCGAGCCAGTCGTATTCGACTTGGAAGCCGCACGCCGTGACGAAGCTCTGCGGCGACGTGGGTTGCAGACTCTCGGTCACTTTAGTCAAAAAATCGGTGTGGCCGGTTTCGGCAGCATAACGCCCCGCCGCGATCAGATTGCTGACTTCGGCAGCCAACCTCTGGTAATGCGCCGGATCGTCGTGGCCCGCGTGCTGCTGGACGAAGGTCTGAAGCCCCTGTAAATGGCGCTCGATCATCGTGTCCAACCGCTGCTTGCCGCGCAGGAAAGCCTCGGCGAACGCCCGGACGATCTCGTGGACGCCGAAATAGGGCTGATCGTAGACGGAATGCTCGACGGCGAAACCGTGGCCCACGAGCTGCCGCATCCGGGCCGTGATGGCCGCTCCGGGCGCGCGGCTGGTGGTGGCGAGCAGTTCTTCGCTGGCCCCGCCCGCAAAGGTCGTCGCCAGCAGCACTGCCATCCCCTGGAGTTCAGGCGCCAGCAGGCGGTAAGCGGCGGTCGTGACGGCCATGATGCGGTTGGTCTGGCCGGGCGGCAGATCGGGCAGTTGGGCCAGAAACTCGGCCACCGTGCGTCCATCGGCTAAGGCGTGACCGGCTAGCGTGATCGACAGCGGAATCCCGGCCAGGGCGTCCAGCAGGGCATCGTCGGGCTGGATCGCCGACCCGGCCAGCGATGACAGCAGGCTCGTCGTATCGTCGGCGCTCAGCGGTTGGACGGCGTAGGGCGTCCAGGGGCCAGGGATCATTTTGGGCTGGGTCAGCAGCAGGGGGACTCCCGCCGCGCATTCTCGTACAAATTCACGGGCTGCGTCGATCTGGACCTGCCCATCCAGGACGACCAGGGGGCGGTTGTCTTGCAGCAGCCGTTGTACGCTGGCAGCGTCAGCGCCTCCGCCCAGGGGAGCGGCTCCATAGGCCCGCGCGACCTGGTTGAGCAGCGCCGGAAAAGGATCGTCGTTGACTTCCAACCACAACACCCCGCCCGGCAGCTCCGCATACCCGGCAGCCAGTGCGGCGGCCAGCGCGGTTTTGCCGATTCCGGCTGGCCCATGCAGCAGCACCGCGGTTCCGGCTCTGAGGGCCAGGTGGATCGAATCCAGGTCGGAACTGCGCCCTACCAGTCGTTCCAGCGGGCGAACAGGTAAATTCTGGCTGCCGTGAATTGGTGCCCCATGTGAAAAAACAGGTTGTAGACTCATTCGGACCGCCCTTACCAATCACGTGAAATATATAGGTTTGAGTTGCAGTATATCAGAAGCTTCAATCTACCACTAGCGGACGGCAAAAAAACGCCCGGCAGTCAGGGCCGGGCGTTCGGGGGCGTGCGCCAATCAGTCTTCGTCGGGGGGCGGCACAGGCAGGCTGTCTTCCGGGACATCCTTGTACTTCTTCCCGGTGTCCAGCAGCATGACCGGAATCCCTTCCCGGATCGGGTACTTATAGCCGGAGTCGTCGCACACCAGCCAGCAGCCGTGAACCAGTCTCAGACGACCCGGATCGTCACCCTTATTGGTGTAATGTACTGCTTCGGGGCAGCGCAGAATTTCAAGCAAGTCTGGGCTGATCGTGTTCTCAGGCACCGCTTTATCCGCCATCCTATCCTCCACGAAAAAACTCGCTGTTCTAGGTCAGGAGTATAGCCAGCCGGGAGATCAGCGTCAAGCAGCAGATGAGAAATGCTGGCGCTCCAAACCGGATTAGCGGTAAACTGAGAGCGTTGGTCGAATCCTGTCAAAAGACGAGCGTTATGCCTGCCGTTGGTCTGCCTATTTACTACAGCCAGCAAAAAGCGGATACCTCTCAGCCTCCCCTGGTATTGGTGCACGGGGCGGGGGGATCACACCTGGATTGGCCGCCGGAACTGCGCCGGTTGCCCGGTACTCGCGTGATCGCCCTGGACCTGCCCGGTCACGGACGATCTGCCGGGCCAGGGCGGTCTGATATTCTCGCCTATGCGGAGGCCGTGAGCGCGCTGCTTGCGGCGCTGCAAATCGAACGGGCCGTGATCGCCGGGCACAGCATGGGCGGAGCGGTCGCCTTGCAGGTGGCGCTGCACGACCCCGAGCACGTGGCCGGGCTGATCCTGATGGGCACGGGCAGCAAGCTCCCGATCGATCCGACACTGCCACAGCGCATCATCGAGGCGACGGAAGAGACGGTCCGTTGGGTGGTCGAGTGGAGTTGGGACCCCGGCGTGCCGGAGAGCGTCAAAGATCTGAGCCGCCAGCGCCTGCTCGACATTGCGCCCCAGGTGTTGCAGGGGGATTACCTGGCCTGCCAGGCGTTCGACGTGCGCGATCAGTTGGATCGCATCGCCGTGCCGGTCTTGGTGATCAGCGCCACCGAGGATCGTATGGTGAAACCTAAGTTCGGAATGACCCTCGCCGAGCGTATTCCACAGGCTCGCCTCGTGATGATCGAGCAGGCCGGGCACATGTTCCCCCTGGAAAAAGCCCCTCTCGTCGCACAGACCGTACGGGTGTGGTGGGCCGAACAAGGATGGTCAGCACCATGCGCCGGGTAGCAGGATGGGTACTGCGCCAGGGCGGGCGAGCTGCCGTCGGCACCGCGCTGCGGATGGGAGGCCGGTCTGCCGTCGATTCGGCCCTGGGCGCGGCGGCGGACGTCGTCCCCAAGACTTCACAGCGATCCCATCTCCAGGTGTTCAACGTCACGTCGCCTGTGACCGTTTACGTGCGGGCGAGTCACTGCCGCGTCGTCGTGCGCTCGGAACCAGCCGCCAAAGTCGTACTCGAAGCGAACCTGTATCGTGCCTTTGGCGTGGAACTGGTGGCCGAGCAGGATGCCGCCGGAGTCTATATCGTCATCCGGCGCAAGCCGGTGGTCGGGACCATCGCGCGCGCCACGCTGACCCTGACGGTTCCTCCCGACGCCTATCTGGCGCTGCACCTGACCCCGGGCGAAATCGTTTTTGAGAATGTGGACGGCACGGTGAAACTGCCTGCCGGACAGGTATTTGATCCAGCGGAATCTTGAACGTCCTTATCCTGATTTTGGAGTCTGACCGATGCCCCTGATCCATGAAAAATTGACTCATCTGACACGGACCCTGCGTTCGTATATTTACCGGGATGCGGTGCCGCTCCGCTGGCAGATCTGTGATGGACTGCCCTATGGAACGCCGCTGCCTCCCGCTGGTGACCGCAACTGGCGGCCCCTGCGATCCGGCGATCTGTGGGGAACGCATTTGAGTTGGGCCTGGCTGACCGCCGAAACCACGATTCCTGAGTCCTGGATCGGACGTCCGGCGGCGCTGCACATCCAAATGGAAGCGCTGCTGACCGATCCCGCCGGGGCGCTCTTTTCGGGGCCGGAGGCGTTGGTCAGTGTATCCGTTCCCGGCGTACCGCCGCAGACGATCAACCCTATCCATTTCGAAGTCCTGCTCACCGACTCCGTCGAAGCCGGACGCCCGGTCGCGATCACGATGGAGTGCTTCATGGGCATGTCCCAACCGGGTGATCACCAGGTCCGCTTCAAAGTCGCCGATCTGGCCTGGATTGATCGGGATGTCGAGGGACTGTATTGGGACGCGAACGTGCTGCTTGAGACGATTTCCGCTTTGCCGAGCGCCGCGCCTGAACGCAGCTTCTACCTGAACGTGCTGAACGATGCTTTCCAGCGGATCAACTGGATGAATCCGCCCGACGCGGCCTTCTGCGCGACCGTCCGCGAAGCCCGGGCGGTGCTTCGCGAACTGATCTTCCAGGCGCGTCCCACTCAGACCGGAATCGCGCCGCGCCCGGTCGTTCATGCCCTGGGCCACGCGCATATCGACGTGGCCTGGCTCTGGCCGCTCCGGGTCACGCGGGGCAAAGCGGCCCGCACCTTCGCGACGGCGCTGGCGTTCATGGATCAGTACCCGGAATACACGTTCACGCAGAGCCAGCCGCATCTCTACAAGATGGTGTCTCAGGATCGCCCCGACTTGTTCGAGCGCATCAAGGCCCGCGTCGCCGAAGGGCGCTGGAATCCCACCGGCTGCACCTGGGTCGAGATGGATACGAATATGCCCTGCGGCGAGTCCCTGGTGCGCCAGTTCCTCTACGGGATGCGCTACTTCCAGTCCGAGCTGGGCTTCCGCCCGGAGGTGCTCTGGCTGCCGGACGTCTTCGGCTATTCGGCGGCGCTGCCCCAGATCATGAAGCTGGCGGGCGTGCGCTATTTCTTCACCTCCAAGCTCAGTTGGAACCAGTACACCGAATATCCTTACGACACTTTCTGGTGGGAAGGGCTGGACGGCAGCCAGGTCTTGACGCATCTTTCGACCACGCCCGACTCGTGGGGAACGAATATCGGCTGGAAGATCGCGACCTACAACGCGAACCTCACCCCGGCGGAGATGGCGGCGACCTGGAACAACTACAAACAGAAGGATGCCAACCATCACCTGGCTGTGGCTTATGGGATGGGCGATGGCGGCGGCGGTCCGAACAAGGACATGGTCGAACGCCGGGCGCGCATGGCCGATCTGCCGGGACTTCCGCAGGTCAAGCACAGCACGGCGGAGAACTTCTTCCACGACCTTGAAGCGACGATCCCCGACGATCTGCCGCACTGGGTCGGTGAGTTGTACTTCCAGATGCATCGCGGCACCTATACCACCCAGGCGCGCACCAAGCGCCACAACCGCAAGCTCGAAATCGCCCTGCATAATGCCGAGGCGTTAGCCTCGATTGCGCATCTGCTGGGCGCGGCCTATCCTCAGGAAAGCCTGAGCGCGGCCTGGGAAACGGTGCTGCTCAACCAGTTCCACGACATTCTGCCCGGCAGCAGCATCAACGCGGTCTACCAGGACACGGCGCGTGATTACGCTCAGGCTCAACTCCGGGCCGCCGGGGCGCTGGACGAGGCACTGGGCACGATTGCCCGGCATATCCGTTACGATGCCGACATGGAAGGTTTTGCCGTCTTCAACACCCTCAGCACGACTCAGGGCGGTCCCCTGGAGGTGACGCTGCCGGGTGAGGGGGCCGTCGAGATCGTGGGACCCAGTGGCCGCCGCAAGCCGTTCCAGTGGATCGATCCCGCCACCCGCCGCGCGCTGTTCATTCCCAGCAACGTCCCAGGGTACGGCCATAAGGCGTACCTGGTACGCCCGACCGAACAGAAGAACTCCCCCCACGTCGATAAGGCCGCGACCGGGACGCTGACCCGCCTCGAAAACGGCCTCTTGCGCGCGGAGTTTGATGCGAAGGGCAATCTGGTCCGCCTGTACGACCTCGAACATTTCCGCGACGTGCTCGTGCCGGGCGAGATCGGCAACCAGGTGTGGGCCTACGTGGATCGCCCGCACCAGTGGGATGCCTGGGACGTAGAAGCGTATGTCCAGGATCAGGGCTGGCAGTTGGAGCCGGATTCGGTCACGCTGCTGGAAGAAGGACCGCTGCGTGCGACCTTGCAGGTGACCTATACCTTCAATCGTTCGCGCGTCGTGCAGCGTATCAGCTTGTTGGCCGATCAGCGGGTGCTGAGCTTCGATACCGAGGTGGATTGGCACGAGCAGCACATCCTGCTGCGGGTTCACTTCCCGCTGCTAATCCACGCCCCCAACGCCACCTATGAGGTCCAGTTCGGGACTCTGGAGCGTCCGACGCACCGCAATACGGCCTGGGATCAGGCGCGTCACGAAGTGCCCGCCCAGCAGTGGGCCGATATGTCCGAAGGAAACTATGGCGTCAGCCTGTTGAACGATTGCAAATACGGCTACAGCACGCAGGGCCATGTGCTGACCCTGAGTCTGCTGCGTTCGACAACGCATCCCGATCCGGAAGCCGATCAGGGCCAACACACCTTCACCTATGCGCTGTACCCGCACGCGGGTGACTGGCGTCAGGGGACCATCGCGCAGGCGCGGCGCTTGAACTGCCCGCTGCTGGCGCATCCCGTGACGGGCACCGGGACCTGGCTGCCGGTCGAATTCGGCCTGGTCACCTGCCGCACGCCCGGCGCGATCATCGACACCGTCAAAAAAGCCGAGGACGGCGACGATCTGATCATCCGGGTGTACGAAGCCCACGGCGGGCGCACGACGGCGACGCTGGTGTTTGGCGTGAAAATCGAGTCGGCTGAGGAAGTGAATCTGCTCGAAGAACCAACCGGCCCGGCGGATCTGAAGGCGGATACGCTGCGTGTGTCGCTCACTCCCTACCAGCTTCGCTCGTTCCGGGTCAAACTGGCCGATATCCTCACGCACCATCTGGGCTGATCCTCTCGTAGGAGCGGTTCGCGAACCGCTCCTACACGTTCTCCCCTATTGTGGCCCCTACCAAAATCGCACTTGCCAGCCGAATAACATAGTGGTACGCTTCGCAGAATTTCCACCGGGCGGTTGACCCCCCGGCTCAGCGCACAACGAGTTTGGTGTGAGTGGCCTTGTGAGCAAGCTTGTAATCGTCGAATCCCCAACCAAAGCACGTACCATCGGGCAGTTCCTGCCAAAGGGCTACCAGGTGGTTGCCAGTATGGGACACGTCCGTGATCTGCCCGCCTCGGCCAGCGAAATTCCGGCCAAGGTCAAGAGCGAGGAATGGTCGCGCCTGGGGGTCAATGTCGCGGCGGATTTCGAGCCGCTGTATGTGATTCCCAAAGATAAGAAGAAGGTCGTCAAGGAGATTTCGACGGCCCTAAAAGATGCCAGCGAGCTGATCCTGGCGACGGACGAGGACCGCGAAGGCGAGAGTATCGCCTGGCACCTGACCGAGGTGCTGAAGCCGCATGTGCCCATCCGGCGCATGGTCTTTCATGAGATCACCGAAGAAGCGATCCACGAGGCCCTCGATAACTGCCGGACCATCGATAACCAACTGGTTGAAGCGCAGGAGACCCGGCGCGTCCTGGATCGCCTGGTCGGTTACACCGTGTCTCCGCTGCTGTGGAAGAAGATCGCGCCCGGCCTGTCGGCGGGACGTGTTCAGTCGGCGGCGGTGCGCCTGTTGGTGCTGCGCGAATTGGAACGGCGCAATTTCAAATCGGGCGCCTATTGGGACCTCAAAGCCACGCTCGAAGCGCACCGCAAACGCTTCACCGCCCAGTTGGTGACGCTGGGTGGAGTGCGGCTGGCGACGGGCAAAGATTTCGATGAGACCACCGGCCAGATTCCCCAGGGCAAGAAAGTCGTCCTGCTGAACGAGAAGCAGGCCAGGGATCTGGTCGAACGCCTGAAAAAAGGCGTCTGGCGTATCACCGACGTGAGCGAGCGCGATCAGACGCGGTCGCCCGCGCCGCCCTTCACGACCTCGACCTTGCAGCAGGACGCCAACCGCAAGCTCGGCCTGTCGGCCCGGCAGACCATGCAGATCGCCCAGCGCCTGTACGAGCGCGGTCTGATCACCTACATGCGTACCGATTCGGTCCATCTTTCCGAGCAGGCGCTCACGACCATTCGCCAGCGGGTGGAGGACAAATACGGGGCGGACTACCTGAGTCCGTCGCCCCGCCAGTACCGCACCGAGTCGAAGGGCGCGCAGGAAGCGCACGAAGCGATCCGCCCGGCGGGCCATCAGATGCCCACCGCCGACGAGTTGGGCCTGGACGGTCAAGAGTATGGGCTGTACGACATGATCTGGAAGCGCACGATGGCGACCCAGATGGCCGACGCCCGGCTGCGCCTGACCACCGTCCAGATCACGGTCGAGGATGCCGAATTCCGCGCGTCCGGTCGTCAGGTGTTGTTTCCCGGCTTTTTCCGCGCCTACGTCGAAGGGGCCGACGATCCCAGCGCCGCGCTGGACGATCAGGAGACGATCCTGCCCCCGCTCAAAGTGGATGATACCGTGCACTGCCGCACCCTCGAACCGGTCCGGCACGACACCGTACCCCCGGCGCGCTACACCGAAGCGACTCTGGTCAAATCCCTGGAAAGCGAAGGGATTGGCCGTCCCAGCACCTACGCGACCATCATCAGCACCATCCAGGATCGCGGCTACGTGGTCCGATCCGCCAAGCAGTTGGTCCCCACCTTTACGGCGTTCGCCGTGAATGAGTTGATGGAGCAGCATTTCCCGGATCTGGTGGACATCAAGTTCACCGCGCAGATGGAACAGGTGTTGGACGACATCGCGGGCGGGAATATCAAGGGCGTGCCCTATCTCAAGTCCTTCTACCTGCACGAAAAAGGGCTGGAGCAGCAGGTCAAAGCCAAGGAGCAGGAGATCGATCCCCGCACCATCAATGCCCTGGTCCTGGACAATCTGAAGGCGCGGGTGCGGATCGGGCGCTACGGAGCCTATCTTGAGCAGGATAACAACGGCGAGCCGCTGCGCGTATCGCTGCCGGATAACCTGCCGCCGGGTGACCTGGGCGAGGAACAGGCGCTCAAGCTGCTTCATGAGAAGGAATCCGGCCCGACACCCCTGGGGCACCATCCCACCACGGGCGAGCCGATCTACGTGCTCAAGGGACCCTACGGTCCTTACGTTCAGCTTGGCTCGAATGGCGATCCGGACAGCAAGCAAAAGCCGCCGCGAACCTCCCTGCCGAAGGGCATGAAGCCCGAAGATCTGACCCTGGAGCACGCGGTGGGGCTGCTGCAACTGCCGCGCACGCTGGGCACTCACCCGGAAACTAGGGAGAAGATCGAGGTTGGTATCGGGCGTTTCGGTCCCTTCGTCCGCCATAACGGGGAATATCGCTCGTTGAGCGCCCAGGATGACGTGCTCACCATCGACCTGGATCGCGCCCTGGCGCTGCTCGCCCAGGAGAAGAAAGCCCGCCG
>CAYRWY010000158.1:0-11834 GCA_964427955.1 uncultured Anaerolineaceae bacterium
TGTTGAGGGGAGTTAGCTATGACTGATTTGGCTCATAAGAAACTTACACGGCGGACGCTGCTGCGTGTCGGCGGCTGTGCGGGCGTTTCGGTGGTCGCGTGCGGCGTGACGGCGGGGGTCGTCGGCACCCAGACGGATCTCTTCGACCGGCTGCTCAACGATGGCGAAACGGATATGCCTGCCGTGGACAATGCCGCCGCCTGGACCTATGCCGACCAGGTGCTGACGCTGAACCTCGACGCGATCCCCGAACTGGCTGCGCCGTCCAGCGCCGTCCGGATCGAGGCGGATACGCTGCCGGAGCCGCTGCTGATCGTGCGCGACTCCGACACCTATCACGTTTTCCTGAACAAGTGCACACACGTCCAGAAGAAGCTCGATCTCAAGGGCGGCGAACTGGAGTGCACGTGCTACTCCCAGTCGAAATTCGACCTGGAAGGCCACCGCGCATCCGGCCCGGCCAAGGCCGACCTGACCACGTACACTACCGAGGTGGTCGGCCAGCAGTTGATTGTGACGCTGGGGTAGGGGCTACTTCAGCGCCTCGGCGATGGCCCGGATGTGCGCCGGGGTGCTGCCGCAGCACGCACCGATGATCCGCGCGCCCTGGTCGCGCACCCGCACCGCATACCCGGCCATATCGGCGGGCGTCGCATCGTAGATCGTCTCGCCATCCTGCATCCGGGGGACGCCCGCGTTAGCTTTGGCGACCAGGGGCAGCACTGCGCCCGCCGCGTGCATCTTGGTGATGGCCGCTTCGAGTTCGTCCGGCCCGTTGCCACAGTTGGCCCCCAGCGCCACGAGATCGTATTCGCTCAGGGTTTTCAGCGCCTTTTCCGGCGTGACGCCCATCATCGTCCGGCCTTTGGTGTCGAACGTCAGCGTCGCGATCAGCGGCAGATCGGGCGCGGCCCGGCGGCAGCCTTCCACCGCCGCGCGCACTTCTTCCAGGTCGGACATGGTCTCGATCCACAGCGCGCTGATGCCGCCCTCGACCAGGGCGCGCGCCTGTTCCTCGAACGCTGCCGCCGCGTCGTCAAACGTCAGATCGCCCAGCGGTTCGAGCATCAGCCCGGTGGGGCCGATGTCGCCCGCCACCGCCGCGAGATGCGGCGCCGCTTCGACTTCGGCCAGCGCGATCCGGGCGGCGGCCCGATTCAACTCCACGGCGCGATCTCCCAGGCCGTGCGTGCCGAGCCGGGGGCGCGTCCCGCCGAAGGTGTTGGTCAGGATCACCTGGGTGCCCGCTTGCAGGTACGCCCGGTGGGCGCTGGCGACCTTGTCCGGTTGTTCGACGTTCCACAGTTCGGGCGACGTCCCGCGCTCCAGGCCCATCGAAAACAGCAGCGATCCCATCGCGCCATCGGCGATGACCGTCCCGCCCGCGTCAAGCAAGGCTTGTAGGGTAGTTTTCATGAGTGACTCCTAAAGTGAACAGTTCACAGTCATCAGTGGTCAGTTACTGATCCCTGCACAAATAGCTAAACTTTTGCCTGGGAGATTGACCTCACCCCTCAATCCCCTCTCCGAAAAAAGCGGAGAGGGGACGTACTCCACCCGAAGTTCAGTCCCCCTCTCCAGCATGATTGGAGAGGGGGTAGGGGGTGAGGTCAACCGTGGGCATCAAAAGTTTAGTTTTTTATGCGAGCCTCAGTAATCCGGTGTACGATGTTGTTGGCGAATTCGACGGCCCCTACGCCGACGTTTCCACCGCACCACTCCCCCTCGCCACCGGGTGGAGAGGGGGGCGGGGGATGAGATTATATAGCAAGTCGCAGGGTCAGTTTTCACCCGCTGACGGATTGTGATCTGTCAACTGAAAACTGTCAACTGACCACTGTTCACGCTTACACCAACTTGTCCAGCCGGTCTACGTAATCGGCCAGCACGCCGAACGCCCGCTCGACCGGCTCCGGCGAGGTCATGTCCACCCCGGCCAGCTTGAGCGCGTCCAGCGGGTAGAGCGAGCCGCCCGCCTTCAAGAAGCTCAGGTAACGATCCACCGCGCCCGGCTGGCCGGACAGGATGCCCTTCGCCAGCGCGTTGGCCGCCGAAATGCCCGTCGCGTACTGGAAGACGTAAAAATTGACGTACAGGTGATTGAACTGCGCCCAGAGGATTCCGTCGCGCGGGCGATCCGGCTCCAACTCGCTGCCATAGCCTTCGGCCAGCAGATCGGCCATCAGCGCGTTCATGCTGTCGGCGGTCAGCCCTTCGCCGCGCTCGGCGCGCTGGTGCGTCTCCAGTTCGAAGCGGGCCAGCGTCGGCATGATGAAGAAGTAGCGCAGGAAGTTCGACATCGCTTCTTCGAGGATCGCCATCTGGAAGACCGGATCGTCCTTCTTCGCTTCGAGCATGTAGGCGCGGACCATCGCCTGGTGGAAGTTCGAGGCGGTTTCGGCCACGAACAGCGAATAATCGCTGTAGACGGGAGGCTGGGTCTGCCAGGCCAGATACGAGTGCATCGAGTGGCCGAGTTCGTGCGCCAGCGTGCTCATCGAAATCATCGTCCCGTTGTAGCTCATCATGATGAACGGCAGCGTTCCCTTGAACCCGCTGGAGAACGCGCCCTGGCGCTTGCCCTGGTTCGGATAGATGTCCACCCAGCGTTGTTCCAGGCTGCCGCGCCGCACTGCGCGCACGTAATCCTCGCCCATCGGGGCCAGCCCGGCGCAGATCCACTCGACGGCCTGCGCGTAGGGAATGTCCGGTTTGCTGCTGGCCAGCGGGGCCCAGCAGTCGTACAGGTACAGCTTATCGACGCCCAACGCCCGGCGGCGGACCGCCCAATAACGGTGCCACGTCGGCAGATTCTTGCGGAAGATCGCGATCAGGTTATGAAAGACGTCCACCGGCAGGTTGTTGGCGTAGAGTGAGGCTTCCAGCGCGGACGGGTGGCGGCGTGCCCGCGCGTAAAAGATGTCGCGCTTGATGGCGGCGGTCAGGTTGCTGGCGAAGGTATTTTTGTACGCCAGGTAGCCGTCGCTGTAGCTCTCGTGCGAGGTGCGGCGCAGCGTCCGATCCGGGCTGTTGGCGTGCAGATTGACCGTGCCCTGCTCGACCGACAGCGCTTCGCCGCTGCTGGTCGTGGCGGGCTGGAACTTGATGTCGGCGTTGGCGAGCTGCTCCGCGGTGTTCGACATCTGGTTGAGCGGATCGGCGGCCATCCCCAGCAGTTCCTCGACCTCGGCGGAGCGGACGTGTGCGCGCCGGCGGAACAGGTCGTCGAAGTAGTGCGCGTAGATCGCCAGCCGCGGCTCTTCTTTCATCCAGCGGATCAGGGTCTCGTGTCCCAGTGCCACCAGTTCCGGCTCGCCAAAAGACGCGGCGGCGAGGAGTTGGCTGAACAGGCCCATCGCCTGGCCTTCCATCGACGCGGCGTCCTGGTCGGTGGTATCGACGGACGAGAACATCCCGGCGTAGACGTAGATCTTGCCGAAGCGCAGGTAAAGCTCGTAGAACGCGGTCAGATAATCCGCGAGCACGGCGGGGCCTTCGGCCAGACGAGTCTTGAAACGCTCCGGCAGGGTCGGGATATCGCGGCTCAACGCCTGCTGTTCGGCCTGCCACGCCGCGCGAGATTCAAACACGCTGGTGTCGTTCCAGGTATGTTCGGGCGCGATCTCGCTGCGCAGGGGTAAGGAAGTAGTAGTCATCGCTTCATCCTCATTGGAGTTTTTTAAGTAATGGCCTTATTATAGTCACAAAGTTCGACATGTGCGTAGGAGGAACTGTGCCCCTATCACACCACCGCCATTGGTTCTACACACTGCTGCTGGGCGGTCTGGCCGTGCTGCTGCTGACCGGTGTCGCGACGACCCACGCCGACACCGGGCCGAAACCCACCGCCGATTTCGAGTTCGAGTACGAGATTCCGGTGGTGCCCATCGTCAGCGGGACGCTGTGGCAATGCGGGGACCAGTCCTGTACGGCCAAACACGTGTTGGAGGAGGGCGGTCTGCAGCGGTTCCAGTGCGACGCCGATTACTGCTGGTCGCGCGCCTACGGTTACGGAAAGTATCTCAAGCTGGAGATCACCTTTGCGGACCGGGTGCGCGAGAGCGAGGTCTTTCAAAAACACGACTTTGACTCGATTTTCACCGTCACGGTCACCGAGTCGGGTTTAAGCGTGCGCGAGAAGCGCAAGCCGTTCGACGGCCTGTTTTGGCCGGCGCTCGCGTTCACCGTGCTGTGCGAAACGATGGTCGCGACCATCTACCAGCGGGAGCGGTCGCTGCCGCGCGCGCTGCTGTACTGGATTCCGGTCGCCAGCCTGCTGACGCTGCCGGTCGTCTGGTTCGGGTTTACGCGCTTCCCCTGGCCGGATTATTCGATCCTGTGCGCCGGGGAGCTGTTCGCCATGATCGTCGAAGCCGGGTTCCTGTACGTGGTGCTGCGCCGGAAAGTGGCCCTGGGCAAGCTGGTGCTGCTCAGCGTGATCATGAATTTCGCCAGTTTCCTGCTGCCGCTGCTGTACAGCCTGATCGGGGTCGTTCTCAGGGGATGAGCGGAGGGGATGATGCTGATTCACCGTCCTTATGCGGGCGCGGTCGATCTGGAAGCGATCCTCGATCTGCTGGCGCGCGCTCGCCCTGCCGGGCGCATCACGGACTATCCCAGCCCGACCGATCTGCGCGAGATCCTGGGCACGCCCGGCGGGACGCAGCGCACCCGCGTATGGGAAGACGAGACCGGGCTGCTGGGATTTGCCATCCTCGACGTGCCCAACCTGACCTTTGAGATTCTGGCGGTTCCGGCGCAGGTCGAAATCGCCGCGCAGATGATCGGCTGGGCCGCGGCGGGCGCGCGCCTGGACGAGCACGCGCCGGGCGAACGTCCGACCCTGGATACCAGCGCCTCGGATCAGGACGCGGCGCGGATCGCGCTGCTCGGACGGCATGGCTTCGAGCGCCTGCCGGAGTACGGCCTGCACTTCGTCCGCCCGCTGGACGCGCCGATCCCCGATCCACAGCTTCCGCCCGGTTTCACCCTCCGATCCATCGCCGGGGAGCACGAGTCCGCGGCCTGGGTGGCGCTGCACCGTGCCGCCTGGGGCACCGAAAATATGACGCTGGATTACCGGCGGTCGATGGTGCGCGTGCCGGACTACGATCCCGATCTGGACCTGGTCGCCGTCGCGCCGGACGGAACGCTGGCGGCCTACTGCTTCTGCACCATCAGCCGCGAGCAGAACGCCCTGACGGGCCGCCGCGAGGGCTTCACCGATCCCGTCGCCACCCATCCCGACTACCAGCGGCGCGGCCTGTCGCGGGCGCTGGTGCTGGCCGGGTTGCAGCGCCTCCAGGCGCGCGGCATGGATACCGCCCGCACCGGCACGAGCAGTGAGAACGCCGCCATGCAGCGCACGGCGGAGTCGGTCGGCTTCCGCCTGGACTCGCGCACGCTGTGGTTTTCGAAAGCCGTGTGATTTACCCCACGACCTCGAAGCGCAGCCGGGTCCCATCCCGCACGAGGCGTCCGACCCCCGGCGAGGCGAAGTGGGTGCACGTGATCAACACCGGCGAATCCGCATAATGCTCCAGGAAAGCCTGGCGGGTCTGGATCGCCTGGCGGTGATCGAAATCGTAGGGTGGGATGCCGAGTTCGGGCGCGGCGACCTGGATCGGGTGATGCAGCAGATCCCCGGCGATGATCAGTTCCTGCCCGCCCGAACTGAGGTGCACCGCGGTATGGCCGGGGGTGTGGCCGGGCAGCGCTTCCAGGCAGACGCCCGCGGCGATTACGGTGTTGGCGGCAACGAGGTCTGCCTGTCCGGCGGCGACGATGGGCATGATGCTGTCCCGGATGCACTGCTGGGCGTCGTAGTCGTCTGCCGGGAAGTCTTTCCAATAGGCCCACTCGTCCTGCACGAAGATATAGCGCGCCTTAGGGAAGGTCGGCACCCACTGATCTCCATCGAGCCGGGTGAACCAGCCCACGTGATCGATATGCATGTGTGTGAGGATCACGAGATCGAAATCGTCCGGGGTGAAGCCGAGCTGCGCCATGTTTTCCAGGTAAGGCGTGTGCATCCGGTTGAAGTGTTCGGCAGCGCGCGGTTTGTCGTTGCCGACGCAGCCATCGATCAGAATGGTGTGCTGCGGCGTGCGGACGATGAAACTCTGGGTGCCCATGCGGACCACGTTATCGGGTCGCAGGTAGTGCGGCTCCAGCCAGGCGCGGGCGGCGTCGAGGTGGGCGGCGGTGGCTGTGGTGAACATCTGGGGCAGGGGGACGGTGAAGCCTTCCCACTCGTACAAACTCAAGAGACGGAACTCTCCCAATGAAAGCGAGCCAGACATAAGCGCACTCCTTCTTGTCAGGCAAGGGTTAAAATAACCAAAGTTACAGGATTACAAATGCTTGCGTTGCTCTCTCAATCAGCACATAATTGGAAATTGTATCCAATTTTGATACCAGAACCGAAGATACCCAGGAGGAAAAGACATGCGACGTGTTTTGGCAGTGTTGCTGGTCGTGGCGGTCAGCTTGATGGGTGTGAGTTTGACATCCACCAGCGCCCGCGAGGAAAAATCTTTGGTAGTCGGCCTTTCCTTCGACTTCAAGTCTCTCGATCCGGGCCGCGCGTATGAGCCGGGTGGCACGCTGGTCCACCACTCGGTGTACAACACCCTGGTGACCTTCCCGTCCGATTCGGTCAAGGAGATCATCCCCAGCCTGGCCGATAGCTGGACGATCTCGGACGATGGCCTCGTCTACACCTTCACGCTGCACAGCGGCGTGCTGTTCGCCAACGGCGATCCGCTGACTGCCGCCGACGTGGTCTTCAGCTTCAACCGCATGAAGAATCTGAAGGGCAACCCGTCCTTCCTGGCCGATACCATCGCGAGTGTCGAAGCGCCGGACGCCGCGACCGTCGTGCTGACGCTGAACACGCCCGATCCGGCCATCCTCGCCAAGCTGGTCTTCGACGCTTTTTCGGTCGTTGACTCGAAGGAAGTCATGGCCAACGGGGGCACCGATGCCGCCGACGCCGCCGAAAAAGACACTGCCGAACCCTGGCTGATGCAGCATTCTGCCGGGTCCGGGCCATACATGGTCGAGAGCTTCGAGCCGGACGTGCAGGTCGTGCTGGCCCGCAATCCGAACTACTGGGGCGAACCCGCCTATTTTGACCGCATGATCCTCCGCAACCTGTCGGAAGCGTCCACCCAAAAGCTGGCGCTCGAAGCGGGCGACATCGACATCGCGATGGACGTCACGCCGGATCAGGTCCCCTCGCTGAAGAACAACAGTGATCTCACGGTCTTCTCGACCCAGAGCGATACCCTGATCTTCATCCTGTGCAACGAAGACGAAACCATCGGCGGGCCGGTCAGCAATCCGCTGGTGCAGCGCGCGATCCGCTATGCCCTGAACTATGAAGAACTGCGCATCCTGAGCGGCGAAGGCGCGGGCACCCCGGCGGCGATGGTCCCGATTGGCTTCGTCGGCGCGCTCGATCCGTCCGAAGCGCTGCCCACCGATCTCGATCAGGCGAAAGCTCTGCTGGCCGAGGCCGGGTATCCGGATGGCTTCCAGATCGATCTGCACTATCCCGATTTCAACTACATCGGCACGGACTTCGGCATCGTCTCGCAGAAGGTCCAGGCCGATCTCGACAAGGTGGGGATCAAGGTCAACCTCGTGCCCGAAGAATTCCAGACCTCCCTGCAAGCCTACCGCGACGGCACGCAGCCCTTCGTCGTCTTCCTGTGGAACCCGGATTACCAGGACACGCTGGATTACGTCGAATTCCTGCCGGATCGCCTGGTCGGCTTGCGCGCCAAGTGGACGGCGGCCAACGCCGATCCGGCCATCGTCGAGCTGCGCGACAAAGTGCTGGTCGAGACCGATCCGGCGGTGCGTACCGATCTCTTCCGCCAGATTCAGCTCTTCGAGCAGCAGAATGGCCCGTTCGCGCCCCTGTTCCAGCCCGGTGTGCACTTCGCCTACAAAGCCACGCTGCAAGGCTTTGCCTACAACGGCCAGTTCCGCGTGGATCTGACCAAGCTGAGTTTCTAGTAGTTGGTAGGGGCGTACTGACACGGCTTTGGAATTTAGCGCGGAGACCCGGCCTCACCCCTAAATCCCCTCTCCAACTGGGTTGGAGAGGGGGCTGGGGGGTGAGGCCAAGCACAAACGATCTCCGTGCTATGTTCTCAAAGATTATCACTACGCCCTTACGACAAATATTTGGGGACGCGAGTCTATCTCCGCGTCCTGCGAGGTGTTTTTTTGCGACAGGATGTGTCATGTCCCTTCATTTTTACCTGGCGCGCCGTTTGTTGTTCGCCATTCCGCTGATCATCGGCATCTCGCTGGTCTCGTTCCTGATCGCCAACGCCATCCCCGCCGATCCGACGGCTGCCAACCTGGGCGAGCGCGCGGCGGGCGATCCCGAAGTGGTCGCCGCCTTTCGCCACAAGTGGGGTCTCGACCAGCCGATCTACGTCCAATACGTGAAATATGCCGGGAACCTGCTGCATGGTGACCTGGGCATGTCGATTCGCAACCGCCGACCCGTCGCCGACGAACTCAAACGCTTCTGGCCCGCGACCTTCGAGCTTTCGACGGCGGGCATCCTGGTCAGCCTGATCCTGGGCGTGAGCTTCGGCGTGATTTCGGCGGTATGGCGCAACCGTCCCATCGATTTTCTGGTGCGGACGCTGTCGCTGGTCGGCGTGAGCGCGCCGGTGTTCTGGCTGGCGCTGGTCTGCCTGCTGTTGTTTTATCTGCGGCTGGACTGGCTGCCCGGCCCCGGACGCCTGGACGCACGCGTGATCCCGCCACCGCACGTCACCGGCCTGTACACGGTGGACAGCCTGGTCGCGGGCGACTGGCATGTGTTCAAGAACGCCCTGGCGCACCTGGTCCTGCCCGCCTGCGTGCTGGGCGCCTATTCCGCCGGGCTGATCGCGCGCATCACGCGCTCGTCGATGTTGGAAGTGCTGTCCAAGGAGTACATGATCACCGCCCGCAGCAAAGGGCTGCGTGAGCGGGACGTCATCCTGCGGCACGGGCTGCGCAACGCGCTGATGCCGGTCGTGACCGTGATCGGCCTCTCCTACGGCAACCTGCTGTCCGGCGCGGTCCTGACCGAGACGATCTTCGCATGGAGCGGCATCGGGCGCTATGCCTACAATTCGGCGCGCTCGCTCGACTTTCCCTCGATCATGGGCGTCAGTATGCTGATCGCCATCGTGTTCATCGTCACGAATCTGATCGTGGACGTGCTGTATTATTGGCTTGATCCTCGCATCCGGGCGGAGTAGGCGACCATGAAAAAGACTCTGCACATTGTGCGCCTGCGCGCCCGCTCCAATCCCATGATGGTGCTCGGCCTGCTGATCTGCCTGATCTGGTTCGTGATTTCGCTGTTCGCCGCCCAGGTCAGCCCCTACGATCCGCGATCCCAGAACGTGATGATCCGCTTCCAGGGACCGAGCTATGCGCATCCCTTCGGCACGGACCAGCTTGGCCGTGATGTGCTGTCGCGCGTGCTGTACGGCGGGCGGATTTCGCTCCCGGCCAGCCTGCTGGTCATCACTAGCGCCACGCTGGTCGGCACCGTGGTCGGCGCGCTGGCGGGCTACATCGGCGGGCTGGGCGACGAGCTGCTGATGCGCGTCACCGAGATTTTCATGGCCTTTCCGACCATCATCCTGGCGATGGCGATTGCGGCGGCGCTGGGTCCCAGCGTGATCAACGCCGTGATCGCGATGGTCGTGGTCTGGTGGCCGAATTACGCCCGCATCGTGCGCAGCCTCGTGATCAGCGTGAAATCCAACGAGTACGTCGAGGCGGCGCGGGCGATTGGGGCGTCGAATGTCCGCATTCTGTTCCTCACCATCCTGCCCAACTGCCTCTCCCCGGCGGTGGTGATGGCGACGGTAGACGTCGGCAACGCGATCCTGATCTTCGCCGGGCTGAGCTTTCTCGGCCTGGGGCCGGAGCCGTCCGCGCCGGAGTGGGGGCGCATGGTGTCCGATGGCGTGGATTATTTCGATCAGTGGTGGCTGAGCACATTCCCCGGCCTGGCGATCTTCACCATCGTGATGGCGCTCAATTTCGTGGGCGACGGCCTGCGCGACCTGGCCGATCCGCGCACGCGCAAGGCGCTGCGGTAGGCGGCCCTCATCACCCCTGGCCCCTCTCCCATAAAGAGCGATGGGAGAGGGGAAACTTGCCGTGTATGTCCCCTCCTATGCGCTTCGCCCTCGCTATTGTGGTAGTGACTACGGAGTCACAGTAGGGTTCGGCACAGGCTGCCAGGAGGGATCACCATCATTGCCGCTGCTATCGGTGAGGTTGCATAAGTCGCTGCCATCTGCATTCATCAGATAGATTTCCTCGTTGCCGTCGCGATTCGACACAAACGCGATCTGGCTGCCGTTCGGTGACCAGTCGGGAGCATAATTGTTAGGCTTGCAGGTGAGCGAACAATCACCGCTGTCGGTCAGGCGGTGTGGTTCGCCGCCATCAGCATTCATGATGTAGATCTCAGGGTTGCCGTCGCGAGACGACGCAAACACGATTTGGATACCGTCCGGCGACCAGGCAGGATCCGAATCGTAAGTGCGGCTATCGGTCAAGCGGCGTGGGTTGCTGCCATCGGCGTTCATCACGTAAATTTCTGGGTTGTCATCGCGCTCCGAGACAAACGCGATCTGGCTGCCGTCCGGTGACCAGGCAGGATAATAATCATGGGCATCATTTTTGGTCAAGCGGTGTAAATCGTCGCCGACAGCATTCATGACATAGATTTCATAGTCACTATCACCACCCGACGCAAACACGATCTGGCTGCCGTCCGGTGACCAAGCAGGATCAAAATCATCGCTGCTATTGTTGGTCAGGTTGAGCGGGTGGCTCCCATCGGCGTTCATCATGTAAATTTCCTCGTTGCCGTCGCGGTCAGACACAAACGCGATCTGGCTCCCATCCGGCGACCAGGCGGGAGAGTATTCATTGGCACTGGTGCTGGTTAGGTTGCGTAGGTCACTGCCGTCAGCGTTCATGACGTAGATTTCATCGTTGCCATCGCGATGTGACACAAACGCAATCTGTCCGGCGGCGCTGCTCACGGCAGGGCTGGACGTTGGTGTGAGTAACCACCGTGCTGGACTACTACCAGATGCCACTTGCGGTGAAAGAGTCAAACCTATCCCTGCTAGCACGGTCATTCCTGTCAAAATGCTCACTACGATTGTTCGGTGGCTCATGTTTTCTCGCACAGCACCTCGCACCAGAAGTCATTGAAGGCGTTCCCGTCGATCTGCATGACCACGCGCGTGGGAATCCCACCGGGATCGGGCGTCTCATGCAGCCAGCCGTCCCGATTCTCGATCTTGAGCGGGATCGTCTCGATCTCGACGCCCACGCGCCAGCCGAGCGCAATGGCGCACGCCAGCGGATCGTGCTGAAAGTTGATGAGGTCGCGGGGCAGGGCGGGACAGGTCTCGCCGATCTTCTGCTCGTTCTGCCAGCTTCGCGCGCAGAGTTTCGCCTGCCGCACGATCAGCGCGCCCAGCGGGCCGCTCCGCGCCAGCCGGGGCAGGTACGCCCGCCGCAGCGCCGTCTGCACGGTGATCGTGAGCGGGACCAGCAGCGGGTGGGCGCGTTCGAGCACCACCTGCGCCGAGCGGACGTCCAACTGGAGGTTGTAGTCCATGTCGTTGCCCCACGCCGGATACCCCGCCGGAGCCGGAAACACGCAGCCGCCCATCAGGACGAGCTTCGCCTGCGCCAGGAGGCCGGGATACTTTTCTTCGAGCAGCCGGAGATTGGTATACTGCCCGATCCCGACGATCACCGCGCCCTGCTCGATACTG
>CAYRWY010000159.1:0-11563 GCA_964427955.1 uncultured Anaerolineaceae bacterium
AACGTGGACGATCACTTCAATCTCAATGTGGACTCCACGGGCCTGGTGATCGCCATCGCCAAGACCTCGCAGAACGACGGCGGCGGCGGGGGTCCGAATGCGCCGCTGATGGTGGTGCTGGTGCGCGACCTGCTGGGCAACTGGACCAACACGCCGGTGTGGCGCGTGACCGAGAATGTGACGCGCCCGCTGCTGCTGCTGGACGAGCAGAACGCGACGATCTATGCGTTCGCGGCGGTCCCATGCTGCTACGGCGGTGACATCTACTTCAAGGAATCCAGCCTGGACAGCATCGCGTTCCCATCCGGGATAGGCACACCCTTCCTGCACCTGCTGACGGACACGACCATCAACAATCCCACGTCCACCAAGCAAAACCTGGACGATACGACCGGGCTGCTGGTGCTGGCGTCGGATTACTTCAGCGGGTACTACATGCACAACATTCTGAACCTGGGCGGCCCGCCGCCTACGCCGGTCCCGACCGATACCGTGACGCCCACGCCGACGATCACGTACACGCCCAGCCCGACCTTCACGCCGAGTCCGACGTTTACGCCCAGCCCGACCTCTACGCCCAGCGTCACGCCGATGCCCTCCCGCACCCCGGACCCGTGGTACACCCCGCCGCCGGGCTGCGTCCCGCTGAACGACGCCTCCGGCACGATCCTGTGTTCGCAGTAGCGGCTGAGACTCCCCGGCCCCCTCTCACCCGGTGGTTCATCGTCCGACACTTTTACTGAGGCTCGCATAAAAAACTAAACTTTTGATGCCCACGGTTGACCTCACCCCCTACCCCCTCTCCAATCCTGCTTTCATCGTCCGACACTTATCACAAATATGAAGCCTCGTAGGGGAGCACCAGCGTGTGCTCCCGCGGGCGGACACGTTGGTCCGCCCCTACACGATCAATAACTGTCGGAGACTGAACCAATCCTGCTGGAGAGGGGGACTGAACTTCGGGTGGAGTAAGTCCCCTCTCCGCTTTTTTCGGAGAGGGGATTGAGGGGTGAGGTCAATCTCCCAGGCAAAAGTTTAGCTATTGGGGCAGGGATCAGTAATGCCCGTCCGCCCTTACCCGATCAGAAACGGTCGATGAACGTCGCTTACTGCGCGGTGATGGACTGCCACGTCCCGTCCGGCAGCACCTGGTAGACCTGCCCCGATCCGGCGGAGAAGCTGACCGTCTCGCCGCCGTCGGAGATCGCCCGCTGGTGCATCCCGGTATAGGTCTGAACGTCGCCCACGGCATAACCCAGGGCGGCTTGCAGCGCCGGATCGGCACCCCAGGCGTAGAAGATCGCACCGGTCGGCTGGCGTAACCCCGCCGGGATCGCGGCGTCCAGCGCGGCATCGTCGAGCGGCATCCCCGGCACGAACGTATCCGCCACCTGGCGCACGCCCTGCCCCGCCACGAACACGTAATGCAGCCGCAGCGCCGGAAGGTAGACGATCACGCCGCGCTCGAAGGTCTGCTGCTGGAACAGCGTGACCAGCGGCGGGAAGGGACACGCCGTGGGGGCCGGGGCATAAAACCACGCCTGCGGACAGCTAATCCGCACCGTCGTCTGCGCGGCGACTTCGGTCAGGCCATCGCTGGCGCGGATCATGTAGGTGATCGAGGGACGTCCATCGGCAGGGACCTGAAGCTGCCAGACACCCGTCTGCGGCAGACCGCTGGCCTCTTCGACGAAACGCCCCTCATACACCCAGCCCACCCGGACTCGCACCACCGGTCCCATCGTCTGCCACGCGAGGTGGATGATTCCCCCCGACGGCGTATCCACCGGATCGGCCACGAACGCACTGATGCCGAGCGGCAGCAGCGTTTGCGGCGACGTCGCGGCAGCTTGCGGCGGGACGTACAGCCAGGTCCCGGTGCCAAGACCGGTAGCGGAGGTCAGGCAGTTGGCTTTGAGCAGGCTGTCGGCGCTGAGACTGCTGCGCGCCGCCACGCTGAAGATCGTCTCGTTGATCTGCATCTGGTAGGGTGCCCAGCCTGCCGGAATCGGGCAGTTGGTCGATTGGCGGCGCGTCTGGAGCGTATCGAGCGGCGCATTCGCCAGCACGGTCTGGTCGGAGGCGGCCTGGGCCGCTGCCGGACGGATCACCGCCGGGATCGTCGTCGTCGAGCGGGCGCTGCTGGGGGAGCAGGCTGACAATCCCAACGCGGCACTGAACAGGAAGTTCAACACCATCAGTTTGCGCATGGTTCGCCCCTTTACCGGCACTCTATGTTCCCAGTATAGGACTTATTTCCCAGGCGCGGCTTGACGGCTGCGCAGCGGCCATCTCATAACAAGCCAACCGTAATCTAACGTTTGGCTGACGATGGCATAATTCAGTAGAAGTACGGAATTGCTTTTCTCTCAAATGCGCATAGAATGAATATTACCAGTACACTAATGCTTCGTCCAGGGAACCGACTATGCCGATCCGGACTGAGTGGTACAACGCAGAAAAGACCATCTTGCTGGAAGCGTTCGAAGGCGAATGGACGGTCGAGGACTACCGCCACCTGATCGACGAAGCCCACCAACGGCTCTCCACCGTCCAGCACACCGTGCACATCATCGTGGATGGCACCCGCAACTGCGCGCGGCTGCCCTCGAATATGCTGCGCAGCGGGCTGTCCTACGCGGTGCATAACCTCCCCGCCAACCAGGGAATCACCGTCTTCGTCAGCATCGACACGATCACCGAAATGCTGATCGGCATCGCGCGCAACATCAACCCCAGGCTGCACCGCACCCTGTTTTCGACCGACAGTCTCGCCAAGGCGCTGGCCCTCGTCGCCGAACATACGTCGCCGACAGGCTAGACCGGCGCTTATTTTCCCTTCACCGTCAGCAGGTATAACCCGTAATCCGCCGGATCGAGGTAGAGCAGCCGCGACCCGTCCGGAGAGACGCTCCATTCCCCGTTGGCGACGCGGATCGGCAGCACGTCGGGATCGGTCAGCCAGCGCACCGCGCCCGTGAGCACGTCCACTTCGCCCAGGGCATGGGCCTGCTGGTCGATCCCGTAACTGAGCACCCACAGCGAGGCATCATCCCGCCATTGGTACGCGCCGAAGAAATCCAGCTTGCGCGGCGTGCTGCCCGGCTGGGTATCCAGGACGTAGACGCCGCTGTCGTCGGGATCGGCCTGGAACGGCACATAATACGCGATCCGCTGCCCGCCCGGCGCGATCTTCAATCCGTGGAGATTCTGGATCGTGGCCAGCGGCGTCACCGGCGGATCGCCCGGCCCCGTGATGTCGATCACGAACAGCCGGTATTCCTCGGTGTAGGTGACGCGCTGGATGACCAGCAGGCGGCCCGCATCCAGCCAGAGCGCGTAGCCACCCGACATCGAATAAACGCGGCGCGGCTGGGAGCCGTCCAGGTTGGCGATCCAGACCTGCTCGCCGGGCGAGGACGTGCCCGGCACGATGTCGCCGAAGACCACTTCCCACATCAGGCGGGTGTTGTCCGGCGAGATGGCGGGATAGTTGCCGCCCGTGTTCACGTTCCAGGTCGCGCCGGACGCCGCGCGGGTGATCTGCATCAGCCCTTCCCCGGCATAGCGCACGCGGATCGACCCGTCCGGCGACAGCAGCGACGGCGGGGCCAGCTCGACGAACTGGCGCGGCGATCCGTCCAACGGCTGGCGCAGCACCGCGGTGTCGTGCGCCGGGACCGCGTCGATCAGGTAAACGCCGTCCGGATCGGTTGGATTCCACCATGCGCCGAGATTCCACTGGCCCAGCGACACCGCCGCCTGGCTGATCTGCACCTCACCGGCGAGCGGCGCGAGGTGGCGGGCCACCGGCGGATTGAGCGGGGCGCGGATTTCCAGGCGGAACGGCCAGGGCCGCACGTAGTTGTTCAGCGTATTGCCGCTGAACTCGACGTCCGGCTGATCTTCCAGGCGCATCCAGCGGCGCGGGTTGTCCAGGTCTTGCTGGAAGGCGTTGGCCGAGGGGCCGAGGCTGGCCAGCATGTGCCAGTTCACGTCGAAGAACGGCAGCGGGTTATAGGCGAGCTGGTAGTCCTGGCTGCGGATTTCGAGGTGCAGATGCGGGCGCGATCCGCACGATCCGTCCGGATCGCCGCTGATCCCGATCACCTCGCCGCGCCGGACGCTGTCGCCGCGCACGTAGGTCGGCGTCTTCAGCAGGTGGCCGTACAGCGAGACGTAGCCGGTGCCGGGATGGGTCAGCACCAGGCTGTGCGGCTCCGCGCCGAACCCTGCCGCATCCACGTAGGCGACGACCCCGTCGGCGATGGCCCGGACCGGCGTGCCACACGGCGTCTCGAAATCCACCCCGAAGTGGAGTCCCTGCCCGAATTCGTACCACACGTCGCCGTAGTTGAACGCCGAGGTCGTGTTGCCGTAGGCCTGCTCGTACAGCCACGTGTTCGGCCCCGGCGGATCGGCGAGCGGCAGCGAAAACGGCGGGCCATCGACCGGGGCGGGCGTGGGCGTGCTGTCCTGGGCCTGAACGGGCGACAGGGTGAGCAGCAGAGCCAGGAACAGAACGGGCAGATGAATACCACGGCGCATTGATCATGTCCACGACTAAACGCCCGCCGGGGGCGGGACTCACGATGGGGAGATTGTAGCACGGATGTGGAGGATCGAGGTCTTGCGCAAACAGGCCGAGGGGCAGCCTCTTCCCCGACGTTTCCACGGCGCCACTCCCCCTCGCCACCGGGTGGAGAGGGGGTCGGGGGTGAGGTAAAACACCGCGAATTCCCGCGTGCTCAATGCTTTTCACCCCCCTGGCCGCCCCTGAACCCGCGCGAGCCAAGGGAGGGGAGTAACTGCGGGTCACGGCTACACCGGGCCGCCCCCGGCGTGCATGAACGCCTCGTTCACCTCGGTCGCCACGGCGGACTCCGGCTTGGCGGCGCGCAGCCCATCGAACAGCGGCAGGTGCCCGGTGCGGACGGCGTTTTCCGCGTAGAGGAACATGGACGCCGACCACGCCTGCTGCTCGAAGCCCATCGGGTGCCCGGTCTGGCCGTGCAGCCACTCGTTGAAGCAGCAGCCGTAATCCGCCGCCAGCGAATTGGCGCGAGCGAGCGAATAGAGCATCTGCTGGGCGCGATCCTTCCAGCCATGCGCGACCTGAGCCGCCACGTGGAAGCCGCCGATCATCGGCCAGATGCCGCCGTTGTGATACTGGTGCGGCAGGTTGAGATTGCGGCTGCGGTAATATTCGCGCCATTCGCGCTCGTTGGGGTAAATGGGGGGATGAATCGCCTTGGTGGGATACGGCTCAGCCATGCCCACCTGCTCCATGTAGTGCAGGATGTGCTCACGGCGGTGACCATCGGCGATGCCCACCAGGATCGCCAGCAAATTGCCCAGGCTGTCGCACCAGTCGCCGTACTCGCGGAAGGCGACCCACGGCAGATAATAGGGACGGCTGGAGATCGTGCCAATGTTGTGGTACAGCATGAACCATTCCAGCCGGATCGCTTTGAGCTTTTCCAGGTGCTCGGCGAAGTGCTGGGGAATCCAGCAGCGGTCGATCCACATCAGCAGGTTGATCCGCTCGTGCACGCCCGCCGCGTTGACGTCCGGCATGTAGCAGGGCAGATCGTCGCCCAGCGTGCGGCGCATTTCCTGGTAAGCCAGCAGCGCAGCATAGTACAGCACGTTGTCGTACAGCACGTTGTAACGCACCGACAGCAGGTCCATCCAGTCGCCCGCTTCCGGCACTTCGACCAGGCCGCACTCATTCATGTCCTGGTAGCCGAGCCAGATCAGCGCCCGTTCAATCGAGGCCCAGTGCTGCGTCAGGAATTCCCGGTCGCCGCGCAACTGGTAGTAGAGAAAATGGCCGAGGATGTACCACAGGTTGGCATCCACAGCCCCGGCGTTTTCGGTGCTGACGTAGCCGGTGTCGGGGTTGACGTTGAGCTGGATCAGGCCGCGCCGGGACTGGTAGCGGCTCATCGTTTCCAGCGACGCCCGCCCGGCAGCAATCAGTTGTTCGTCGCCGGTGGCCGACGCGCCCAGGAACGTGATCATGCTGTCGCGCGCCCATACCTGCGGATACCCGGCGGACAATCCCGACGCGCGGAAGCCCGCGGGAGTCACGCAGCGCGCCAGCACGTCGAGGGCCTGCTGTTTCATCGATTGGACGAGTAGTTCTTCGGATTTCATCGCGATGCTCTTTTTTTAGTTGTCAGTAAACAGTTTTCAGTTTTCAGTCAAAAACAGACTTAGTCAGGGTCGTCTATTGGTAAGGGCGCGGCGCCCCATAGGCGTCTGTTCTCCCCTCAAAGGGAAAAATCGACCTCACCCCTACCCCCTCTCCATCAGAAAACGATGGAGAGGGGCATCACAGCCTCGGTTTTCTCCCCCTCTCCATTCTGGAGAGGGGGTCGGGGGGTGAGGCCGGGACAAGACCCTGGTAGCCTCACAAAGCCCTCAATTGACGCATATTGGGCGCGCCGCCGCGCCCTATCATCCTCTTTACCCCTCACCCCGGCGCGCGACGACGCGCAGCGCCTCCGGGATCGGATGATCCGCGACCAGGATCAGATACCCGCCGCCGCCCGCACCGGAGAGCTTCCAGCCCAGGGTGGAGTCGCGATAGCGGTCGATCAGATCGAGAATGCGCGGATTCACCATCTCAGGAAACATGGCGATCTGCGCCTCGAAGGAGCGGCGGAAAGCGTCCCCAAAGGCGTGCAGATCGCGCGACAGGATCGCCTGCCAGAGATCGTCCGCTGCCACCGCCAGGGCTTGGGCGCGCTCCCGGTCGAAGATCGTATGGGTCAGCACGTCGAAGTCGTCGTGCCGGGGACCGAGGGTGACCAGATGCAGCGCGCGCTCGACGAACTGGAGCGACTCCTCATCGCGCCGGACCTCGATGCTGGACGGCCAGTATTCGCCCTCGTAATGGGCCTTCGCCAGCCCCGGATACACGATCCCGATGGCGTCCTGCGAGCCGGAGATTTCGGTCGTGCCGGGCGGGTTGTCGCAGCAGAACAGGGTCCTGGCCGTGCGTTCGAGGTCGCCGAGCGGCAGCCGGGTGCCCCACAGCTCGATGGCGGCTTTGCGCGTGCTGGACGCCATCCCGCTGCGCTCGTTGAACTCGACCGTCGGCTCGATGGAGATCGTCACCACCGCGCCCGGATGGTGCCGCGAGACGAAGGGCTGATCCAGCCAACCCCCGGCCAGGTCGATCCGGAAGGGGATGCGGTTGATCCCGCGCAGCGCCGTCGTAGAGCGCGCCGCCAGCCCGGCAGCGGGTTCGCGGGTGAGCACGATGTATTCGACGCCGTGCTCCGCGCACAACTGCCGCTTGGCGGGCGTATCGCCGTCGGCATTCACGATGAAAATATCGGGCTGAAGCGTCTTGAACTCGTCCAGAAAATCCAGCAGCCCCGACCCGCGCGAGATGAAGGCGTCGGTGACGTCGCGGATCGCCTTGACCATGAACAGGCGCTCCTGCTCGTCGTTGATCGGCACGCGCCCTTTCAGCTCGTACAGCGTCCGATCCGATCCCAGCGCGACGTACAGATCGCCATAGGCCGCGGCGTCCTTGAAAAAGGCCACGTGTCCGCTGTGCAGGAGATCAAAACATCCGCTGACCAGCACCTTTTTGGGCATAACCGTCTCCGTCGAGTGTCCGATCCGCCTGGCGAATTCATAGCTCACCCCTAAATCCCCTCTCCAAGCCTGGAGAGGGGGCCGGGGGGTGAGGTAGGCTCTGGCACGTAGTTCGCCAACAGTATCGTGTCCTGGCCTCACCCACCCCCGCCCCGCCTCCCCCTCACGGAGGAGGCGAAGGAGGGAGCAATCCACCAGGAGTGTGGAAAAACGCCTAACGTTTCACGCCGCCCGCCGAAATCCCCGCGATGAAATACCGCTGGAACAACAGGAAGACCAGCAGCATGGGGATGGTCGCCAGCAGCGATCCCATCATCAACAGATTCCAGGGGGTGCGGCGCTCGCCTTGCAGCAGCGCGATCCCGATCGTGACCACGCGCGTCCGGGGCGTATTCGCCACCACCAGCGGGTACAGGAAATCGTTCCAGGCCGCCTGGACGGTGATCACGGCAAAGGCCGCCAGCGACGGCAGCGACAGCGGCAGCGTCACCCGCCACAGGATTTGCAGCGGATTCGCGCCGTCGATCAGCGCCGCCTCTTCGATCTCCAGCGGGATTTGCAGGAACGCCTGCCGCAGCAAAAACAGCGCGAAGGCGCTGAACGTCCCTGGCACGATCAGCGCCCGGAACGAGTTGAACCACCCCAATTCTTTGATCAGGGTGTATTCCGGGATCAGGATCGCCTGCGAGGGGACCATCAGCAGCCCCAGGCACAGCGCGAACAGCACCCCCCGGCCCGGAAAGTTGAAACGCGCGAAGCCATAGGCCGCCAGCGAGCAGGTGAGGAGCTGCCCCAGCGTGCGACCGAGAGTCATCAGCGCCGTGTTGATCAGATAACGGTTGAACCGCGGTGACGTATCGTACAGCGCGTTGAGATTATCCTGGCAGACCGGATTTTCGGGCAGCCAGCGCACCGGCACGGTCGTCAATTCGACCGCCGGTTTGCACGACGTCGAGACCATCCACAGAAAGGGCAGCAGCATGATCACGGCCCCGAACGCCAGCAGCGCGTAAGAGAGCGCCTTGACCGGCCAGGTAAAGGACTGGTGAGCGCGATGATCGGTGAGCATCATCCTCCCTCCGACTCGTAGTACACCCAGTAACGTTGGATGACGAGCTGCACCACCGTCACCAGCAAGATGATTCCAAAGAGGACCAGCGCCACCGCCGACGCATAGCCGAACTCAGAACTCGTGAACGCGCGCCGGTAGAGGAAATAGGTCAGGGTCGTGGCGCTGCCGCCCACCCCGCCCGGCACCGTGCGCAGTGTGATCACGTAGACCTGATCGAAAATCTGGAAGGCGTTGATCACCGCCAGGATCAGGACCAGAAAGGTCGTCGGGGACAGCATGGGCAGCGTCACGTGACGGAACCGCTGCCAGCGATTGGCCCCGTCGATCACCACGGCTTCGTACAATTCCTGGGGGATGGTTTGCAGCCCGGCCAGGAAGATCACCATGTCGAAGCCGAGCCGCTGCCAGATCGCCACGACGGCAATCGGGATCAGCACCAGGCCGGGATCGATCAACCACTTGGTCTCGCCCAGCCCGAACGGCTTCAAAATCTGGCTCAGCAGCCCGTACTGCGGCTGGAACAGGCTGGTGAACACCATCGAGGCGGCGACGGTCGAGGTCACGACCGGCACGAAGTAGATCGTGCGCAGCAGGCCGCGCGCGCGCAGCGGTTGGTTGAGCAGCACCGCCACACCGAGCGCCAGCACCATCTCGATGGGGACGGTCAGCGCGATCAGGCGGAAGGTATTGGTCAAAGCTTGCGAGAACTTGGGGTCTTCCGTCAACCGCTGAAAGTTGTCGAACCCGATGAACTGCGGCGGCTTGATCCCGTTCCAGTTCTGGAACGACGTCCAGAACGCCAGCAGCACCGGGATGCCGAAAAAGAAGAACAATCCCAACGTGTTCGGAGCCACCAGGGCCAGACCCCACAGGGCTTTCCGGCGGCTGAGCGGCGTGGGACCGAGTATTTTGACCAGGGCGGATCGCATAAGGTTGTCGGATTCAGGGAGCAGTGCGGGCGCACTGCTCCCCGGAGCACGGACTATTGGTTGAGGTACGGAGCGATTTCGTCGCACGCCGTGCTGACGGCGTCATCGACGCTCACGCCGAGATCGAAGATATTCACGACGATTTCCGAGTTGATGCCATCCCAGATTTCGTCGAAGACCGTCACGCCCTGGGAGTCCTGCTGGGCATCGACAAACGTCTGGATATTGATGGCCGTGTCGCCGAACGAGTCGAGCCACAGTTGCTGGATGGCCGGAGACGGGCTGGCCGGGGCGACGTTGCCGCCTTCGGCGAAGAACTTGGTGCCCTCATCGCTGGCCAGGAACAGGATCAGGTTGGCGGCCAGGTCGGGGTTGGCGGTGCGGGAGGACGCCACGTAACCCACCGAGTGCAGGATCGAGCGGCTGCGGCCCGTCGTGGGGTTCTTGGGCAGTTGGACGACGTCCCAGTTGAAGGTGAGGTTCTTGATCGCGTCGGCCAGCTTCCACGAGCCGCCGGTGACCATCGCGGTCTTGCCGGAGGCGAAGAAGTTGAAGGCGTCGTCCGCGGACGATCCGCCCAGGACCGAGATGCTGGGCATGAAGCCCTTGTCATAGAGGCCCTTCAGGAAGTTGAGGGCTTCGAGGTTGCCGGGTTCTTTCAACATGCAGGTGGTACGCGCGGCATCCACGATGGGGGCTTCGCCGGTCGAGGCGATGAAGTTGGGATAGCCCGCCTGATATTCGACGTAGGCGACCGCGCCGTAGACGTCGGCGTCTTTGTTGGTCAGCTTCTCCGCGTCGGCGGCGAAGTCATCCCACGTCCAATCAGCCGTCGGATAGGCCACGCCCGCGGCGTCGAACATATCCTTGTTGTAGTAGACGGCGATGGTGTCCCAGTTGACGGGCGCGGCGTACAGGTCACCGGCATCGCCCCAGCGATAGGGATCGATCATGCCGCTGCCCCACAGGGTGGTGTCTACGCCGTATTCATCCCAATAGGGTTGCAGATCGAGCACGGCGTCGTTGTCGGCATAGAAGAAGAAACGGTCCTGCGACATATTGAAGATATCGGGGAGATCGCCGCCCGCGGCATTGATCTTGAGCTGGTCCCAGTAATCACCCCAGGGCTGAACCTGGAGATCAACCTCTGCACCAGGGCAATACTCGGCTTTCCAGGCTTCAATCGAGTCACCAATGATCTTCGCCCAGTTTTCATCCCAGACCCACATGGTCAGCTTGCCGGGTTCCTTGCAGGCCTGCGCCACGATGACCGGGCTTTGATCCTGCGCTTGAGCGGGGACCGCTAAGACCACGGTGATCAGGAGCACGAGCAAAAACACGAACTGACGTTTGGTCTTAAACATACGATTCCTCCCAGAAATCCCAAAAACCCATAAATTTCCTGTGTCACCGGAAAACCGAACGGATTACGCTCACGCCCAAAAAAACGTTTTCACGGGACTCTTCAATTATAATCCACTGCTCCCGTGAAGCAAATTACCGACGCCCCGCTTAAGCGTCCCAGAACTCCGGCGGACGCTCCTGATCCGCCCAGAGCTTCCCCCCGTGGGGGAGCAGATTGGCCGGGACCGATTGTCCCGATAGACGCAGCTTACGCCGTGCGCAGGCTTCAAAATCGCCTTCGCAAAACATGCTGCGGTAGACATCCTGCGCGACCTTCCGAAAATACTTGAACATCGGACAGATGCTCGTGTTTTCACAACACGACTTATCAGTCTGCGTAAGATCACTCATACGTCATCTCTCCCCACTAGGCCCCTGACACTCCCGGCGTGAGCGTTAATCTCCATTTATTATACGTCACTTTTTTGACAACACGGGGACGTCAGGCGAAACCAGGGAGATCGCGTGTACCTGGCCCCCCTCCGAGGGCTTCAGGGGCGGACAGGCATTGAGAACCGGGATTTTTGAGAGACAATTCTCATTT
>CAYRWY010000160.1:0-2790 GCA_964427955.1 uncultured Anaerolineaceae bacterium
GGCGAGTTCCAGCAGCATCGCGGGCCGATCCTTAGCGGAGCAGGGCGGCGACCAGCGCCACGTTGATCGCCACGATCAGCCAGTAGATGACCTGATACGACAGCTTCTTGACTTTGTGCCGGAAGTAATGCTGCGCGATGAGCGCTCCCGGCCACCCGCCGATCAGTTCGAAAGAATGCAGGGTCGCTTCGGAGACGCGGTACTGCTGCGCGGTGGCCCGGCGCTTGTCCGCGCCGTACATCTGGAACGTGATCGGGCTGAACACCAGAACCAGCGCGAGGTAGGCGATCACCAGGACCGGCACTTCGACCACGCGCAGGGCCAACAGGGCCAGGACGACCCCGCCGAGCAGCCACGCGCCCAGGCCGATCCCCAGCAGCCGGTCGAACGCCAGCCCTTCGATCCGGACGCGCGCCGCCTGGGATTGTCCGCGCTGGGCGTTCATCTCGACGGTGTAGCGCACGCGGTCGCCTTGTTTCGGACGTCCCTGGCGGTGCTGCACGGCGCTGATGTGCACGAACAGGTTAGCGCCGCCGTCGTCCGGGTGGATGAAGCCGTAGCCCTGCTCGTCTTTCCAGGTGGCGATGGTCCCCTTGGGCATGGCGTTACAAATCCCCGTGCGCCTTGTACCAGGCGTAGGTGTCGCGCAGACTCTGCTGGATCGTGATGCGCGGCTCGCCCAGCTCGCGCCACGATTTCTGGCAGTCGAAAAACATCATGCGCGTGCTGAGGCGCAGTTGATTGCCTTCCATCGGCAGCCTGATCCCGGCCCAGCGCAGCAGATCGACGCCCCACGCCGCCAGCCACACCAGCCAATCCGGCAGGATGATCGGGGAGGTGGGGGTATTGCCGATGGCGTCCGCCGTCAGCCGCGCCCAGGCTTTGTCGGTCAGGTCCACCGCGCCGAGCAGGTAGCGTTCGCCGGTGCGCCCGCGTTCGGCGGCGGCGACGTGGGCGGCGGCGACGTCACGCACGTCGATCACCGTCAGCCCGCCGGGCGGCAGGGTGGGCGGGACGTGCCCGCGTGCCGCTTCGATGATCACGCTGCTGGAAATCTGGTTGAGGTCGCCCGGCCCGATGATCACGGTCGGATTCAGGATCACGCAGTCCAGCCCGCGCCGGACCGCCCGGAAGACTTCCGCTTCGGCCAGGAATTTGCTGTGCCCGTAGGGGGTGACGTGCTGGTCGTAGTTGAAGCGCGTTAGCTCGTCCACCGGGTGCAGATCGTCGCGGTAGCCCATCGCGGCGGCGCTGCTGGTGACGATCACACGCCGGACGCCCATCACTTTGGCGGCGTCCAACACGTGGCGCGTGCCATCGACGTTGACCTGGTAGATGCGGGCCGGGTCGCTGCGCCAGTAGTCCGCCACGGCGGCCACGTGGAACACCCAGTCCACGCCCTCCATCGCGGCCCGCAGCGATGCCGGATCGCTCACGTCGCCGATGGCGTGCTCACAGGGGAGGTCGTTCACGGCATCCAACCGGCTGGTCGTGCGGCGCAGAATCCGCACCTGGTAGCCTTTTTCGACCAGCGCCCGCGCGACGTGCGATCCTACAAACCCGGTTCCCCCGGTGACGAGTGCCGTGATCATGGGCGTGACTCCTTCAAGAACCTTTGAATGCTATTTTTCGGAGGGGCGTATAGATCACATTACGCAGCGCCCCATTCCAGACTGTTCGGGGTTTACCTCACCCTCAACCCCCACCCCCTTCTCCCCTCTCCATGTCTTTTGGAGAGGGGCCGGGGGTGAGGTCAATGGCGGTCAGATGCTCATTAACAAAATAATACGGAGAATAGTCTCGTAGGGGAGCACCAGCGTGTGCTCCCTGGGCGGACACGTGGGTCCGCCCCTACGATTTCCGTCGTTAAGAGTCAAACCGCCTCAATATGCTCTACCGGTCGCGATCCGTCGGGCCGAGCGCGTCGTAGGGATAGGGTCCCTGCTCGTCGCCCGCCGCCGTCAGCCGCGCCATCTGCGCCGGGATCAGCGCCCAGCCCGCCGCGCCCAGGTTATCGTTCAACTGCTCCATCGTCCGCACGCCGAGGATCGGCGCCGTGATGCCGGGCCGGTGCATGACCCAGTTCAGCGCGACCTGCGCGGGGGTTTTACCCGTCTCCGCCGCGATCTCGTGCAGGGCGTCGATCACGGTCCAGGTGCGCTCATTATTATAGCGCGCCCAGGTTTCGCTCCAGCCGCGCTGTGAGGCTTCGTCTACGCGCGTCCCGGCCAGCGGACCCGCCATGCCCCGGTGGTATTTGCCGCTCAGCCAACCGCCGCGCAGCGGACTCCAGGGGATGACGCCCAGGCCTTCGTTGCGGCAGACGGTCAGCAGTTCCCACTCCGCCGCGCGATCCAGCAGGTTGTAGAGCGGCTGCAAGCAGACGAACGGCTCCCAGCCCATCTGGCGGCTGAGATCGATAGCTTTCTGCAACTGCCAGCCGAGAAAGTTGCTCACGCCGAGATAGCGCACTTTGCCGCTCTGCACCAGGGTGTTGAGCGTGCTCAGCGTCTCGTCCAGCGGCGTGCCGGGGTCCCAGCGGTGCACCTGGTAGAGGTCGATATAGTCCGTGCCGAGCCGCCGCAAGCTGGCCTCGACGCCGGACAGAATGTGCTTGCGGCTCAAGCCCAGGTCGTTCACGCCGCTGCCCATCGGCCAGCGAACTTTGGTGGCGATCACGAAATCGTCGCGGCGCTTGTGCTTCAGCCAGCGCCCGACGATCTCTTCCGAAACGCCCTGCGAATACACGTCCGCCGTGTCGATGAAGTTGCCGCCCGCCTCGACGAAGCG
>CAYRWY010000160.1:2890-11481 GCA_964427955.1 uncultured Anaerolineaceae bacterium
CCCGCCGGGAGATTGCCATGCGCGCGCGGCGTGTGGAACAGGCCGGTATCGCGCATGACCGGACGCCCGGTGATCTCCAGTTCGAGATCGGTGCCCAGCGCCGTCGTCAGCCGGACGTACGAATGGCCGTCCAGGCGCTCGCCCAGCCGGTTGGTGAGCGCGGCGATCTGCTCATAATCGGCGTTCAGTTCGTGGTCCAGAATGGATTCGTTGATCATCGGACCAGAGGCCCAGCGTGCGTGGCCGCGCTCCAACGCCTGGAGCATTTCCAGGGCGCGCGGCGTCTCCACTTCAGGATTCCGGCGGTGCTCGAAGATCAGGACGACGTCGAGGTTGGCAACCAGATCATACAGCGCCGCAGGGTAGTGGGGCAGCGGACGTGTCGCATCCGGCAGGGTATACGACCACAGCTCGGAGACGCCCACCTGGGCGATGCGCTCGACCAACTGCTGGCGCATGATCGCCATCGGTTCGTCGGTGACCAACAGCACGCGCTCGCCCGGCTGGATCGCCATGCACACGTCCACGATATTTTCAACCCAACGCGGATAAGACATCGATAACTCACTTTCTGCGGTAAACTTGTCTGGCTATCAGTGTTCAGTGAGCAGTTGGCAGTGAGAACGGTGAGAACTGTCCACTGAAAACTGTAAACTTTATGCGTGATTATATCCCCTATCAAGGAAGATTGCCGTATGTTTGAAGCGATCCAGGCCGCCAGCGCGCGGATCACAGGTTACGCCCACCGGACGCCGGTGGTCACCTCCCGCACCTTGAACGAGCAAATCGGCGCGGAAGTCTTTCTCAAGTGCGAGAACTTGCAGCGGGTGGGCGCGTTCAAGTTTCGCGGGGCGTTCAACACCATCAGCCAGCTTTCGGACGCCGAAAAGGCGCGCGGCGTGCTCACCTATTCGTCCGGCAATCACGCCCAGGCGGTGGCGCTGGCCTGCCGGTTGGTGGGTGCGCCCGCCGTGGTGGTCATGCCGGATAATGCCCCGGCCATCAAGCGCGCGGCCACGGAAGGCTACGGCGCGCGGGTGATCGCGTACGATCCGGCCACGCAGGATCGCCGCGAGGTCGCGGAGCAGTTGCAGCGCGAGCACGGCTACACGCTGGTCCCGCCCTACGATCACCCGCACGTCATCGCCGGGCAGGGTACGGCGGCGCTGGAACTGGTCGAAGACGTGGGATCGCTGGACGCGCTGCTGGTGCCGTGCGGGGGCGGGGGACTGCTGAGCGGATCGGCCATCGCCGCCAAAGGCTTATGCCCGGCCTGCCGCGTGATCGGGATCGAGCCGGAGCTGGCCGACGATGCGACGCGCTCGTTTCGCACCGGGACGCTGCACACCGTCCACAACCCGCCGACCATTGCCGATGGGACGCGCACACCGTCGCTGGGCACGCTGACTTTTCCGCTGGTCCGGCAGTACGTGGACGACATGCAGACTGTGAGCGAAGCGGCGATCATCGAGGCGGTGAAATTCCTCTTTTTCCGCACGAAGCTGGTGGTCGAGCCGTCGGGCGCGCTGGGCGTGGCGGCGCTGCTGAGCGGCGCGGTGCGCGTGACCGGGCGCGTGGGCGTGATCCTGAGCGGCGGCAACATCGACGGCGAGACCATGACGGCGATCCTGAACGGCAGCGCGGCGGGGTGAGGTCTTCACGCGCATGTGATCGCCCCGCACGAAACGACCGAGACGACCCAGACCGTGCCCGGCGAACCGGATCGGAGCACCGCCCGCTCGCCCGCCGGGTAAACTTTCCCCCAGGTGGTACCTACGCATCCGTCATTACTGATCCTTGCATAAATAGCTAAACTTTTCGCCAGAGAGATTTACCTCACCCCTCAATCCCCTCTCCGAAAAAAGCGGAGAGGGGACGGACTCCACCCGAAGTTCAGTCCCCCTCTCCAGCATTATTGGAGAGAGGGCCGGGGGTGAGGTAAACAGTGGGCTATGCGAGCCTCAGTGAATGTCCGCCCGCTCTCCCTTATCTCGGAGAGGGGGCATTTTCATTGGATCAGGGCGGCGCTGCGAATTGCTCTTTCTCAACACTGTCATTAGAATAAGACTTAGTGAGGCTGTCGAGTGAAAGCTGATGCGCCGATGTCTTCTCAACCTGCTGATCCTTGGGTGACGAAAATTCTTGAAACCATTGCCGATTCGGCGCCGATCCGCGAGGGGCTGCACGACGACGAAGCCCTGCCGCTGATCGACTGGGGGACTCAATGCGCCAGCCATCTCGGCCAGCGGCTGGCCGCGCCGGGCACGCCTGCGCCGGAACAGGTCGATAACACGGCCTATAACCTGACCCGGTTGATGACGCGCATCAACTGGCTGGCGACCTACCGCACCAAAAAAGACGCGGGTTGGCTGACCCGGACCTTCCAGATGATCAACCAACTGGCGCGTGAGTTGTTTGGCGACGGCGCGCCGGTCATGACCGACGAGGAAATTGCGGCGTGGCTGGCCGATAACGCCCGCCTGACCAACGGCGAGGTCGTGCAGAGCCTGATCGCGCGTTTCTCACCGCCAGGATTGGCCGGATCGCCGGAAACGCCCCCACCCGATCAAGCGCCGGTACTTCCCGGACGGGAAGCGCCTGAATCGCCCGCCAGCCAGGGTCCGGTCCTGCCCGGTCGGGCCGCGCCGCCAGAAACGCCGTCACCTTTATCACCATCAGGAGAAGATCATGAGCAGCAGCAGTAGCAGGCGCAGCCGCCGCCCGCAGAAATCGGCCTCTAATTCACAACGGGTCGTGCTTGGCGGCGTCACAGGCGCCGTTCTGATTGTGATCGTGTTGTGCGCCCAGCTTGTCTTTGGGGTGAACCTGCTGAATCCCAAATCCGAGGCGACCAGCGTCCCGGCAGCGACTACCGCGCCGGACATCGTTCCGACGACGAGCGGCGGCGGGCAGACACCCTCCGGCACGCTCAAGACGATTCCCGGGGGATATGATGGCGGCTGGTTCCAACTGTATTTCACCCAGCCGATCAATACTACCGACGAAAGCCGCTTCACCGGCTCGCCGCTGGAAGCTGCCATCGTCGCCCTGCTGGACAGCGCCACGCAGACCATCGACGGGGCTTTCTTCCAGTTGAATTCCCAGCCGATTACCGATGCGCTGATCCGGGCCAAGCAGCGCGGGGTCAAGGTGCGCGTGGTGACCGATGGCGAGTACGGCCAGGAAGCCCCGAATTCGACGGTCGATCAGCTTGAGCTGGCCACGATCGACGTCAAGTCGGACGGATCGCGCGGCGCGTACATGCACGACAAATTCTTCGTGGTGGATGGAACCTACGTCTGGACCGGCTCGACCAACTTCACCCACAACGACATCTACAACAATAACAACAACTCGATCCTGATCCGCTCCAGCCGCCTGGCCGCGGACTATACCGCCGCGTTCGAAATGCTGTATACGGCGAAATTCAGCCAGAACCCGGTGGCGCCCAACCCGACCGTGACGGTCGAAGGCACGCAGATCGAGGTGTATTATTCGCCGGACAGCGCCGCCCCTGAACGGCTGGCCGAGCTGCTGTCGTCGGCGCAGTCGGTGCAGTTCATGGCCTATTCGTTCACCCAGGGTCTAAAGTGGACCGACAGCGGCGGCACATCCAGCAGCATCATGGACTTGCTGGTGCAGCGCGAGCAGTCCGGGCAACTCGACCTGATGGGCATCGTCGAGAACACCAACCGGCGCTTCGCCAAGCCGCTGGTGTGCGGTGGTGCGAATGTGCGCTGGGACGGCAACCCGGACGTGCTGCATCACAAGGTGTTCATCATCGACGGTTCGACCGTGGTGATGGGATCGTTCAATTACTCCCAGAATGCTCAGAACGATAACAACGAGAACATGCTGGTGATCCATAACGCCAGCATCGCGCAGGCATATGCGGAAGAATTCCAGCGGCGTTGGGCGGAAGCTCAGCCCGCGTCGGGATCGGATGTAGGCTGCTAGGGCGAGGGAAAGAGACCTTATGAGTCAAGTGAATGCCCCCTTATCGAATGATATTCTGCGCAGCCTGGACCTGATCCGCAGCAGCGATCCGCAGGAGCGCAAACGCGCCGTGTCGATTCTGAGTTCGGTGCGCAGCGATCCGCGCGTGCAGCAGGTGTTCGAGCACCTCTACGCCAAGGACCCCGATCCGGGCGTGCGCCATGCGGCCTGGCAGGCCCTGCAACAGTCCGAACCTACCGTTCCCGCGCCGGGGGCAGGTGCGGCGGCGGCTCGCCCGAACGAGGGTGCCCCGCGCCCGCACCGGCCCGCGACGATGGTGCGCCGCCGGGCCGGACGCCGGGGCATGTTCCTGGTCAATCCGGCGAATGCCCGGCTGGTCAGCCGCGAAGCCCGGCGCGCCGCCAAGCGCAAACAGGGCGGGCGATCCGCGCTGGTGCTGGGGAGCGTGCTGCTGCTGGTGGCCGGACTGCTGTGGGGGATGGTCGCGCGCGACTGGACCCTCGCGCTGCGCCTGAGCGAGGATGGCCGCGACGTCGCCGGGCAGGTGACGGGCCGCCAGGTCAGCGGTGGAAATCATTATGCGGTCCAGTACCGCTACGAAGTGGAGCAGGTCCGCTTCACGGGCAGCCAGCCGGTCGAAAAGTCCGACTATGAGCAGTTGGATACCGGCTCCAAGGTGACCGTGACGTACGTGAGCGGCGACGAAGGTGTCTCGCGCCTGGGCCAGTCCAACCCCGATCACGCGCTGCGCAACCGCCTGACCATCGCGGCAGCGGGCCTGTCGGCGATCACGCTGCTGGTGATCGTGCTGGGCGTCTTGCAGCGCACCCGCCCGCACCTGCTGCGCGGCGGCTGGCGGCTGATCAAGGGCCAGATCGTGGCGTGCCAGGGCCGCGCGGACGACGATGGCGATTTCAAGCTCGTGCTGCGCTACCGCTTCCGCTCGCCGTCGAAGCGCGTGATCACCACCCAGGTCCGGCAGATTCGCAACGATCTGCGCAACAAGCCGCTGCCTCGTCCGGGTTCGCCGGTGGCGGTCTACTATCGCAGTGACAAGAAATACCGGATGTTATAAACACCCTCCGTGTGTTAGCTGGCGAAGACTCCTCCACAAAGGGACTTGTGAAGTTGTAGAGACGACACCCCCCCCTGATGTGGAGGAACAATCCCCCCTGCTCGACCGCCCCACCTCAGCCGGAGCTTCGAGATCTGCTCACGGTGCATTACGGGTTTGTAAGGTGTCTGTAAGGTGCGTGGAACACCCCTATCCTAAACTCATGACAAACGGAAGTGAAGCAAACAAAAGGAAACCTGTCAAAATGGCTGTGAAAACGAAACATGCGCTAGGGATCGGGCTGGTCATAGTGCTTTTGGTGTGGGGACTTGGCATCACCAGCGCCCAGAGTGTCACCACGATCACCTTGCAGGGGGCAACGGTTGTTATCAATGGGGAGGGCGCGACCGTTACCGATAATATCGTAACCATCACCGCGCCCGGCACCTATGATCTGAGCGGCACACTGGCCGATGGACAAATCGTTGTCGATGCGCAGGCTGACGGCCTGGTGAGTCTCAATCTGAACAACGCCGAGATTGCCAGTACCACCGGCGCGGCGGTGTCGATCCAGAATGCCAGTGCAGCGGCTATCGTGCTCGTTGACGGCACACAAAACGTTGTGACGAGCAGTGCTGCCGAGGCGGCCATTCTCAGCGTCGCCGATCTCACCCTTGGTGGTACGGGCAGCCTGACGGTGCTATCGAGCCTCAACGACGGTATTGCCAGCAGCGCCAGTCTCACCATCGATGGCGCGCCGGCCATCACGATCACCGCCGCCGATGACGCGCTTGAAGTTGCCACCGTGTTCACCCTACTCAATGGAGATCTTAACCTGGTGGCCGGGGGCGGCAGCGGCAGTACGCTCAGCGAAGACTTGTCCGGCAAGGGCATCAAAGCCGAGGAGAGTATCGTCATTGAAAATGGCAGCATCACGATAGACGCCGCCGATGATGGCATTCGCTCCGAAAAAGACCTGGTCATGAATGGCGGATCGCTTGATATTACGGTCGTGGGCAAGGCGATCCATGCGTCTTACAACCTGACGATCAACAACGGTTCGATCAGCGTCTCGACCTGCGACGAAGGGATCGAAGGCGGATTCATCACCATCAATAACGGCGTCATCGAAATTGTCGCCACCGACGATGGCATTAACGTCTCCGAGCCGGATGATGTCCCCGCGCCTACGCTGTACTATCTGCATATCAACGGCGGCAGCATCGTGGTGAGCGCCGATGGTGACGGGATCGACTCCAACGGCTCTATCGAGATGACCGGGGGAACGGTCATTGTGAACGGCCCCACCGCGTCTGACAACGGTGCGCTGGACTATGACGGCACTTTTAATATCAGTGGGGGCGTGCTCATTGCAGCGGGCAGCGCCGGGATGCCCGCTGCGCCCAGCCAGACCTCCAGCCAGTATTCGCTGATGATCAACTTCGATGAGGTGTTGGAAGCGGGTACGCTGGTCCACATTGAAAACAGTGACGGCGCGGACGTACTGACCTTCGCACCGGCCAGGCTGTTCCAGTCGGTGGTGTACTCCTCGCCGGATCTGGCCGGGGGTGAGTCCTACACGGTTTATTACGGTGGCAGCACCGACGGTACGGAAAGCAGCGGCCTCTATGCGGACGGAACCTACAGCCCCGGCACGCAGCAGGCCAGCGTCACGCTTTCCGAGGCCGTCACGCTCATTGGGAATCTTCGCGGGCCGGGCGGCTTCCCGCAGGGCGGTGGTGAAGGTGTGCCGCCGCAGGGAAATCCGGCCCCACGAGGTTAGTCCTCGTCTCCTGCACGGCGAACGGCGATCAAGTGGCGGAGTCTCCAACTCCGCTACTTTTTTGATTGGCGGATCGATTTACCCGGTGACGAACCCCGCCAAACGCGGCATAATCGAGGGGTGGCTCAAGCCATGTTTTTAGAAAAATCTCACGGCGGAATCGCCATTTTCTGCTGTAGAGGTTTTGCTAAAAACTGGAAACTAATTACTGATCACTGAAGAGGCTTCACGTGAAAGTTCAAATCTATACCATGCAGACGCCCGACGAGGCCCGTGCGGTGGCCGCGTTGGGGGTGGATCATCTCGGCATTACGCCCTCAGAGCGCGGACTGCCGGGCGAGGTGGATTTCGCCACGGCCCGCGCGATCTGCGAGGCGGTGGGATCGAGCGCCGTCAAGGTGGCGCTGTCGGTCGAAAGCGATCTGGACGCCGTCGAGGCGATGGTGCGCGCCGTGCGGCCCGACGTGCTGCACCTGTGCGGGCTGGCGGGCGAGGTTACGCCGGACGCCGTGCGGACGCTGAGAGCGCGGCTGCCCGGCCTCGCGATCATGCAGGCGGTATCCGTCGCCGGGCCGGAAGCGATCCAGACGGCGTTGGACTACCAGGACGTGGCCGACTACCTGATCCTGGATACGCAGGCCGCCGACATCGCCGGGATCGGCGCGTCCGGCCAGACGCATGACTGGAACATCAGCCGCGAGATCGTGCGCCGGGTGCGGATTCCGGTGATCCTGGCGGGCGGATTGTCGCCGGAGAATGTTGCGGCGGCGGTGCGCGCCGTCCAGCCCTGGGGCGTCGATTCGCTGACGCATACCAACCGTGCCCTGGCGGGCGGCGGCTTCGTCAAAGACCTGGACCGGGTGCGGCAGTTCGTCGCGGCAGCACGGAGAGCGATGGCATGAGCGAACCGTATGCCGTCGTGTTGGGTGACGCGAACGTCGATCTGGTCATCAACCTGCCGGATCGCTCGTCCGGCGCGCCCGATCTCTCGAAATCCACGCCGCAGTTATACGGCGGCGGATCGGCGGCGAATGCAGCAGTGGCGCTGGCGCGGCTGGGCGTGCGGACGACGTTCATCGGCGCGGTGGGCGACGAGGGCTATGGGCGCTGGGTGCGCGACGATCTGAACCGGGAAGGGATCGACACTCACGCGCTGCGGCTGCTGCCCGAGTCGTTCACGCCGATGGTGATCGCCATGATCGAGCCGGGCGGCGAGCGCCTGATCGTGGTCTGGCCGCCGGAGCGCGGCGCGGATACCCGCCTGCGGCCTGAGGACCTCGATCCGGACCTGATCGCGGGCGCGTCCTGGCTGCATACGTCGGGGATGTGCCTGCGCCATTCACCGGTGCGCGAGGCGGTGCTGCGCGGCATGGAGATCGCGCACGGGGCGGGCGTGCCGGTATCGCTCGATCTCAATTTGCGGCTGGAATTGTGGGGCTGGCGCGACCAGATTCGGGAGACGCTGGACCGCGCGATCAGCCTGTCGGACGTGGTGTTTGGCAACGCGGCGGAGGAGATCGCCCCGGTGGCGCGTGTGGCCTCGGTCGAATTGGCCGCGCAGATCGTGGCGGATGGTAGGCGGATCGCGGTGGCGCGGCTGGGCGGGGATGGCGCGCTGGCGGCGGCACCGGAAGGACTCGTCCGCGCGGGGGCCTGTCCGGCGCGGGTCGTCGATACGCTGGGGGCCGGGGATGCCTTCGACGGCGGGTTCATCACGGCGCGGCTGGCCGGTCACGACGTGGCGACGGCGTTACGCTGGGGCAACGCGGCGGCGGCGATCAAGATCGGGCAGTCCGG
>CAYRWY010000161.1:0-11450 GCA_964427955.1 uncultured Anaerolineaceae bacterium
GCCCCGGAGCGCGCGCGCCGTCTGGCGGACGAACTCCGCCGCGCGCTGGACGCCGTCTAAGTACAGGCAAATTGATCATTCGGGATGGGTAGGGGCAGAGCTTGCTCTGCCCAGGGCGCAGCAAGCTGACGCCCCTACGAAAAACACCCGCAAGAATCTACCTGGATGTACTTGGAGCGTGTTGCGCATTAGTCTCTCTGTATTGACCCCTCCCCGCTGCGCAGTTCAAGGGCGGACAGGCGGTTTTTGAGGGACAATTTTCGTTTTTCAAAGCCGGGCGCGGTGGCGTCGCACCCCTACCACGACGTTTCTCCCGCGCCACCGCGTGGAGAGGGGGTCGGGGGGTGAGGTGAATCACGGCGAATTTTCGCGTGCCCAATAACACGCTCTGGCTTTTCTCATGCTCTTCTCTGTGCGCTCTGTGTCCTCTGTGGTGAATCTTCTTTCCTCAGAGGCGAGATCCCAGCGCTCACTTGGTCAAACTGCACGGTGCCGTCTGCGCGCCGGTGCGTTACCCTCGCTTCTCGCCGTTTTTTCGTTCTCTAGTCTGAGGGATGCTATGCCGCGAGCCATCTTAAGTGTCTACGACAAAACAGGACTGGAAGAATTCGCCCGGGGACTTCAAGACCTCGGTTGGGATCTGGTTGCCAGTGGGGGGACGGCGCGCGCGCTGGAAATTGCCGGGATCGCCATCACCCCGGTCGAACAGGTGACGCAGGCGCCGGAGATGCTGGCCGGGCGCGTCAAAACGCTGCATCCGGCGATCCATGCGGGTATCCTGGCTCGCGACACCGACGAAGACATGGACGCCCTGCGCCGCCACGGCTATGCCCCCGTCGAAATGGTGGTCTGCAACCTGTACCCCTTCCAGCGGACCGTCGCGCAGCCGGGCATTTCCCTGGCCGAAGCCATCGAGCAGATCGACATCGGCGGGGTGGCCCTGGTGCGCGGCGCGGCCAAGAACTTCGCCCGCGTGGCGGTCGTGACTGATCCGGCGGACTATCCGGCGCTGCTGTCGCGGCTGCAAGCCCACGGTCACGTGGACGAAGCCACCCGGCGCGGCTTGGCGATCAAGGCGTTCGGCATGACCCGCGACTACGATACGGCCATCCACGCCTACATGCTGCGCGAGTTCGAGCCGCTGCCCGGTGCGGCGGACGATATGCCCGACGTCCTGTCGCTGGGACTGACGCGCATCCAGGCCCTGCGCTACGGCGAGAATTCGCACCAGCGGGCCGGGCTGTATGCGACCTTTCCCGGCGAGACCCCGCTGGGCGGCGAGGTGTTGGGCGGCAAGGTGCTGTCCTACAACAACCTGCTCGATCTGGATTCGGCCTGGCGCACGGCGGGGGCCTATGACACGCCGGTCGTGGTCATCGTCAAGCACCTGACGCCGTGCGGCATCGCGACCGCGGCCTCCCCGGCGGAAGCCTTCCCCCTGGCGCTGGCGTCGGACCCGGTCTCGGCGTTCGGCGGGGTGATCGCCGTCAACCGCCCGGTCGATGAAGCCTTCGTGGTGGCGCTGGAGAGCCTGTTCGTCGAGGCCATCGCCGCGCCGGAATTTTCCCCGTCGGCCCAGCGCCTCTTGTCCGAACACCGCAAGAACTGCCGCCTGCTGCGCATCCCGGGGCGCGACCCGAAGCCCGGCCTGGAAGTGCGCAGTATCCTGCACGGCTACCTGATCCAGCAGCCCGACCAGGGCGATCCCGACGGCACCGCCTGGCAGGGGGTGACCGAGCGCCGCCCGACCTCGGAGGAATTGCAGGCGCTCCGCTTTGGCTGGAAAGCCGTCCAGTACGTCAAGAGCAACGCCATCGTCCTGGCAACGCCCAATGCGACGGTCGGCATCGGCGGCGGGCTGTCGAGCCGGGTGGACGCGACCCGTCTGGCGATCCAGAAGGCGGGGGATCGTGCGCGCGGCGCGGCGCTGGCCTCGGACGCCTTTTTCCCGTTCCCTGACGCGATTGAAACGGCGGCGGCGGCGGGTGTGGCGTGCATCGTGCAGCCCGGCGGCTCGGTGCGCGATCAGGAAGTCATCGCGGCGGCCAATCAGGCCGGTCTGGCGATGGTCTTCACCGGCGTGCGCCACTTCCGCCACTAATTCCCGGCGCGTATACGATTTCATGCTGCGATGCAGGAGATCGAGTATAATGAGCTAAAACGATTAACCGGGGTGAGGATTGGCTGGAGGCTGGTGGCAGAAATAACTTGTTTTTGGTCAATGTTGATGCCATAATAGGCACATTAAAGTGTAGAGATCGATCCGGCGCATTTTTGTTTATTCATCAAATAATGGAGGAAATCCGTGGCGAGTGTATCTTATCGACATGTTAGCAAGAAATGGGGCGATGTGTTGGCCGTCAACGATCTCAATATCGAGATCCCTGACGGCGAATTCCTCGTCTTCGTCGGCCCGTCAGGCTGCGGCAAGTCCACCAGCCTGCGTATGTTGGCCGGCCTCGAAGAGATCACCGATGGCGAAATCCTGATCGGTGACCGCGTGGTGAACAACGTAGCTCCCAAAGATCGCGACATCGCGATGGTGTTCCAGAGCTACGCGCTGTACCCCCACATGACGGTGTACGACAATATGGCCTTCGGTCTGCGTCTGCGCCGCACCCCCAAGCAGGTGATTGACGAGCGCGTGCGCGAAACCGCCGCCAGCCTCGGCATCGAACACCTGCTGGATCGCCGTCCCCGTCAACTGTCGGGTGGTCAGCGTCAGCGCGTCGCCGTAGGCCGTGCCATCGTGCGTGAGCCTGCCGTGTTCTTGCTGGACGAACCGCTCTCCAACCTGGATGCCAAGCTGCGCGTCGAGGCCCGTACCTTCATCAGCAAGCTGCACCAGCGCCTGGGCACCACGTTCATCTACGTGACCCACGACCAGGTGGAAGCTATGACGATGGGCCAGCGCATCGCTGTCCTGAACGCCGGGAAACTGATGCAGATCGACACCCCGACCAATCTCTACGACCACCCGGGCAATGTCTTTGTCGCGGGCTTCATCGGCAGCCCGTCCATGAACTTCTTCGACAACAGCACCCTCAAGGACGAGGGCGGCAAGCTGGTGGTGGATACCGGCTTCTTCTCGGTTGAGGTTCAGAAGGAACGCTTCGATCTCTACCGTCCGCATGTCGGCAAGAAAGTCATCTTCGGCATCCGTCCTGAGAACATTTCCCATGCCTCCTTCGTCCCGCCGGGCATCATCCCCGCGAATGTCGAAGCGAATGTGGACGTGGTCGAGGAAATGGGTCACGAAAAGATCCTCTACCTCGAAGAAGGCGGCAAGACGTTCCTCGCCCGCGTGGACCCGCGCTCCGATGTGCGCGTCGGCCAGCGTGTCACGGTCGTGTTCAACATGGCGACCATGCACCTGTTCGACCAGGAAACCGAGCAGGCGTTGCAGTAAGCGTCTCGCTGGTTGTTTGAAGGATTTTTCCGAGGCCGCCTGTGTTATGCCACAGGCGGTCCGTTTTTAGGGATACCACTGCGGGACAATCTTATGCTACCAAATGCCACCCAAAAACTTCAGTTTGATCTCCAGCAGCTTGCCGATGATCTCTCGAATGCTCTGGCCGGTGACGTCAAGTTCGACCAGATGACCCGTCTCTTGTACAGCACCGATGCCAGCAATTACCAGATCGAGCCGGTCGGCGTCGTCTTTCCCAAATCCGATCAGGACGTGATCGCCGCGCACACCATCGCCGCCCAGCACGGCGTGCCGCTGCTGCCGCGTGGGGCAGGGAGCAGTCTGGCCGGGCAGACGGTGGGCTATGCCCTGGTGATGGACCTGTCGCGCTACATGGCCCGCGTCACGTCGATCAACGCCGAAGCGAAGCGCGTCCGCTGCCAGCCCGGCATGATCTTCGGCGCGCTCAACGCCCAGTTGGCCCCGCTCGGCCTGATGATCGGCCCCGATCCTGCCAGCGGCGACCGCGCCACGATGGGCGGCTGCGTCGGCAACAATGCCACCGGGATGCACAGCATCCTGTACGGGATGTTCAGCGATCACGTCCGCGCTGTGGACGTCATCCTGGCCGACGGCACGCGCCTGAAGCTGGGCGACGGCGCGCCATCCACGCCGCTGCATGAGCAGTTGGAGTCTAAGATTCGCCAGATTTTGATCGCCAACGCCGATGAGATCAAGCAGCGTTATCCCAAAACCTGGCGCTCGGTGGCGGGCTATCCGCTCAACCTGCTCGATCCGGACCATCTGAACCTGGCGACGCTGCTGGTCGGTTCGGAGGGCACGCTCGGTACGGTGGTCGAGATCGAAATGGCGCTGGTGGATCGTCCCCGGCGCGTCCGGCAGGCCGTGCTGCACTTCGCCCACACCCGCGCCGCGCTCGATTCGGTGCCGACCATTCTCGAAACCCAGCCCTCCGCCGTCGAGCTGATCGACCAGTTCCTGCTCAAGATGACCCGCGCCCATCCGGAATATGCGCGCTCGCTGACCTTCGTCGAGGGCGATCCGGAGGCCGTGCTGGTCGTCGAATTCTACGGCGCTACCGACGCTGAATTGGCGGCGAAGATCGAGCACTTACAGTCGCACATGGCCGCGCATGGTTATCACGAAGCCGTCGTGATCGCCGATACCGCCCCGCAGTTGGCCAACATTCTGCGCGTGCGTAAGGCCGGGCTGGGACTGCTGCTCAGTATGCGCGGCTCGTCCCGCATGACCCATTTCATCGAAGATGCTGCCGTCCCGCCCGAACATCTCGCGGATTACATCGAGGGCGTGCAGCGCATCGCCCAGGAGAACGGCACCTTCACCGCCATGTATGCCCACGCCAGCGCGGGCTGTCTGCACATCAAGCCGCTTTTGAACATGAAGACGCCCGAAGGGTTGCGCCAGTACCGCGCCATCGGCGAGGGCGTGGCGGATCTGGTCATGCAGTACGGGGGCACGACCAGCGGCGAGCACGGCGAGGGCCTGGCGCGCGGCGAATTCAGCAAGAAGCTATTCGGCCCGCAGTTGACCGACGCCTTCCGCCAGGTGAAAGCGGCCTTCGATCCGCGCGGCCTGATGAATCCCGGCAAGGTGGTCGATGTCGGCCCGATGGACGATCCGGCGACGCTGCGCTACGGCCCCAACTACAGCGTGCCCTACACGCTGGCCGAGACCCGGTTGAGTTGGGCGCTGGACGGCAGCTACGCCGAGGGTGTCGAGATGTGCAACGGCGCGGGCGTCTGTCGCAAAGAGGGCAGCGGCGTGATGTGCCCCAGCTTCATGGCCACGCGTGACGAGACGCACTCCACGCGCGGGCGGGCCAACGCCCTGCGCCTCGCCATGAGCGGCAAGCTGGGGCCGGAGGGACTGGCCGATCACCGCGTCTACGAGGTGCTGGACCTCTGCCTGTCGTGCAAAGCGTGCAAGGCCGAATGTCCGTCCCTGGTCGATATGGCCCGCCTCAAGACCGAGTTCACGGCGGCCTACTACGACAAACACGGCGTCCCGCTGCGCTCCTGGATCTTTGGGCACATCCACCGCCTGAACCAGTTGGGCAGCCTGATCCCCCGGCTGTCGAACCTGGTGCTGCGTTCGCCGCTGGCCCGTTGGAGTTTCGGCCTGCTGGGCGTAGCCAAACAGCGCCGGTTCCCATTGTTCGCGCCGCAGCGTTTCAGCGTGTGGTATCGCAAACATGACCGGCCACAGTATAATAAGAGCAATACGGGTGATAAGCGCAAGGCACCGATTCTGTTTTCGGACACCTATACCGAGTACAACTATCCCTATCTCGGCCAGGCGCTGGTACGCATCGCCGAGGCGGCGGGGTTCGAGATCGAGGTATGGGGGCCGGGACAGCGCGAGTGCTGCGGACGTCCCCTGATTTCCAAGGGCCTGCTGGACGATGCCCGCTGGCTGGCGATCCGCAATGTGCAGCGGATGGCTCCCGCGGTGGAGCGTGGGGAGCGCTTCATGATCATCGAGCCGAGCTGCGCTGCCGCCTTCCGCGACGAATATCCCGACCTGGTTCCGCCGGAATTGCGCGACGCTGCGCGCCGGGTGGCCGGGGCCGTGATTACGGTCGAGGAGTGGCTGGCCGAGCTGGCCGACGCCGGGTTGCTGGACGATCTGGCGTTCGATCCGACGCCCTGCCAGGTGCTGCTGCACGGACACTGTTACCAGCGTGCGCTGTGGGGCACCGGGGCCGTCCATCGTATAATGAAGCTGATCCCGAACTGCACGATGACCGAGCTGGACGACGGCTGCTGCGGCGTCGCGGGCAGTTTCGGGTTTGAAGCCGAGCACTACGATCTCTCCGTGCAGATCGGCGAGCAGCGTCTGCTGCCTGCCGTGCGCGCCGCGCCCGACGCCATCATCGTCGCCAGCGGCGTGTCGTGCCGGGAGCAGATCGAGCATGGGGCCGGGCGGCACGCGCTGCACCCGGTAGAGGTGCTGGCCGCCAAGCTGCGCCAGAAAGCCTGACGAGTGTAATCCAGGGAGTAGGGCTGTTCAGAGGTGGAACGCGAACGCATGGCAGATGTCAAACACATCGTGAATCGCTTTACCCCCTGGTTGTCCGCCCTGGGCGTGGCCTTGATCATCAAAGGTCAGTGGGAATGGTTCCAGCATCTGGACACCGTTCGCCCTGGCGGCATCCCGGTGCTGATCGGGCTGGTCCTGCTGCTGTTCACCATCCGCCCCGCGGGGCTGATCCTCCACGGCACGCCGGTTTTCGACCTGTCCGCCCGGCGGCGGCTCCCGCTGACCTGGCGTTTACCCTTCGCCCTGGTCGGGTTGGCGCTGGTTTATTACGCCGCCTTCCGCGCTTATGAAGAAAGTACCCGGGTGTGGGATATTTTCGTCATCTGGGGCCTGGGCCTCTGGCTCACCATCTACGGCCTGGTGCCTCACGACCAGTTGGCCGCGTGGGGACGGCGCCTCCTGGCGAGCTTCCGTGACGAGCGGCGGACCTGGCTGCTGCTGGCGGCGCTGTTCCTGGCGGCGCTGGCGATCCGGGTGATCGATCTCAACAACCAGCCCTATCTCGTGGCCGGGGACGAAGCCCAGTTCGCCTGGGAAGCGACCTCGCTCAAGAACGATCTGCACTGGATCTACAACCCCTTCCAACTGGGCATCTGGCACCATCCCCGCACCGTGCACACTTTGATGGCGATCAGCATCGCGGCCTTCGGCCAGACGGCGGCGGCGGCCCGGCTGCCCTGGGCCATCCTGGGCGCGCTGACCGTGCCTGCTGTCTACTTTGCCGGGCGGCGGCTGCTGGATGCCCGCCTGGGGTGGGTGGCGGCCCTGTTCATGGCGACCTTTCCGGTGCACGTCATGTTCAGCCGCACCGCGATGGACATGACCGGCGATCCGCTTTTCATCATCCTGGCGCTGGGTTTTGCCGCGCGGGCCATGCGCGACAACGATCTCATGGAAGCCTCCCTGGCCGGGTTGTGCCTGGGCCTGTCCCAGTATTTCTACTTTGCCGGTCGCATCGCCGGGCCGGTGATGATCGCCTTCCTGGGGCTGCATGTGCTGAGCGGTTGGCGTCCTTTCCGGCAGCGGATCGGCGTGCTGCTGGCCGGGACGGTCGTCTTCCTGGCGGTCGTCTTCCCGAATTCGTACGCGATGGCCCGCGACACGGCGCGCCCCTTCAGCCCGCGCCTGGACCAGGTGAGCATCTGGAAAACCGGCGAACTGGAGCGCGCCGACGAGCGGGGCGAGCTGGTGTCCTTCCTGGTGGGGCAGGTCAAGCACGGCTTCCTGGCCTACGTCCACTACGGCGACGAGAGCGACGTCTACGGGCGCTATAACCCGGTCCTGGGTTGGTACGCCGGGGTGCCCTTTCTGATCGGGTTGGTCGTCGCGCTGCGGCGTTGGCGCGATCCGCGCCTCACCATCCCGGCGGTGTGGGCCATCGGCACCTCGCTGTCGGGCGGGGCGCTGCTGATCGATCCCCCTCACTATCCGCGCTACATCGATCCGACCCCGGCGCTGGCGCTGCTCGTCGCGCTGGGGACCACTCAGATCGCGCTCATCCTGGGCGAACTGGGCGGCTCGTTGGCTCGCCTGTCCCGGCGGTTGACGCTGCCCGCGCGCGCCGTGCGCTACCGCCCGCTGCTGCCCGTCGCGCTGGCCTTCGTGCTGATGCTCGCCAATGGCCGTTCCTTCATCTTCGACTACCTGCCGGCTACCGAGAGCCGCCGCCTGCTCTACGGCGAAAACACCATCGAATTGAATCAGATCGTGGACGTTCTCAAGTCCTTTCATGGGCAGTACCGGGTCCGGCGCTTCTCGTCGCTCGATCTCGACATGAACGGGACCGATCTGCTGCGCTACCTGACGCCGGAGAATGCCGGGATCGAGATGCCGAGCGATGATCCTGGGATGTGGCGGCAGGAACTGCCGAGCGGATACTATGCCTTTGTGATTGCGCCAGGTCGCTATGCCGACGTAGGTGAGGAGCTGGTCCGCCGTTTCCCTTACGGCCAGATGCGGGTCTACGACAACGAACGCACGTCAAAGCCCCTGATCTACGTGTACTTCACCCATGTTCCTGATCTGCCTGCGGACACTGAGTAGGAGGGCCGATGTCTAAGAGCTTAGAAGTGTTGGCGGAGATTCTGGCCGGGCTGGCGACCAATCCCTCTCTTGAGCAAACCTTCCTCCAGGTGGTGGACCTGTTGTGTGACGAACTCGAGTGCGAGACGGCGGGCCTCTGGTTGGGGGATCAGCCCCTGGAACTGGTGGCGGAACACGGCCAGCCGCCGCGCGATGCCAGCATCGTCGCCAGCGTCGCGCACGAGGGCAAAATCCAGGTCGTGGATCGTCCGCTCGGCATCGGCAATGAGGAATTCTCCGCTTACGTGGGTGTGCCGCTGGTGTGGCAGGGGGAATGTGAGGGCGTGCTGCTCGTGGCGCACCGCGCGGCGGGCCGGACGTTTGCCAATTCAGAAGTGCTGCTGGTCGAACTGGTGGCCCAGCAGGTCGCCGCTGCTGTGGTGGCGGATCGCCGGGCGGTGCGGTCCTTGTTGGATGCTCAGGCGCTCGATATCGAGCGCGAACGGCTGCTGCACGTCCAGGTTGCCATCCGGCGGATGCTCGAAGAGCCGGAGTTGACGGCCAATTTGGGTGAGGTATCCGAAGCCTTGCAGGCGCTGGGCTGGCGCCGCCTGGCGGTCGCCCTGTTCGACGACGCCGGGCAGGTGGTGCAGCTTCTCACCGCGGGCCTGGCGCCGGAAGAAGAGCCTGCCTATCGCGCATCGGTGGTTCCCCAGGCCATCTGGGAACGTTATCTCTCCGAAGACCTGGAGCAGTATCGCCTGAGCGGCGTGTATTTCGTCCCGGTGGGCGATTCCGGGGCGTCTGAATGGAACCCTGGCGATCTGGTCTTCGCGCCGCTCCAGATTGGTCAGAAGACCGTGGTGGGGGTCATTCGCGTCGAAGAGCCGGTGGACAATCTGCGCCCGGATCGCATGGCGCTGCGCCCGCTGGACATTCTGGCGGCCCAGGCCGCGTACATCGTCGAGAATGCCAATTTGCTCGACCAGGCATCCAGGTCCGCCGAGACGCTGGCCAACCAGGTCGAAGAATTGTCGATGATGCACCGCGCCGACCGCGAGTTAAGCTCGAATTTGGACATCGACCGGATCATGCGGCTGACGATGGACTGGGCGCTGCGCCGCACCGGGGCCGAGACCGGGCTGCTCATGCTGGTGACCGACGATAAGCGCGGCCTGGTCCCGCTGGTGACGATTGGGGTGGACCGCCAGCGCTTCTCGTACAGCGAACAGTTTCCGATGCCCCTGGAAAAAGGCGTCGTGGGCCGCGCCGTGCGGCTGCGCCAGACCCAACTGGCCGCGGATGTCACAGCCGATAAGGATTATTGCGACTTCGTGCCCAACACCAAGACGCTGGTGGCGGTGCCCCTGTTGATGCGCGGCGAAGTGCTGGGCGTGATCGCGCTGACGTCCACCCGCCCGCGGACGTTCGACGAGCAGAATGTCAGCTTCCTGGAACGCCTGGCGCGGCGGTCGGCGGTCGCGCTGGACAACGCCCGGCTGTACCGCCAGTCGGAGCAGATGGCTGACGATATGGCGATGCTCTACACCGCCAGCCAGGTGATCACCTCGACTCTGGAGCGCAACGAAGTCCTGCTGCGCATCGCGCAAGCCCTGACGATGGCGCTGGAGGGGTCCAGCGCGATCATCTGTGACTATCAGCGCGAGACCCAGCAGGCCCAGGTCTTGGTGGCCTATACGCTGGGCACGCTGCAAAACGCCCAGGAAGTGCTCCCGCCGGTCGGTCACTCCATTTTGATCGCGTCCTATCCGGCTTTCCAGACGGCCATCGAGCAGCAGCACCCGCTGGTCCTGCGCGCCGCCGATCCGGCTATTGCGCCGCTGGATCGCCAGCACCTCGATGAGGATCACGTCTTCGCGATGGTGCTCATCCCGCTCGTGGCGCAGAACGAGCTGATCGGGATCGCGGTGGTGGTCGAAGGGCGGCGCGACCGCATCTTCGCGGTCAACGACGTCTTCAAAGCCGAGACGCTCGCCAGCCAGGCGTCGGTGGCGCTGCGCCAGTCCCGGCTGTACAGTGAAGTGCGCGAGCTGGAAAAGCTCAAGTCCGAGATGATCCGCATGGCCTCGCACGATCTGCGTAACCCGCTCAACAACGTGATGGGCTACGTCGAGCTTGTCGCCATGACGCTCGACCAGGACGGCATGACTCCAGATCTGGCCATGTATATCGAGAACTTGCGGCGCGGCACCCAAACCATGCGCCAGCTTTTGGAGGATCTGCTCACCCTGGAACGGATCGAGAGTGACCGCCAGAGTGAATGGCAGTTTTTCGACCTGGGCGGGCTGGTCATGGAAGTGGTCGAGGCCCAGCAGTCGAGTGCCGATCTCAAGCAGCAGGCCCTCGTCCTCAACCGGATGCTGCGGACCCCTCTCGTGCGCGGCAGCGTCACTCAGCTCCGGCAGGCGATTGCCAACCTGGTGGGCAACGCCATCAAGTACACCCCGGAGGAAGGGCGCGTCGAGGTCAACTTCCAGGTCGAGGGTGACCGGCTGAATCTGACCGTGCGCGACAACGGTTACGGCATCTCGCCCGAACGCCAGAATCGCGTCTTCGAGCGGTTCTACCGCGCGCGTGAACCCGGCACCGATCATATCGGCGGCACCGGCCTGGGCCTGAGCCTGGTCAAGACGGTGATCGAGCGGCACGGCGGGCAGGTCTGGTTCACCAGCGCGCCGGGCGTCGGGAGCACTTTCGGGTTCTGGCTGCCGGTGGCGCACATGGAGCCGGGTCAGGTTGTCCCTTCGGTGTAGATCAAGCTCCAAAATGTGTGGGGTGGGCGTAGAGCACTGCGCCCCGTCGTGCAAAGATCGAGCGAGTCGCGATGGCAACTCTCTCTCTCGTGATCATGATTATGAGCGGCCCGGACGATGGCCAGCAGCTCGTGCTCAATTCGCGCAACAACCAGGGTCAGATG
>CAYRWY010000162.1:0-3439 GCA_964427955.1 uncultured Anaerolineaceae bacterium
GTATCCACCGCCCCCAGGCCGACCGACAGGATCACCCGCCCGCCGCTCAACTGATCGAGCGTGGCGGTTTCGCTGGCCAGCTTCCAGGGGCGCATCCGCGAGAGCGGGGTGATCATCGTGCCCAGCCGGATATGCTGCGTGACCATCGCGGCGGCGGTCAGGCTGATCCAGGCGTCGGTGGCCCACACGCCTTCCCAGACGAAAAAACCATCCCACCCGGCGGCTTCGGCCTCGCGGGCCACGTCCGCCGCCAGCCGGGCATCGCCAAAGGGGAGAATGAAGCCGTATCTCATCAGCGTTCGCGCGCCGCCAGCGTCGTGGTGATGTGCTCGACGATGGTCTGTGTGTTCGTGCCGGGACCGAAGATGCCGCTCACGCCCAGCGTTTGGAGCGCGGGCACGTCCTCGTCGGGGATGATCCCGCCGACCAGCACCAGCACGTCGCCCAGGTCGGCGGCGCGCAGCAGTTCGAGGATCCGCGGCACGAGCGCCATGTGCGCCCCGCTGAGAATCGAGAGTCCGACGACATCGACATCTTCTTGCAGCGCGGCCTCGGCGATCATTTCGGGCGTCTGGCGCAGCCCGGTGTAGATGACTTCCATCCCGGCATCGCGCAGCGCGCGGGCGATCACTTTCGCGCCCCGGTCGTGCCCATCCAGGCCGGGCTTGGCCACCAATACGCGGATTTTTCTCTCGGACATACCCTTGCTCCCTACATGCGAAAAACTGTTCAGGCAGATTATAGCCGGGCCGGGGGCCGATGGGCGAAAAAATCCAACGGCCCGATTGTCTGAATTTACATACGCTAAGGGGCGAGTGCATTGGGCGTTTGTGTGATACAATGGCAGGCAAATCGACGAGTCGCGTGGTCGGAGTGGTTCGATGCAGGCATCCTCTTCTTCAAATCCTCGAATCCAGAGCCAGGGAGTCATGGTGGGCCTGACCCTGCTTGCCCTCCTGGCGTCCGGGGTGCTGCTGATGCTGTACGCCTATACGGCCCTGGATTGGTACAACCAGCCTTTTGTCGGATTTCTGCCGCTGCGCAACCTGGAGGTTAGCACCAACCGGTCGCTGATCGGCCAGGATGACGCCTGGACCGTGAAAAGCATCGAGCTGGTCCCCGGCGACCGGCTGGACCGGCTGGCGGGCGTCGATTTCAGCACGCTGCCGGTGGGCGAACGGGTCGAAAAGCTGTCCGAAGTGCTGAGCCAGCAGGAACGGGATCGGCGTGTGGCGATCAGTTTCTTGCGCGATAACCGCACCAGCACGGCCAAGCCGGTCGGGGCCGAGTGCATAGACGTGAGCGATCTGCCCGGCTTCCGCCGCTGCGGCATGTTCATCCGCCTGAGCAAAATGCCGTTGGGCGATCTGTTCGGCTATTTTGGCATCGGCTGGCTGACCGGGGTGGCGCTGTGGATCATCGGCGCGGTGATCTTCTGGCGGCGGTGGGACAATGCCAACGTGCGGTTTATGACGATGTTGGCGTCCATGCTGGCTGTCTTTCTGGGCGGACACTTCGACATCATGAGCACCTACCGCTATGCCTGGGCGTGGCTGATCTGTACCGGGCTGGCGGCGGGGTTGATGGCTGTGCTGGCGCTGGAATTTCCCTACCGTTTCGCCTTTGTGCAGCAGATGCCCGCCTGGGGGACCGCGCCGATCCTGGTCGCGCTGGCGCTCAGCGGCGGCAGTGTCATGCTGTTCGGCTCCAGCGATCTCAAGCTGAACGCGGCGGCTTTCGTGCTGGCGCTGGGCGTGCTGATCGCCGGGGCGGTGGCGCTGGTGGTGGGGATGTACTGGCGGCGCACGCGCTCGTCCTCGCCCATCGCCCGTAACCAGAGCACGATGGTGATCATCGGCCTGGTGCCCATGTTGATCACGGTGCTGGTCTGGTTCGGTTTCGCCGTGTTCGATGAGGAAGTCCACTCGGCGGTGGTCGTGCTCAACCAGGTGTTCCCGATCCTGCTGCCCCTGAGCGCCATGTACGCCGTGTTGCAGTTCCGCCCGGTCGATACGGACCGGGTGATCACGCAGACCACACTCTACAGCGCGCTGCTGGCGCTGCTGACGCTGGCGTACTGGCTGATGGTGACGGCGGTCGCGATGGTGGTCGGACGATCCACGCGCGACACGGCGCTGAGTCCGGTGCTGATCGTGGCGTCGATCTTCGTCGTGGCGCTGTTGTTCAACCCGCTGCGCGTCTACCTCCAGCGCGGGATCGATGCGGTCTATTTCCGCGCCCGGCGGCATTACCAGCAGTACCTGGAGCAGTTCTCGCGCGATGTGACCCAGGCGGTGGGCCTGGGCGACGTCTCCCGGCTGGTCCATCGCCTGCTGGACGATACGCTGGCCCCCACGCACGCGATCCTGTACGTACGCAATATCGTCACCTACGAATACCGCCCCTATGAAGATCCCTCGACGGGGCAGCGCATTACCGACGTCACTTTCCTGTCGGAAAGCGGCCTGGTGCGCTACCTGCGCGAGCGCGCGCCCCTGCTGTACCTGGAAGAAGGGCGCGAACTGCCGCCGGACGTGGTGAGCGACCGGGGACGGCTGGCCGTGCTGGGCACTCCGATTATCGTCGGGCTGCGCGGCCAGAAGGCTCTGAACGGCTTTCTGGCGATTGGCCCGCGCAAGAGCGGGGCCCCCTACGTGTTCGAAGATACGCGCTTCGTCGAGAGCCTGAGTGACCAGATCGCGCTCGCGGTCGAGCGTGCCCAGGCGATGGACGACCTGGAACGCCGCGTCCGCGTGCAGGACGTGCTGAGCCAGGTGAGCCGCGCGCTGAACTTCGCCATCGACTTCGACACCCTGCTCGAACTGGTCTACGCGCAGACCATGCGCGTGATCGATGCGCCGTGCTTCTTCATCGCCCTGCGCGACGGCAATACCGGCGAGCTGTACTACGTGTTCTACAACGAGGGCGAGGATCGCGACTTTGACAAAGAGGGACGGCGCTGGCGGATGGGCCGCGACCTGATCAGCGAAATCGCGCGCACGCAGCAAACGCTGCGCACCGACGACTACGTGCGCGAGTCGCTGGCCCGCGATCCGCACACTCCGCCGGAGAATCCCAACCTGCGCGCCTGGCTGGGCGTCCCGCTGCTGGCCGATACCGGTGGGGTGCTGGGCGTGATGGTCGCCGCGACGACCGAGCCGGGCATCACCTTCACCGACGAGCAGCAAGATCTGTTCTGGGATATTGCGAACCTGGCCGCGAGCGCCATCGACAAGCTGCAACTGTTCGAAAAGACGCAGCTTCGTGCCCGGCAGTTGGCCGCCATCAACGAAATCTCGAACCGGCTGGCCTCCGAAATGGGTAACGTGGACCGCCTGCTGCGGCTGATCACCGAAAACTCGGTGCAAATTCTCAACGCCGAAGCGGGCAGCCTGCTGCTGGTGGACGAAGAAACCAACGACCTGGAATTTCACGTGGT
>CAYRWY010000162.1:3539-11425 GCA_964427955.1 uncultured Anaerolineaceae bacterium
CGGGCAGCCTGCTGCTGGTGGACGAAGAAACCAACGACCTGGAATTTCACGTGGTGGTGGGCGGCGCGGGCGAAGAACTGATCGGCCAGCGGCTCCCGGCAGGGACCGGGCTGGCCGGGGCGACCGTGCAGCGCGGCGCGCCGATCATCGTCAACGACCCGATGCGCGACTCGCGCTGGTTTGGCGACGTGCGCGCGACGGTGGATCAGCAGGTCGTCCCGGTGGGCGATGATGGCCAGGGTGTCACCGCCGACGACGAGGAAAAAGTGTCCGGCTTCAAGTCGGATACGATCCTCTCGGTGCCGCTGATGGTCGGTGGGCGCGCCATCGGCCTGATTCAGATTTTGAACAAGCGCGACGGCAGCATCTTCGTGCCCGAAGACGCCGATCTGCTGCAAACCTTCGCCGGGCAGGCCGCTATCGCCATCGAAAACGCGCGCCTGTTCGACATGACCGACCAACAGTTGGCCCTGCGCGTGCAGGAACTGGACACGATGCAGCGCATCGACCAGGAACTGAACCGCACGCTGAACCTGATCAACGTCGTAGACATCACGATGGACTGGGCGATCCGCAAGAGTGGGGCGACCGCCGGGGCGCTGTTCATCCGGTCCAGCGACCGTAACGAGTTGTACCTGGTGCACTCGTCGGGCTACCCGCTGGACGCGCCGTTCTATCCCGGCAACCAGGCGAACTTTTCGGGCGACCGGGGCGTGATCGGGCGCGTGGTCCGCACCGGGCAGCCGTCGCTGATCACGAATCTGTCGATGGACCCCGACTACGAGGAAACGCTGCCGGGCTGTCTGGCACAGTTGACCGTCCCGCTGTTCAGCGCCAGCCGTGTGATCGGCGTGATCATCCTCGAAAGCAACCAGGAAGGCGAACTGGACCTGCTCGACCTGGACTTCGTCGCCCGCCTGGCCGAACACGCCAGCCCGGCCATCGTCAACTCGCAACTGTTCCAGGAAATCCAGCGGGCCAACGAAGCCAAGAGCGAGTTCGTGAGCTTCGTGGCGCACGAGTTGAAGAACCCGATGACCAGTATCAAGGGCTTTACCGACCTGCTGATGAAGGGGGTCGTCGGGCCGGTCAACCCGCAGCAGGACAATTTCCTGCACACCATCTTCAACAACGTCAACCGTATGGAGACGCTGGTGAGCGACCTCAACGACCTGACCAAGCAGCAGACCAACAAGCTGCGCCTGGAACTGATGTCGGTGGACTTCCACAACGTGATCGTGGAAACGCTCCGCTCGCAGCAGCGCATGATCGAGGAAAAAGACCAGGATCTCGTCCTGGAAGTGCCGGAAAACCTGCCGCTGGTGATCGGCGATCAGAACCGGCTGATCCAGATCATGACCAACTTCGTCTCCAACGCGAACAAGTACACGCCGCCCGGTGGGGCCGTGACGATCCACGCCGAGGTCACGCGCAACTCGTGGGACCCGCACGGCGCGCCGGAAGTCATTCACTGCTACGTGCGCGACACCGGGATCGGCATGAGCGACGAGGATCTGCACCAGTTGTTCACGCCGTACTTCCGCAGCGAGAACCCCAAGACGCGCGAGCAGCCCGGCACCGGCCTGGGCCTGACCATCACGCGCGGCTTGATCGAGCAGCACGGCGGCAAGGTGTGGGTCGAGAGCGTGATCGACGTCGGCACCACCTTCCACTTCACTATTCCGGTGGCGACCGAGCGCGAGGAAGTGCGGGCGTAGGGGGAATTGAATTAAACGCGGATTGGGTAGGGGCGACCCGCCGTGTCGCCCCTACAAAGTTCCGTTCGTTATAATAGGCATAGCAGCCATCGGTTGCCGGGTGGGCACACCGGCCCGCCCTGGGAAGGTTCCTGGAGGAGTCACATGGAGACACGTGGAATCTATGACCGGGAAGGCGAACTGTTTGCATCGATACAGGGCACGCGCGTCTACGATCTCAACGGGGATCTGGTAGGGGAAGTGCGCGGGCGAATCGTGGTCGATCTGCGGAACGAGCGGCGCTGGATGATCGATGGCGATGCGCTGCTCGATCTCCACGCGAATGTGATTGGGTACCTGGGGACTCCGGTCCCCTATTATGACACCGACTGAGGAAACGTATGGCCGACAAAAAATTGAACTCGATGCGCTTTCTCGAAGCGCAGGGCGTGGAATACCAGGCCTTCTCGTATGATGAAGCCATTCACGACGGGGTGAGCGCGGCCCAGGCGATGGGTCTGCCCCCGGAGCAGGTCTACAAAACGTTGGTCGTCCAGTTGCAGAAGGGCGATTTTGCCCTGGTGATGGTCCCCGTAGATCATACGCTGGATCTGAAGAAGCTCGCGCGGGCGATTGGTCAGAAGAAAGCGACCATGACCACCAAGCGCGGGGCCGAAGCCGCCACCGGACTCAAGACCGGCGGGATCGGGGCGCTGGCGCTGACGCACAAGCGTTGGGGCGTCTATCTGGACAAGACCGCCGAAGCGCAGGACGCGATCCTGGTCAATGCCGGGCAGCGCGGCCTGAATCTCAAGGTCAAAGTGGCCGATCTGGTGCGGGTGCTGAACGCCAAAGTCGTTGACGTCGCCGTAAAGGGCAGCGAGCCGGAGCCTGAGCACGAGTAAATTCTCCTCGGCCCTATCCAAGATTGATCCTGAACGGTAGTGTGGAACAAGGTAATGAATTCTCCCCCGGTGCTCTCTTCACCGGGGGAGAGGGGCGTGTTTTTGGGGCAGCGCGCCAGCGTCGTAGGACCAGGGGACGAGCCTAGTCTATGGAGAGGACTGTTGCACGGGGGAGAGGAACGAGAAGGTTATGACTGGTCTACGCAAGCGTCCGCGGACCCGGCGTGCCAAAGCACCGGAACCGGCGCCGCGTGTCGAAGCCAATCTGCTGCAAGAAGTCGGCTACAACGCGCGGCGGGATGAGTATCTGTATTGGCTGACGGCTGACGGCTATATCATCGCCCAGGATGTGAACTGCCAGCACGAATACGTCCAGATGTCACCCTGTCCACACTGCGGTGGGGCCCTCAAAATCATGGCCCATATCAACCGCGCCGGGCAGGGACTCAGCGAGATCGTCGCGCTGTGCCCCGCCTGCCACCAGCGCGCCAATTTCATTTTCGACATCAGCAACGACGTGTATCAGGCGTGGTGGGCGGATCAGCTTGGCCCGCTCTACCTCCGCCAGTACGACGGCGATCCGCGCGAGCCTGCTACCCCGGCCTAAGGGGCATCAGGATGAAATTTCAGGCGAGTCGATGGGCAGGCGAGCTTTTTCTGCCGGTTCTGAACTTTCTAGTTTCCGCCTACGATATTCGCCTGCCCGGAATACTTTGGGACGTGGACGGTTACAGCGTGGATTTTGAACTCCTGGGATCGAAAGCGATCCTGAGCATGGATACGTGGATGTTTTCTGCCGCATTTGAACTTGATGCGGTGCGCGATCAGGTCTTATCCCTTTTTCAATCACTACCTTCGGACTATTTCGAGGCTCCCTCGGAATTCTGAGGGAGCCTGTCTGGTGGCTATCTGAACAGCGGCAGCAGGTAGCGCAGATACTCCTCGAAGCAGTCGGGATCGCCGTCGAGCGGCTGCAAGATGATCGCGCCCGCTCCAGCGTCGGCCAGCCGTCCGAGGGTCGCGGCGGCCTGGTCGGGCGTGCCGGACACGGACAGTTCGTCGATCCACGCCTCCGGCATCCGGCTCGCCATCTCCACGCCGTACCGCTCGTGCAGCGCCTGCGCCTCGTCCCACACGCCCAACGCCTTGAGATGTACCTCCGCCCACGTACCGAACCGTGCCGCGAACGAACGGCGCACCACGTCGCGCGCGGTCTTGCCGTCCGGGCTGACTTTGGCTTCGGCGTAGACCACGACGCGATGCGGCTGGAGTCCCGGATCGCGCTCGCGCAGCCCGATCGCGATCTGCTCCCTGGCCCAGCGCACGTAGGCCGGGGCGGACATCCCGGTCAGGATCGTGCCGTCGGCGACACGCCCGGTCAGTTGCAGGGATTTCTCGCGCATGGCCCCGACGTAGATCGGCGGCGGCTGGGCGGGAATCCGCTGCATCTGCACGGCATCCAGGTCAAGGTCGTGCGCGTGGACAGTGATGCGATCCCCGCGCAGCAGTGCCCGGATGACTCGCACCGTCTGTTCGAGCGTTTTCATCGACGACTGGGGGGCCGCGCCGATCTGCTTCATCCAGCCGTCCACGCCGTGGCCGAATCCCGGCATGAAGCGCCCCGGAAAGGCTTGCGCCAGGGTCGTGATCTCCATTGCCGCAAACAGCGGGTGGTAGACGGTGGCCGGGATCAGGCCGATCCCCACCTTGAGGTGCGACGTCGCGGACAAGGCGATGGCCGCGGAAGTGAGAGCGCCGGGCAAAAAGCAGTCATCCCACAGCCAGAGTTCGCTGAGGCCCGCTTCCTCGGCCCGGCGGGCATAGGTCGCCAGCGTCTCAGGCGGAAAGCTCGGGTGAAAGATCACGCCGAGCGGGGGGAGTGGTGTCGGCATGGCGCACCTACTTCGACGGGATGTAGCGTTTGATCGCGCCCGCCAGGTTGCTGATCGGCATGGTTTGCAGCCACACCCGGCCCGGCCCGGTCACCGTCGCCAGGAACAGGCCCTCGCCGCCGCCCAGCCAATTCATCACGCCCTTGATCATCTCGACGTCGTAGCTGCAAGTTGGCTCGTACATGGCGATGTGGCCGGGATCGATCTTCAACTTCTGCCCGGCCTGGAGCTGGATTTCCTGGACCTCGCCCGCGATCTCGACGAAGGCGATGCCCGGCCCGGTCAGCTTTTGCAGGATGAAGCCCTCACCGCCGAACAGCCCGGTGCCGAGCTTGCGCCGGAAGTGCATCGCGAGATCGACCGTCTCTTCCGCGCACATGAAGGCGTCTTTCTGGCAGATCATGCTGTACCCGGCTTGCAGGGGCAGGGGGATGATCTTGCCGGGCGCTTCCGGCGTGAAGGTGATCATGCCCTGCGGCGCCTGGCAGGTGTAGGTGGTCATGAAGAAGCTCTCGCCGGACAGCATCCGGCCCAGGGCCTTGCCGATACCGCCGCGGCTGCTGGTTTTCATGTCGATCCCGTCGGTCATCCAGGCCATGCCGCCCGATTCGGTATAGATCGATTCGCCCTGGTTCAGGGTCACTTCGAGGGCGGGCATGACTGTCCCATTGATCTTGTATTCCATCGTGGATGCTCTCCTAGATCACTACGCTTTTCCGCATTGTACCACGAAGCGCGATTCAGGGCTGTGCCCCTACTTCTGCGAGCATCTGCGCCAGCAGCGCCGCGTGGTCCGGATAGAACAGGGTGTGGATGGCCGTGATCCAGGCGGAGACTTCGGCTTTGTCGGGGGACGCCGTGCAACCATGCAGCGGCAGCCACATCAGCCGCAGCGGATAGGTGCTGCCGTCGCTCAGGGGCATCCGGTAGGTGGGGGCGAGCGTCACGATCTGCGCGCCCTGCCGCTCGTAGAACCGGACGCGGCGGTGGTCATCGTGGGCGGGATCGTCCAGCCCCCGCCCTTCGACGTCCCACACCAGCGCGTGATGCTCGAAATGCGCGTTGATGAAATCTGCCATATAGCCGAAAAACGCGCTGCCGATGCCCTGGCTGTGACGGGGTTGATCGACCACGAAATAGCCGAGATAGAGCGCGGGCAGGCCGGGCAGCGGCGTAAAGGTGGCGACGGCCAGGATCGGGCTGCTGGCCGCCTCACGCGCGACCAGAACGGTGATCGATCCGTCCTGGCTGCCGCCGGTGATCACGTCGAAGGGTTTCTGCATGAACGGGGCGAAATTCGTATCGAAGATCCGCTTGATCTGGTCGAATTCGCCGTCCGTAGGGTGTTGCAAAGGCTCGAACATCGGGCTAACGCGTGCACAGCGCGCGGCGAATCTCGCCTAAGTGGTAGGCGCTGTGCGCCACGAGTCCCATCGCGCCCCTAAACTCTACCTCGTTCTGCCAGGACGTGGTCTGGACCAGTTCGCGCAAGGCGGCATAGGTCGCGCGTAAGTGCTCCTGGCTGGCCCGCCATTCTTCATCCGTGACCGCGTGGACCGTCCGCCAGGCTTCCGTCCAATCGACTTGGAGGCGTTCGCCGCGAAAGAAATGCAGGCTGAAGTCCAGCGCCACGGCCAGGTGCGCCACGTGGGCGGCAATCGTGGCACTGGTGGCCGAGGCCGGACGGGATGCTTCCTCTGCCGTCACGGTCGCCAGGGTCTCGAAGAGGGACGTCCCCCGATCCAGATAGCCGTCCCGGCCCTGGGCAAAAGTCTCGTCGATGACCGCCAAAAACGCCTGAAGAAAATGATCTTTTGAAATTTGCTCTGTCACTATCGCCTCCAAAAAAGCATATCTGCCTGTCACTCTAGAGTCTTTACCTCACCCCCCGACCCCCTCTCCACCCGGTGGCGAGGGGGAGCAGCGCGGGGGAAACGTCGTGGTAGGAGCGCTGCTTGCCGCGCCCTTCCTCCACTTGTGGGGGAAGGGCCGGGGATGGGGGCTTGCCAAACACACTCTAACGTTACTTCAAGAAGTCTTCGACGATCCGGCCCGCCACGCGCGCCAGCGGTTGCGCCAGGTGGCCTGGTTGATGCGCCGCCACTCGCGGAGGGCGTCGGTTTTGTCCAGGCGCGGATCGAATTCGCCGGTCAGGATCAGGTGCACCAGCGCGCCCAGGTACCATTCCGGCTCCTCTTCGACCATCTGGCGGATCAGCGGGCTGCTCGCCCCGATGTCGATGAAATAGTCGATCCAGCCCATGCGCTGGTGGACCGGCATCAGGTCGAATTGGGAATAGGCGCAGTCCATGAAGTCCAGCACCAGCTCCACGGTGCCCATGATGCGGTGATATTCCGGCGATCCCTCCGCGATCTCGTCCGGCAGCGTCGCACCGTCGTAGATGTAGGGCTTGAGGTCGGGATTCTCGATGAAGAATTTATCCAGGTCGAGCATCATGTCGTAGATGCGGAAATCCGTCTCGCGATCCACGATGCGGCGCGTACGGCGGATTTCGGTGAGGGCGAACAGGATGCCGAGCAGGCTGATCACGGCGGTCACGCCGCTCAGAAAGGAGCCGAGCGATCCCAGGGTTTCGATGTCCATGTCTACCCGGCCTGCGCTGCGTCGATTTCGCCGGTGATCTGCGCGGCCAGGGCCTCTGAGCCGGGATAGACCAGGTCGTAGATGTCCGCGATCCAGGCGGCGGCCTCGGCAGGATCGGGCGGAGTCTGATCCCCACGCAGGCGCAGCCACATGATCCGCAGCGGGATCGTGCCGCCCTCGCCGTCGGGCATCCGGTAGGTGGGAACCAGGGCCGCGACGTGCCCGCCGTGCCGCTCGTAGAAGCGAATCCGCCGGTTGTGCAGGTGGGCGGGATCGGGTTCCGGGCCTTCGACTTCCCAGATCAGCGAGTCGGCGGCGGTGTGCGCGGTCACGTAGTCCACCATGAAGCGGAACAGCGCGCCCCCGATGCCCTGGTTATGCACGCGGGCGTCCGTCGCGAGAAAGCCGAGATAGATCGTCGCCGTGCGGGGCAGCAGGGCCAGCGTCGCCATGCCCACCAGGCGATCCGGCTGGTCGGCGTCGCGCGCGGCCAGCACGATCACCGATCCGTCCTGGCCGCCCGTGCGGATCACGTCGAAGGGCTTTTGCATGACCGGCGGGAAGTTCTCGTCGTAGATGGCTTTGATCTGGGCCAGATCGTCAGGAGTCGGGTGGAGCAGGCGTTCGAAGCGGACGGGCATGGATGGCTCCTATGAAATTGAGCGCGGACCGGGTCGAGGATGATCCGGATCAGCAGGGGCGACCCGCCAGGCCGCCCCTACCGCAACGTCTAGGTGGAATTACATCAAGAACATCGGCATCCCGAAGACGTGGCGCACCTTCGGGCG
>CAYRWY010000163.1:0-11373 GCA_964427955.1 uncultured Anaerolineaceae bacterium
CCACAAGGACCCATTGGTGTGCAGCTCGAAGACCCGCCCATCGATCACCCGCACCAGGATGTGAATCCCGTCGGGCTGCTTCCAGCGGCGTCCGGTTTCCAGCACCGGCAGGGTCTCGCCCTCCCACAGCAGGCTCGCCGGGAGCGGCCAGCCGTCGGGGGTAAACGTCGCCTGAACGGTGGTGACACGAAATTTCATAACGGCCCGTCCAGATAATCCAGCACCAGGCGCAGTGCCGCCTCTGCCGCCGCACGGCGGTTGTGATCCCGGTCGCCGTCCCAGACAAAACGGCGCACCCAGGTTCCGCGCGGCGCGCTCAAGCCGATGAAATGCAGCCCGACCGGCTTGACCGCCGTCGCGCCCGTCGGCCCGGCGATCCCGGTGACGCTGACGGCCAGGTCCGTCCCGAACAGGCGGCGCGCGCCCTCGGCCATCTGCCGCGCGACCGGCTCGCTGACCGCCCCGTGATCGATCAGGGTCTGCGTCGAAACGCCCAACACGTTCTGCTTGACCTCGTCGGCATAGGCGACCACGCCGCCGATCACGTAGGCGGAACTGCCGGGGATGTCGGTCAGGCGCTTGGCGATCAGGCCGCCCGTGCTGGATTCAGCCGTAGCCAGCGTCCAGCCCAGCGCGCGCAGGCGTTCTCCCACCACCACTTCGAGCGGACGATCAGAATCGCGCATATACCCTCATTCCTCTCTATTTAAGTATACCGTAGGAGGGAGCCGCGCGGCGAAGTAATTTCCAAGTTCGAAGATTCAGCCTTGACGATCCCCCCACGCGATGGTATAGTACGGTGCTGCTGATGAATGGCAGCCACGGTGCGGGGTAGAGCAGTGGCAGCTCGTCGGGCTCATAACCCGGAGGTCGTAGGTTCGAATCCTACCCCCGCTATACAACAGAAACCCCTGACTTTGCGGTCGGGGGTTTTCTTTTTCCCCACCCCACCTTCCCATTTACAAAACAGATCATTTGTTCTATAATTCTCCTTATAAAGAACAAACGTTCAAGGATGCGTGAGAGGAAGGTTGTGATGTACTCGTTCCCCACCACCAGGCGTCCCCGTTTTCTCACCGAGCGTGAATACCGCGAATGGCAGATGTCTCTGAGGAGGGACCGGCGTCCGGGTTGGCTGACCCGCCTGGCGAGCGCCCTCCACCGTCGCCGGTAGGCGATGGTCGGGGTGAGGTTCAACCGGGTATACCAGGCCCATGTTGATCCTCACCGCCCACCCCCTGCACCCCCTGCTCACCGGTGAGCGCCGCGCCTGGCTGGACAGCGGCAAAGTAGCTACGGTTCGTCCCTCCTGGCTATTTTACCAAAACCTTAGTTGACCGGTAGGCGGGCAAGTCTATAATAAGGGCGTTGACGCTCTTTCTTGCAGGTAATATTATGACTCAAGGTACCCCCAGTGCTCGTTGGCGGATATTTCTTTTGGTCTGGTTGGGGGAGCTGGTTTCGGTCATTGGCTCCGGTTTGACCACTTTTGGCGTCGGCATATGGATTTATGATCGCACCGGGTCGGCTACCCAATACGCCTTAATCTACTTTTTTGCTTCGATTCCTCAAATTCTGGTCTCTCCCTTAGTCGGCGTCGTGGTGGATCGTTGGGATCGCCGCCTCGTCATGCTGCTCAGTGACAGTGGGGCCGGACTCGGCACGCTGCTGATCGTCATCCTGCTGGCGCTGGGACATCTCAACGTCTGGCATATTTATCTGGCGGTCACCCTCAGCGCGGCATTTTCCGCCTTCCAGTGGCCTGCTTACTCTGCGGCGACCACGCTCCTGGTCCCCCCCAAGGACTACGCCCGCGCGAGCGGCATGGTAGACATTGGGTACGGACTTTCCCAACTGGTCGCGCCCGCCGCCGCCGGAGCGTTGATGCTGGTGGGGGGTCTCAAGCCGGTCGTCATCCTCGACTTTGCGACCTTCCTCTTTGCCGTCTCGATTCTGTCAGCCGTCCGGTTCCCTCAGCCCAAACCCAGCGCCGACGGCCAGGCCGCGCGCGGGTCGCTGCGCCACGAGATGCTGTACGGCTGGTCCTATATCATCGCGCGCCCTGGACTACTCACGCTGCTCCTTTTCTTCACGATTTTCAACTTTCTGACCGGGGTCCTGATTGCCCTGGCCGTGCCGATGATGCTGGCCTTTGCCTCCAGCGCGACGATCGGCATTATGATGTCCGTCGGGGCAGTGGCCGGTCTGGCGGGCAGCGTGATGATGAGCGTGTGGGGTGGGCCGCGCCGCCGGGTGCATGGCGTCCTGGGCTTCACCCTGCTGTTGGGGGTGGGCTGCATCCTGGTGGGGCTGCGGCCCTCGGTGCTGCCGGTCACGGGAGCGCTGCTGCTGATGTTCTTCTGCCTGACGCCGATCAATGCGTGCAGCCAGTCCATCTGGCAAAGCAAGGTAGCGCCCGACATTCAAGGGCGAGTTTTTTCAGTCCGCTCGGCGCTCGCCTTTGCCGCCCTCCCGCTGGCTTACCTGACTGCCGGGCCGCTGGCCGATTATGTTTTTGAGCCGCTGCTCAAGCCGGAGGGGGCACTGGCGGGCAGTATCGGACGCATCATCGGCGTGGGCGAGGGACGGGGAATCGCCCTAATCTTCATCCTCATGGGCGTCCTGGTCATGCTGATGGCCCTCGGCGGTTATTTCTATCCTCGCCTGCGCCAGCTTGAGGATGAACTGCCGGACGCCGTGCCCGCCGAACAAGCCTTGACCGCGCCAGAGTCACTTTGAGGAACCCGCATCATGCCAACCAATTTCGATCTTCAAATTGCCCACAGCATCACCGAGATCGGCCAGGAAACCTGGGATCGATTGAACGGGACCCGGCCCTACAGCAGCTACCGGTGGCATCTTTTTTGTGAGGCCGCCCTGGCCAGCGACCAGCCGGTTTACATCTTCGTTTTCCAACATGGCGAACCGGTGGCACGCGCGGTTTTCTGGCTGACACGGCAGGACCCGCTGCCCATCTCACCCAAATTCATCCGGGATGGGCTGCAAGCCGCCTTCCGCCGCTGGCCGCTGCTGGTCTGCCGGACGCCTCTGGTTCACACGTCGGGCCTGGTTTTGCCGGAGTCGCCGCTGTGCGAACCGGCCTTGCAGGCCATCACCCAGGCGGCCCAGCAGATCGGGAAGCAGCATAAGATTTCAGCCCTGTTTTTCGACTATTTGAAGCCAGATCAGACCGGCCCGCTGCCCTGGCCGGAGGGTATGACCTCGTTCGCGATGGACGAGCCGGATACCCACCTGGAGATTCCCTGGCCCGATTTTGAGGGCTTCCTCACCTCGCTCAGCAAGTCCACCCGCCGCAACTACCGCCGCCACATGCATCTCGCGGCGGAATTGGGCATCGAGATCAGAGCCTATTCCAAAGTCAGTAACGTGGACGAGGCTAAGGCTTTGATCTGGAGCGTTGACCGCTATCACGACGCCACCCCGACCCCCTGCGTCCGTTCGATCCTGGAAAATCTGGAATTGATCGACGCGACCTGGATCACGGCAGAGATCGGAGATCGCCTGGTGGGCTGCAACCTGCTGCTCGGCGAAGGGGAAGTTCAAACGCTGACCCTGCTGGGGTTGGATTACGGGGTTTCCGCCGAGGGGGTTGACGGTTACGCCTACTTCCCGCTGATGTACGAGGGGGTCCGCCACGCCATCGACAAAGGCGCACGCCTCGCACGGGGCGGCAGTGGAGCCTACGAATTCAAGCAGCGCCTGGGCTTCCAGGTGGAGCAGAACTACCACGTCGCCTTTACCACCCGCAGCGCGATCTTGCGCCGGGTCGCGCGCTGGGTCGCGAACTAGCGTGATGGATACCGACCGTCGCTGGCGAGCAGCTCCCGCGGTTATAATCTCACCATGACCGACTCCAGGCTCGAATTTCTGACCCCCGCGGACCTCTACGCCATCGCCGAAGAAGTCCTGGGACGCAAACCGGACGTGCGCGACCGCTACCTGCTGCTCAAGGCGGCAGCGCGGCCTCTGCTCATCGTATTCGGGGAGGAAGTCTTCCCGACGCTGCTGGACAAGGCCGCGGCCCTGCTCCACGCCCTGGCGGCGCACCACCTGTTCTATGACGGCAACAAGCGCACGGCGACCGCCGCGACCATCCGTTTTTTGCAGATGAATGGCCTGCAACCCACCTGGGACGAGGCCGCGGTCTATCATTTTGTGTTGGATGTCGCTCAGAACAAGCTGGATGTGCCGGAGATTGCCGCCTGGCTGGCGGACCATACCACAGAAAGGGACGGCGATGGGGACGCGCTGGGTCACCGTTGACGAGCTGATCTATATCAACGAGCAGATTCCGACGATTGGGACCATCCACAAAATCCTGAAGGGCAAACAGCGCGTGCGGGATATGGTGCTGCTCGAAGCAGCGGCGGCCCGCCCGATGTCCTCCGCCTTTGGGGCGGATGCCTATCCCACGCTCCCGGACAAGGCCAGCGCGCTGCTGCACGCCATCGCCCGCAATCACCCCTTCGCCGACGGCAACAAGCGCACGGCGACCCTCGCGGCGATCTACATGCTGGCGATCAATGGGCTGCGTGTGATTTGGCGGACAGAGGAGGCGCTGCCCCGCATCGTCGCAATGGCCGAGGGACGCCTGGCCGTGAGCGACTTTGCCGCCTGGTTAGCGGTCGAACCCTGCGATCCTGCCCCGGAACCGGACGCCGCCCAGGATGCCGCGCTGATTGGCCGTCTGATCGGCGAGCACGCCGATCTGCTCGACCAACTGGCGCGCCAGTAGGATCGAGGATTTAGCGATAGTCGTCGCGCGGCGGCGAAAAGACGTCCATCAACCGGCAGGGCGTGAGCGCCCGTCCGGTATGCCGGGTGCCGCCGGGAATCACCGCGATCCCACCCGCTTCCAGGATGCGCGTTTCTCCCCCGACCGTCATTTCGAAAGTCCCTTCGATCACCATCGTGACCTGTTCGTGAGGATGGGCATGTTCCGGCAGTGCGGCGCCAGGATCGACCGTCCAGGCGCTGACCGTCATCTTATCGGTATGCACGAATTTCCCGTGAAAACCAGGGACGATCTCGCGCGCGGCGAGATCCGCCAGAGAAGTGAAGGCGGTCATAGTCGAATCTCCTCTACTCAGACGGTCGCCGAAGCGTCCCGGCTGGGGCTGGCGTGCGGATGAGCGCGTTGAGTTTGCAGATCGTGGTAGAGCGCGAACAGGTTGGTCTGGTGCAGTTCTTGCACCAGGCCGTTGAGCGGAATCCGGCTTTTGCCGCATTCCTCAATCGTGATCTCGTTCAATGCCTCGGTGGGCAGGTTGCGATCCACCACGCGCTCGACCTTGCGATGCAGCGCCGCGAGGTAGTTCAAGTCCCCCTGGATCACCTCTTCGACTTCGCCGCGCAGCACGACTTCGCCGTGACCCTGCACGACGTTTTCATAGCCGCCGTTGCGCAGGGCGTTCAAGCTCTGGATGAAGTCGTCGTAGCTGCCATCGACGAAATACGGCAGGGGCATCAACGTATCGGCGGCAAAAAGCACCCGATCCTCTTTGACCAGACAGGTGATCGAATCCGGGCTGTGGCCGGGCGAATGGCGCAGTTCCACCGTTTTGTTCCCCAGGTGGATGCTCATCCCGCCCGCATCGAAGACCATGTGCGGCAGCACGATCTGCACGTCGCGCAGTTCGGGCGTGCTGTGCTGGGCGACCTGCAAGCCCTCGCGCCCCCGCGTATCGAGCAGCTCGTAACAGCGCGCGTGCGAAACCACCTGGGCATTCGGGAAAAAACACGTCCCGTAGGTATGATCGGCGTGGTAGTGCGTGTTGATGACGTAGCGCACCGGGCAGTTCAACCGGCTTTCCAGAAAGTGCCGGATGGCGCGCGCTTCTTCAGGAAAGACCAGGGTGTCAATCAGAATGGCCCCATCCGAGGTGATGACCGCCCCGGCAGTCACCTGGGCATACAGTTCGCTGGTAAAAACGTAAATATCGTCTGCGACACGTTCGCGCTGCATATCAACCGTGCTTCCTTGAGCATCGCGGCCAGAGCGGACTCAGTATAGCCGTTCGCTCACCCGGAATCAAGGTACTTTGGGCAGGTTGCTGAAAATAAAACGCCCTGTTCTCTTGAACAGAGCGCTGGATAAGACCGCCCGCCATGCCGTGTACCGCGCGTTTTGAACCTGCTTTCGCAGGTGGGCCTCCGGCTGGTACGTTTCGCTTCGGAACCGCATCCCAAAGCGTCGGTACACAGACCCTGAAGCCCTTAGATTGGGTGTTGGCTCAAAACCGTGTGCGGATCACGCGCACGGCAGGGTAGTATCGTTATACCACGCTTCCAACGGCCTGTAAAGTAAAAAAATTGTATTCACCGTGGGCGTTTCCGCGTCGCCGGGTGTCCCTATGGGCATTTTCCACAAGCCCACCGCCACCTATTCCCGGTGCAGCACGCCGTCGCGGTAATCATACCGCTGGCCCTGGTAGCGCAGACCCGTCAGGGCCGCGTCCGGCTGGTAGGCCCGCAGCGCCGCCGACGCGGTGATCCCATCGTACAGCGTGGCCTTCACCCCGAACACGCCTTCCAGCACCGCGCCGATATACGCCCCTCCGGCGACGTTGGCCCATTCTTCGTAGTGCGGCGGATCGTCGGGCGCTTTGCGGGCTGCCGCGCCTTCCAGCAAACTGCCGGGACCGCCGTGAAAGGTGCCCTGGCCGAACGGTCCCTGCCGCGCCACCCCGGCCAGACCCTCGCCCGGACGTCCCACACCGATCCAGTCCAGGGCCTCGGCGAGCTGGCCGTTCTGGCACAGCGCCAGCAGCGCATAGGCGGGCCAGGAGGTGTAAGCCCCGGTCGCCGTGTGATCGGTGCGCTGGCTGAACGCCGCCGCCGGATCGTCCGCCGCCAGCGATCGCATCCAGCTCGGCGTTTGCAGCCGGGTCTGGAAGAAGCGGAGCATGGCCGCGCGCCGCTGCGGCCCCAGATCATCGAACAGGGTCGCCATCACCACGCCGAAATCGTAGCAGTGCGTCACGTCGATTTCCGAGCCGTCGGGCTGGCGGCAGGCGAAATAACCGCCGGACCGGTACAGTTCCAGCACCGCCCGCGCGATAGCCTGCGCCGCGCCCCGGCGTTTCCGCGCCGAAGCCGTATCCCCGCGCCGCTCTTCGATCTCGGCCAGCGCCCGGTTCATCCAGGCGTTAGCCGCGTTCAAGGCCGCGACCTTGTGCGTATAGGTATGGACACATTCGAGCAGGTTGCGCGCCTCGCCGTAGTCGGCCAGAAAATCCGCCGCGTTCAGGGTCTGCCAGTGATCAGCGCAGGCTTGCAGGTGCTGCAAGACCGTCCGCCCCTCGATGGGCTGATCCAGCCAGCCGAAGTCGCCCGTATAGCGCAGGTAGGTGTGCGCCATCGTGAACAGCGCGAAATCGTTCACCGAATACCAGGGTCCCAGCGGTGCACCGTTCAGATAATTGGTCCCCCAGCAGCGGTAAATGTCGGTGCGCATCCACCACTCGATCATCGTCTTGAGCGCCAGCGGATCGAGATGGATCAGTCCGGCGGCGGCCTGCTGCGTATCCCACAGCCACGAGGTCGCGCCGCTGCGCGGGCTGATGGTCTTGTACGAGGTGCCGAAGCGGTTGCGGGGATCGCTGCGCTTCATGAACAGCAGGGTCGCCGCGCCGGTCAGGTACAACTGCCGGAGGCTGTCGTCGACGCCGTCCAGCACCGGCAGGCTGCCCGAAAACCGTCCATTGCCCGGCGTGAAGGCCGCCTCGATCTCGGCCTGCCAGGCGGCGCGGGCCTGTTCCTGACGCGCCTCGAAATGGCCCAGGACGTCGTCGTAGGCGGCCAGGGCTTCCTCCAGCCGCTCGCCCAGCGCGTGGACGTAGCGCAGCCGCCAGGACTCGCCGGGCCGCAGGTCGAACTCGTATTCGAACCCGGCGTGGACGCTGACCGGGCGCACGGTGTTGGCGACGATCCCGCCCAGGTTCGCGTCGCCCAGCCATTCGGTATAGGCCACGCTGGACCGGGCACTGAGCGAGGACTGGTCGGTGCCCTGGATCGAAAAAGCGCCCTCGCCGGAAAAAATGAAAGCGTTCCGCTCCGCAGCGAACGCCGCTCCCGCCGCGGGCAGGGCGACCGTGTTCCAGGACGCGAAGCTGCCGAGCTTCTGCACGCCCGCCAACAGCTTGAGGAAAAGCTTGATGCCGGACTGGCCGGTCGCGCCGGTATTGGTGACGGTCACGTCCAACAGCAGCACATCCCGGCCTGCCGCCAGCGACAGCACGCTGGCAAAACGCAGATCGCGGGCGGTCATCGACCGGACGACGCGATCCGGGAACCACTGGTAGCTGATCGGGGCACCCAGGGCGCTCAAGGGCACGGCGCGATCCTGTTCCGGCAGGCGCAGGTACAACTCGGCGTGCGCCCCTTCGGCGGTGGCGATGGGCGGCGCGGTGAAAAAGCGGTAGGCCACCGGATCGCGGTACGCCTGCGCCTCCGCCCACCCGTTGGTGACCATCGGCGGGGCAAAGGTTTCGTCGGGCAGGTGGGTCATCGTCAGGCTGGCCAGGAGGTCGTAAGCGGTCATCAGGGGTTTTCTCCGGTGCGGTGTAGATCCAATGCTGCCCAGAATATATCGATTTGCCGCTCAACTGCCACGCATCCCGCCGCATTTCACGCTATACTTTAGTGTAATTTAGTGGCACTGTTAGGGAGAATAGACGATGAACAAGATCGGCATCTATTATGCTTATTGGACCCACGAATGGAACGAAGATTTCCACCCCTTCATCGACAAGGTCGCTGAGATCGGCTTCGACGTGCTCGAAGTCAACGCCGGAACCGTCGCGCAGATGACCCCGGCGGATCGCCAGGCGCTGAAACAGCACGCCGATGATCGCGGCATCGCCCTCAATTACTGCATCGGCCTGCCCGCCCCCTACGACGTGGCGTCCGAGGACCGCGCCACGCGGGAACGCGGCATCCGCTTCTTGCAGCAGATGGCCGAGGCCCTGGGCGAGATCGGCGGCGGCGGGATCGGCGGCATCCTGTACAGCTCGTGGCCCGCGACTCTGCCCCAAGGTGAGACGGACAAGCGTCCCTATTTCGACCGCAGCGTCGCCAGCTTGAAGGTCGCGTGCAAGGCCGCCGAGGCCAACCACGTCTACTTCAATATGGAAGTCGTCAACCGCTTCGAGCAGTTTTTGATGAACACCTGCGCCGAGGCCCTGACCTACGTCGAGGCGGTGGGCAGCCCGAACGTCAAAGTCATGCTCGACACCTTCCACCTGAACATCGAAGAGAATTTCCTGGGCGAGGCGATCCTGCTGGCGGGCGACAAGCTGGGGCACTTCCACGTGGGCGAAAACAACCGGATGCCCCCCGGCTACGGCCACATCCCCTGGACGGAAGTCAGCGCCGCCCTGCGCCAGATTCACTACACCGGCTACGTCGTCATGGAACCGTTCCTGATGCCGGGCGGACAGGTCGGCAGCGACATCAAGGTCTTCCGCGACCTGAGTGTCGATCTGGACCTGGACGAGGAAGCGCGTAAGGCGCTGCTGTTCATGCGCGGGCTGTTGAAATAACCGGGCTGTGAGGGGCGCGGCGCCGCTGCGCCCTTTTTGCTATAAGCTTCTCAGAAAATAGAAAAACGATTCAACGCAGAGATCGCAGAGCACGCGGAGAAAAACCGGAAAGTGAGAGAACGATGGGAGAGGGGCCAGGGGTGAGGGCCACGTAGCCGCCTGCACATTTTCATTCCTTTGGTGTGCCGCGCCAGCGGCATGGCTAACTCTGATCCTACCCCGCCACGAACGGGATCGTCTGCGGACCCTCCGGCAGCACACAGATCGTCGCCGCGCGCCCTTTCTGGCGCAGCAGATCGCTCACCAGCCGCCCAATATCCGCGCAGGGGCGCAGCAGCGCGTCCTGGATCTGGGACGCCGCCAGGCGGTGGCTGTAGACGTAGACCTCAGCTTTTTCCGCGATCAACGCCTGGGTCTGCACCTGCCACATATCCTGGCGCTGGAAGCCGGGCGCGCGGACCATACGCAGCAGATCGGCGGTTGAGTGCGCGCCGTGCAGCATTTTTCCGTATTCACCATGATCGGGGAGGCCGTCCCAACATTCGGCGGCGATGATGATCGTCCCGCCTGGCTTGACGATCTGCGACGCGGCGCTCATGCCCTTCACGGACTGGTACAGGTTCAGGTCCAGCGGGTAGCCGGAATTGCTGGTGATCACAATGTCGAACGGCGCCGGGACCGGGACCATCGCCGTCTGTTTGACGAACGCGCAGCCCTGCGGATGCGCCTGATCGAGATCGCCCGCGAACACGTTCGTGATGGCCTTCTCGCGGTTCAGGGTCACGTTGACCACGAAATTCGCCGGGATCATGTGCGCCGCCTCGCGCACCTCATCCCAGATCGGATTCCCGCCGGTGATGCCCCACCGCGCGCGCGGATCGTCCATGTTGGCCGGGCTGTGATTGGCCATGATCGTCTCCAGCGCCGCCAGTCCGGGCATGATCGCCTTGCCGCCGCCGGAAAATCCGGCGAAGAAGTGCGGCTCGATGAAGCCGGTCAGGAGATGCGCGTCGCACTCGACGAACTCCCGCAGCACCCGGATCGGATTGCCGCTGGTGGTCGTGCCGACCAGGACGTGCGAGAGATCGTCGTTGGCGTCGTTCTGCACGATGCGGTAGCGATCCACGACCGCACTGCCGAGCATCCGCCGCAGTTCCGCGTCCGTATTGGCGCGGTGCGTCCCGGTGGCGTTGAACAGGATGATCTGTTCCGCCGGGACGTGATCCAGTTCGGCCAGGAGGGCGGGCAGCAGGATGTCGTTCGGCGTGGGCCGGGTGATGTCGCTGAAGACGATCCCGACCCGGTCCGTCTTTTTCACCCATTCGCGCAGCGGCGGCAGCCCCACCGGGTGGCGCAGCGCCGCCCGGATCGCCTCCGCCGGATTTTCCAGGGCGGCAGCGTGGCGCGGCTCGACCAGCGTGATAGCAGCCTCATCCGGCAGCGTCACCTCCAGCCCGATTTTTCCATACGCCAGCCAGGTTTTCATGGGAACCTCCCCGGATCAAACTTCTGTAGCCTGAGTCATCCCGAATTTTGAGGAAGGCGTTGCAGGCGACTGTCGCTGGCCTTGACCTCACCCCCCGGCCCCCTCTCCACCCGGTGGAGAGGGGGTCAGGGGGTGAGGTAAATTTCAGCGTGTGTCAACAGTTTTCCCTCAAAATTCGGGATGACTCATGCCCTCTGTGTCGCTCTCACGTCAGCGCGAACGCCGTCTCCAGATCGCGAATCTCGCTTTCGCCAATCGGGATCAGGCGACCAATGCTGCCGGTTTCGATCAACGAGCGGGCGCTGAACTCGGCCACTTCCAGGC
>CAYRWY010000164.1:0-11366 GCA_964427955.1 uncultured Anaerolineaceae bacterium
CCTTCGCCTTCCAGGATCGCGCGATGATCCTGTATTTCATCTGGCTGCCGTGAAAAGTGAACAGTTGTCAGTGATCAGTAATCAGTTTTTAGTTGTTACTGATCCTTGCATTACTATCTAAACTTCCGTGAAGTTCACCCCCACCCCGCCTCCCCCGTGCACGGGGGAGGCGGGGTGGGGGTGCTGTCTCGCGGACTTTAGTTTATTCTGCAAGGATCAGTAGTTGTTACTGATTGCCCCGTGATCGAGGAAGCGGTAGGGGCAGGGCAAGCCCTGCTCAAATGGGGTGCCTCTACACCGACGGTTCCACCGCGCCACTCCCCCCTCGCCACCGCGTGGAGAGGGGGTCGGGGGGTGAGGTAAAACACTACGAATCTTCGCGGGCTTGATCCTTGCATTGAAATCTAAACTCCACCCCCAGCCCCTCCCCAGGCAAGCTGGAGAGGGGAGAAAACGGGCTTGTTCCCCTCTCCAAAGTTGGAGAGGGGGCAGGGGTGAGGTAAATCTCCCTGGCAAAAAGTTTAGCTATTTATGCAAGGATCGGTAATGGGAGGGATCATGATCGAATTCAGGCTCGGCACGTTCCGCTGTGTGGTGTTCGACGTGGGACACTTCGTCATCAGCGCGCCCACCCTGCTTGCCAACGCCACCGAGGCCGAACGGGCGGCGATGCTGGCCCGCTACGACCACGACGCCGAGGGCTTCATCTTCCGCATCAAGCCGCTGCTGGTCGAAACCGGGCAGCACCGCGTGCTGATCGATCCGGGAGCCGGGGAGGATCACGGGCAGTTGGCGCGGGAGCTTACCGCAGCGGGGATCGATCCCGCGTCGGTCGATACGGTCGTCATCACGCACGGGCATCCCGACCACTACAGCGGGAGCAGCGGTCCGGCTTTCCCCCAGGCGCGCCACGTCATGCAGCGGGCGGAATGGCAGCACTGGGAGACCGCGGGCAATCCCGAACCGCACTTTGTCGAGAACTTCCGCAGCCTGCTGCTGCCGATCCAGGGCTGCTTCACGCTGCTGGACGGCGACGGCGAGATCGTGCCGGGGATCGCGGCGCTGCTCACGCCGGGCCATACGCCGGGCCACATGGCCGTCGTGGTCGGCGATCAGATGGTGTGCGTGGGCGATGCCCTGATCAATTTGCCGTACCTCGAAAATCCCGCCTGGGTCGGGAAATTCGAAAACTGGCCGGAGACGGTCGTCCAGACGCGGCGGACCTTGTTGCAACGGATCGCGGAGGAGCAGTGGTGGATCTACGGCTTCCATTTCCCCGCGCCGGGCACGGGCCGGATCGTGGGCGGGCAGTGGGTGCCGGAGACGATCTCATAAAAAACGCCGGAGGGGTGCTCCGGCGCTCGACTTGCTACCCAACACTCTAGCCCACGCAGCTCGTGGGGATATAGCCGTTCGTCAATCCGGCGACGAAAATCCCGGTCCACGCCTGCCCGGCGGTGATGCTCCCGCCCCGTATCCCGTGTTGTTGCGATCAAAGTGAATGGTATCATAGGGGATATCCCCGCCCATCTCGTAACTACTGATCCTTGCATTACTATCTAAACTTCCGTGAAGTTCACCCCCTCCTGCGCCTCCCCCGTGCACGGGGGAGGTGGGGTGGGGGTGCTATCTCGCGGACTTTAGTTTATTCTGCAAGGATCAGTAAATAGAATAAAAAACACCTCTTTCATGGGAGGTGTCTGTGGGTGATCGGGGTGGGATCGCGCAGCCCGGATTTAGCTGAGGTGTCGCGCGATCTTCGGTTCGAGCACGTTGTAGGGCATGAAGCCGACGATCCGTTCGGCCACTTCCCCATTTTTGAACAGCATGAGGGTCGGAATACCCATGATACCGTAGGCCATCAGGATATTCTGATTCGTGTCAGCATCGATCTTGGCGACCCGCATCTTGTCGCCGTACTTTTCCGCCAGTTGATCGACGAGCGGCGCAATCATCCGGCATGGCGAACACCACTCGGCCCAGAAGTCGATCAGGACGGGAACCTCGGCTTTGAGGACGTCCTGTTCGAAGGTTTCTTCGGTCACGACAAAAGTCTTGTCACTCATCTAACACCATACTCCTTTACCCCTATCGCCGGGGTCCGTCACTAGCCCAAATATAGCACGAACCCATTCCAAATGCCTACCAGTGATTTTACAAATTTTTTGCAATTCACTCATTTTTCCCACAGAGCCTTCCCTTATCCTATGGACAACTTGAACGCAGCATTCAACCAACAGGAGAAACCAGAATGTCCAAGAATCGGATTGCCAGGTTAGTCGTGATCGCCATCGTTGTCGTGTTAGCCGCCACGTTCGCCGTCAGCGCTGCCGAGGCCCAGGGACCGGGTACCGGGCGCGGTCAGGGAAGTGGTGGCCGGGGTCAAGGTCAGGGCCAGAGTCAAGGTCAGAGTCTCGGTTTTGGTGCAGGCCAGGGATCGGCCAATATGAATGGCACCGGGCTGAACTACCAGATGCCCGCCGCGTCGGATCTGCCCCTCACGGATGAGGTGATCGCCGCCCTGACCGCGGGCCTCCAGGACGAATACAACGCCTACAACACCTATCAGGCCGTGATCGACCAGTTCGGCGCCGTGCGCCCCTTCACCAACATTCAGGCCGCCGAAGCGCAGCACATCGCGTCGCTGGAATTTCTCTTCGACCGCTACGGGCTGACCCTGCCGGAAAGCGCGCCCCTGGCGACCGTGCCCCAGTTCACGAGCCTGGCCGACGCGTGCCAGACCGGCGCCGACGCGGAAGTCGCCAACTTCGGGCTGTACGACCAGATGATCGCCGCTGCCGAGAATTATCCTGACATTAGCTGGGTCTTCACCAGCCTGCGCAATGCCTCGGAATTCCAGCACCTGCCCGCCTTCGAACGCTGCGCCGGGTAACCCGCGCCAGCCCGACAAACTCCGCCGCAGGACTCCTCCCGGCGGAGTTTTCGTGCGTTGACGCTCCCTGCCCCGCGTGTTATGCTCATGTTAAGCACGCAACGACCCACGCTGGAGCGATCATGTCCACTGAAACGCCGCCCCCCACCCCGCCTGCGGGAAAACCCGAACTTCCGGCGCTGACCGAGCGCCAGGAAAACCTGCTGTCGTTGATCGTGCACGAGTACATCCGCGCCGGGCAGCCAGTCGGGTCCAAGGTGCTGGTCGAAAAGTTCAACCTGGGCATCAGCAGCGCCACCGTGCGCAACGAAATGGGCGAGTTGGAGCAGTACGGGTTGATCTATGCGCCGCATACCTCGGCGGGGCGCGTCCCCACCGTGCTGGGCTACCGCTACTTCGCCCAACGCTTGCTGGACACCGTCGGCCTCTCGCCCCAAGAGCGCCGCCAGATCACCCAGGAATTCGATCACGCCGCCGACAACGTGGACGACTGGCCGCGCATCGCGGCGATGGTGCTGGCCCGCACCGCCCGCACTGCCGCCCTGGTGACGCCGCCGCGCGCCATCGAGAATCACTTCAAGCACCTGGAACTGATCGGGACGCAGGGCCGCATGGTGCTGCTGGTGCTGGTCTTGCAGGGCGGCAGCGTCCACCAACAGATGTTGACCCTGGCCGAGACCGTCCCCCAGGACGTGCTCTCGCAGACGGCGCAGATCATCAACCTGAGCTGCGTCATGCTGACCGCCGATCAGATCCCGGTCAAGACGCGCAGCCAGCCCGACGAGCTGACGCGCGAGATCGGCGAGTTGGTGGCGGACGCCATGCGCCAGGCCAACCAGCAGACCTCCCGCGACGTCTACCGTTACGGGTTGAGCGAAAGCCTCTCGACCTTTACCGACAACGAAGCCCAACAGGCGATCCGCGTGCTGGAAGAAAACGCGCTGCTCGACGACATCCTGCGCAACATGCTCGATCCCAACCAGCCGGACTTGCAGATCGTCGTGGCGGGCGAGGGTCGCTGGGAAAGCCTGAGTCACCTGAGCGTCGTCCTGGGCCGCTACGGCACCCCGCACACCCGCGGCGCGCTGGGCGTGCTCGGCCCGACCCGGATGCGCTACGGGCACGCCGTCAGCGCCGTGCGCTACGTCGCCCACCTCATGACCGGCCTGCTGGGCGAGATGTACGGCGACAACGAGAAAAAAGAAGGCAAGTAGCTGACGGCTGGCCTGTGCCAGCACTACGACGGCCCCACTCTTCCCTATCGCTTCCCTCACACCAGGCTTGCTATCACCCCGGACATGCTGTATAACTCAAAGTAACATTACGACAATGTAACAGGGGTAAAACCATGAGCACTCGACACGTTGGAAAACGCGGGATCATCGCCGCCCTGGCCGCGATCCTGGTCCTTTCTTCCGCACTCTATGCCGTCCCGGCCCAGGCCCAGGGCCTCCCTGGCTGCCCGATCCGGGTGACGATGTACGCCACGCTGTTCGTTTACGGCTCGCCGACTTTCGGATCGGCGGTGACCGTCCAACTCGCTACCGGCAAAGTCGCCTGCCTGGTCGGGCGCAATGCCAGCACCACCTGGGTCCAGTTGGTACTGCCGCCGGAACTGGGCGGGAGCGCGCTCGGCTGGTCGCCCGCCAGTGCTTTCCAGGTGAATGTGCCCTTGACCGTGCTGCCCGTGACGGATGGCTCCGGCACGCCGCCGGTCGTCACCCCGCCGCCCGCGACCTCCGGCACCTACGTCGTCAAGGTCGGGGATACCATGTTCTCGATCAGCCAGCGTTACGGCATCACCCTGACGGCGCTGATCCAGGCCAACAACGTCTATCCGCCCTACATCATCTACGTCGGCCAGGTGCTGGTCATCCCCGGCACCAGCGGCGGCACGACGCCCCCGGCGGGATACACCAAATACGTGGTCAAGCAGGGTGAATATCTGGTCAGCATCGCGCGCCAGTACGGGCTGAGCTGGTGGGCGCTGGCGACGGTGAACGGCATCGGCTATCCGTACGTCATCTATCCCGGCCAGACGCTCCTGATCCCGGCGGGATAAGAGCCACTCACCACCGAGTAATCATGCCGCGGGCGCGGCGCATCACAGGGATGAACGATGCTGTTGGCGAATTCATACCTCACCCCTAAGTCCCCTCTCCAAGTCTGGAGAGGGGAAGTTAGCTCCAGGCCTTCTCTCATTCCCTGATTTTTCTCAGCGCGCTCTGCGATCTCTGCGTTGAATCGTTTTTCCTACAGGTATTTCTGGAAGAACTCGATGGTCCGCAGTATCGCGTCTTCGAAGTACGGCGAGTTGATGTCGTGCCCGCCGCCCGCGTACTGGTAGAACTCGTAGACTTTGCCATGCTCGGCCAACACCGCGCTCAGATCGATTGAGTAGCCGATATTGACCACCGGATCATCGACGGCGTGATGGAGTTGCAGCGGGCTTTGCAGGTAGTCGATGTTGGCCGTCAGCGAGACCGCGCGCCAATACGGCTCGGCGCTGTTCGGCTCGCCGTAGGTCTCGATCAGTTCCCGGCTCCGGCGGCGTGAGGGCGTTTCCGTCCCGGTGGTGGGTGGGCGCGAGGGATCGGAGATGCGATATTTCACGAAGTCATCGTAGCTGTAGACGGCTCCCGCCCAGATCACCCCGGCCTTGATGTCCGGCTCGACCAGCATGGCGCGCAGCACGAGGTTCCCCGCCATGCTGTGCCCCCACATGCCGATCCCGTTCGGATCGACGTAATCGAGCGTTTGCAGGCTTTTGAAGGCCGCAATCGCGTCGAGGGTGTAGTCCGGCGAGAAGTAGGTGCCGCTCGCCTCCCCCTCCGAGTTGCCATGCCCGCGCAGATCGATCTTGAACACCACGAAGCCATGACTGGCGAGCGTGCTGACGTAGGCGACGTATCGCTGCGTCGTTTCGTAGCTGGTGGGTGGGATGTAGCCATGATTGAACACGATGGCTTTGAACCCGCCGGACGGCGGATCGCCAAATGGCACGGTCAGCAGGCCGTAAATCTTGTTCCCTTCGGAGATGTAGCTGGCGATGTACTGCGCGTAGCTCACCCCGTTGGCCAACTGCTGCTCGATGGTAATGGGGCTGCCCTGGATGTCCCGCGCGCGCAACGCCTCAATCGTGAGATCGTTGCCGATCGCGAAGCCGCTGTCCTGGGCCGCCAGGGGATGGACGAAGGGTGCGCCCGTCAACAAGACGAGGATCACGAGCAAGACGAGCCGGGCGCGGGTGCGATGTTGGATTCCAGCCATTGTTCCTATCCTCTTCAATTAAGGGTCGGTCCGCGCGTCTAGGTGGATTATAGCCACATCGGGTGCGTGATGGCGCATTAGGATTTTGCGCGCGAGGACGCTACAATCAGGGTCACTCGCTTCAGGGGCACCACGAGAAAGGAACCTCGCTGCACATGACCATCAACATCGAACTGATTGAGGTACAGCAAGTCCTGGTCGTCGTCGTGACCGGGGAGGTGAACAGCGTCACCGCGATTCAACTGGGGGAACAGCTTCAGCAGGCCGGGAAGCAGGGCAAGTTCAATATCGTGCTGGATTGCAGCGGCGCGGACTATTTCACCAGCGCCGGGCTGCGCGAAGTGATCAGCGGTGTAGAGCGCGCCAAAAAGGGCGGCGGCGATCTGCGGATCGCGGCGCCGTCGGCCAAAGTGGCGGAAATCCTGGACATGACCGGGCTGGACAATGTGCTCGCGGTTTTTGCCACGCGCGACAAGGCGGTCCAGAGCTTCGACTAAGACGCGCCGAGACCGCCGAGAAAATCCGGAGGGGCGACCCGGCGGATCGCCCCTCCACGGTCCCCTCTCTAGGGGAGAGGGCGTGTTCTAGATCGTCTCCGCCGCCCCGCCGACAGCCTCCGCTGCCTGCTGGTCTTTCGCCTGCGGCACGCCGCCCGGCCACCACGCCCAGCGGCCCAACATGGTCGTGATCGCGGGCACGAGCATCGTCCGCACCACGAAGGTATCGATCAGCACGCCGAACGACACCGCGAAGCCGATCTCCTGCAAGCCCTTGATCTCGCCGGACATCATGGCCGCGAAGGTACCCGCCAGGATGATCCCCGCCGACGTGATGATCCCGCCGGTGGCCGAGACCGCGACGTGCACGCCTTCGCGCACGCCGTGCTGCGCGACTTCTTCCTTCACGCGCCCCATCAGGAAGATGCTGTAGTCGATCCCCAGCGCCACCAGGAAGACGAAGGTGAAGAACGGCATCCAGAAGGTGAGCTGCTCCACGCCCAGCACGAGATCGAAGACCAGCGCCGTGATCCCCAGCGTGGTGGTGAAGGTCAGCACGACGGTCAGGATCAGGTAGACAGGGGCGACCACGCTGCGCAGCATGATCAGCAGCACCAGGAAGATGCCGCCCATCACCAGGGCAAAGGCGCGCACCTGGTCCCGATCCAGCGTGTCACGGATGTCCGTCACCAGGACCGGGTTGCCACTCACCACGGCGTGCCCGTTTCCGGCATAGGGCTTGAGCAGGTCGCGCATCGCAGTGATGGTATCCATCGCGCCGTAGCTGGCCGGTAGGCCCTTCAAAATCGCCTGCAAGCGGTAGGCCGTGCCATCGGGCGACAGGTACAGGTCCGAGATCGGCTGCAAATCGGCGAACAAGTCCCCGGCTTCCGACGGCAGCAGGTAAGCGTCGGGCAGCGCGGCAAAACGCTGCTGGAGCGCGGTGGCGGCGGTGACCAACTGCTCGCGCTGGGTCAGGACTTTGATCGGGCTGCCGTTCAAGATGTCCTGCACGGCGATCATGTTCTCGTCCTGCGCGACGTCCGGGAAGCGTTCCGCCAGCAGATTCACGTAGGCTTTGAGGTTGTTCAGCATCGTGACCACCTGCTGCGGATCGATCTGGCCGGAGTCCTGCATGGTACTGAGCGACTGCAAGATCAGGCCGATCTGGGTATCCACGCGCAGCAGGTTGTCGTAATCCTCCCCCTGGCCGAACGGGCTGTTCATTCCGCGCACCGAGGCGATCCCGTCCAGCGCGCCGATCTTGTCGGTCAGTTCGGCGATCTCGGCGGCCATCGTCTGCGGATCGCGCGCCGTCACGATGACGTTGACCGGAACCACGCTGCCCCGGTCCATGTGCGCGCCCAGGGTGTCAAACCCGGCGGAAGCGGGCTTGCTGTCCGGCAGATCGCGCACGCCGTCATAGGAAAAGTGCTGCGTCAGACCGTAGATCGAGAACGGTGCCATGATCCCGACGATCACGATCACCGTCAGGGCAGGCCGCTGGCTGACCATTTGCGAGACTTTTTGATAGAAGCGCCCCGCCGCGCGGTGTTTGGCATGGCCCGGCCAGAAGGCGTGTTCGCCCAACGTCGCCAGCAGCGCCGGAGTCAGCGTCAACCCGGCCAACAGCATGACGGCGATCCCGATGGCCAGCGCGGGACCGCTGGTATTGAACAGGCCCATCTCGGCAAACGCCATCGCCATGAAGCCAACAAAGATCGTGCCCGCGCTGCTGGTGATCGTCTCGCCCACGCGCTCGACGGTGTGGCGGGTTGCGACGGTGACCTGCGGCTCGTCGGCCATTTCTTCACGGAAGCGGCTGATCAGGAACAGGCAGTAGTCCGTTCCTGCGCCGTAGAGCACCACCACCAGCAGCACTTTCACGTAGCTGGTGATCGTCATCATAGTATCGCCTACCCAGGCCACGATGCCGACAGTGATCAGGTAGGAGATCGTCACGGTGAACAGCGGGATCAGCGGGCTGACCGGGGAGCGGTAGATCAGCAGCAGCAGCAAAATCACGAGGACCACCGTCACCCAGATGGTGCGATCCACACTGGTGCTGATCGATTCCGCCGTGTCGATCACGATGGGCGATGCGCCGGTTTGCTGGACTTTCACGTTGGCCGGGAGGTGTTCCTCGGTCCATTGGTTGATCGCGTCGATGGTGTCGCCCGTCAGCGGATCGATGTGCCCGGTGCTCAGATCGATCGACACCAGCGCCAACTGCTGATCCTTCGATACCAGCAGCTTAGGTGCGAGCGGATTGGTGGTCGGCGCTTTGACGCGGGTGATATTGGCGGGCGCGTCGTCGCTGTTCAACCACGTTTCCAGGTCGCCGATGAACGTCCAGACGGCGGGATCGTTCACGCCGCCCGCCTGGCTGGCATCAATCAGGACGTAGGTCGAGCCGAGCGCGAATTCCTGGGGGAAGGCGTCTTTGAACACCTTATCGGCTTCGATGAAGGGGGCGCTGCTCGGCAGAAAATCCGCCTGGTCCGAGCTGGCGACGTCGTCGATATTGGGCGCGACCAGGGTGATGAGGGCAGCCAGCGCGATCCACACGGCGATGATCGGGCGGCGGTAGCGCGTGGCGAAACGACCCATTGATTCGAACATAGGGTTGCGGCTCCTTGTTGTAGTAGGCTGATGAAAGGAGAGGCGGTAAACGCACCGCCTGATATTGGACAATCATGTCATTTCTGGACAGATTGTCCATAAAGTAGGATAATGGAAATAGACAGAAAGTCAACGATCAATCTGTCTTGCGTGTACAATAGTGGACAGATGTCCACCTACTCTTTCCACCAGTGAGGCTGTAACCATGACCAAAATCGACCGCCGTGTCCAGCGCACCGTTCAACTCCTGCGTACGGCCTTGATCGACCTCAGCCAGGAGCGCGGCTACGATACCGTGACCATCCAGGACATCACCGATCGCGCCAACCTGGGGCGCGCCACGTTCTACCTCCACTTTCGCGACAAAGACGAGCTGCTGTTGAGCACGCTGCGCGAGATCGCCGACGAACTGCTGGTGGAGATCGATCCGCAGCTCAACGCCATGTTCCGCCACGGCGACGTGACGCCGTTGAAGGTGATCTTTCAGCACGCCGCCGAGAACCGCAATCTGTACCAGATCATCCTCAACCGGCGCGGCGCGGGCAGTGTCGAGCACGATCTGCGCGAATATGTCGCAAGCAAGGCGGAGAAATACCTGGAAGAAGTGCTGCACGGCAGTCACAGCCTGCTGCCGATCAAGCTGGCGGCCAATATCTTCGCGCAGGCGCTGCTGGGCGCGGTGGAATGGTGGCTGGAAAACGACCTGCCCTACGCGACGGACTACATGGCGCGGGCCTTCTACGAGCTGGCGGTCGTGGGCGTGCTCAAGGCGTTGGACCTGGAGGCCGCCCGCCCGCAGTAGGCCGTTTGGCCTATTTATATCAACTATCATTGATGTTCTTCGCCACCGCTGCTAGGATCGGACTATTCGTGACCCGATTTGTCCAATCTGGAGGCAAGAGTGAAGAAACGTTGGTTTATGCTGACTACGCTGGTCCTGGTGATCACGGCCCTGGTCGTGCCGCAGGTGTCGGCGCAGGGTCCGGCCAACCGCACCGAGCGCGCTGAAGTACGCTTTCTCGAAGGTATGATCGACCATCACCAGATGGCGCTGGACATGGCGCACGACTGCTTGATGAAAGCTTCGACGCCCCCGGTCGTCGAGCTGTGCCAGAACGTGATCAGCGCCCAGAGCCGCGAGATCGAGATTATGCGCGGTTATCTGCTGGTGTGGTACGGGATCGAATACCACCCGATGTCCATGATGATGATGTCCGGTGGCATGACCGGCAGTGATACGACGCAGGGCGCTCAACACGATCAGCACCACCCCGATCAGGCCGGCATGGACATGGGCACCCCGACGCCCGCACCGATGCAGGGCATGGACATGGGCACGCCGATGCCCGCTGCTGGCGGGATGATGCAAGGTGGGATGATGGGCGGCGGCATGATGCAGGGCGGCATGATGTGCAGCGAGATGATGCAGGGCGACTCGATGTGCGCCGACATGATGGGCGGCGGCGATCCGGCGGGCATGATGGGCATGATGTCCGGCTTCGGCGCGCTGAGCGGCGTGGATTACGAGATCGCCTGGCTCGAAGCCATGATCGATCACCACGACGACGCGCTGCACATGTCCGAGCGGATTCTGAAGGTCACCGAGCGGCCCGAACTGCAAACGCTGGCGCAGGGCATCCTCGACGCCCAGACCGCCGAGATCGCGCAGATGGAGACCATGATCAGCGACCTGAGCGCGAGCTAAGCCCTTTGGCCCTCTCCAGCTTGCCTGGTTTGAAGGCGGACAGGGTTCAATTTGCCGCGAGGGTTCTTCAGGCAGGGGCGTATGATGTGATTTACTGATCCTTGCAGAATAAACTACTGATCCTTGCAGAATAAACTAGAGTCCGCGAGACAGCACCCCCACCCCACCTCCCCCGTGCACGGGGGAGGCGCAGGAGGGGGTGAACTTCACGGAAGTTTAGATAGTAATGCGAGGATCAGTAACAACTGACGTTACGCACTTCGCCATTGACCTCACCCCCGGCCCCTCTCCAAAAGACGTGGAGAGGGGAGAATACGGCAGACTCCCTCCCCTTCTCCCTCTCCAGGCAAGTTGGAGAGGGAGAAGGGGGTGGGGGTTG
>CAYRWY010000165.1:0-11365 GCA_964427955.1 uncultured Anaerolineaceae bacterium
AAAGAGCCGATCACTGTGAAGGCAGCAGTCTGATCTAGTGCAGGGTGCGCAGCACCGCCAGCACGCGGCCCTGGACGTTGACTTTGTCGGCGCTGACGTAGATCGGGTCCATCAGCGGGTTGGCCGGTTGCAGGCGGACGCGATTGCCTTCCAGGTAATATTTCTTGAGCGTCGTTTCGCCGCGCTCATTGAGCCAGACCGCGACCATGTCGCCGTTCCGGGCGATATTCTGCCGCTTGAGGATCACGACGTCGCCGTCGGCAACCATCGCGTCGATCATCGAGTCGCCGGTCACACGCAGCGCAAACAGGTCCCGGTCCGGGATGGTCCCAATGATCGATTGGGGTATTTCGATCAGATCGTCTTCGTCGTAATGATCGAAGTCATCGCCGGGCATGGGGACGGGCAGGCTGGCCGCGATTTTGCCAACCATCGGCACCTGCAGCAGCGTCATGGTTTCGACGAGCTTGACGGGCAGTTCCTGCGGGCCATCCTGGGTGATCAGGCGCAGACCGCGTGACACTTCGGGGGCGCGCTCGATCAAGCCGTGTTCGACCAGCTTATTGAGATTGTAGTTAACCACCGAGGTGGAGGCAATGTCCACGGCTTCGCCAATCTCGCGGATCGTGGGAGGATAGCCATTCTGCTTGAGAAACGACTCGATGAATTTGAGGATCTTTTTCTGACGGGCAGAGAGATTGATCGGTTCCATAGGGTTGCTCCGTGCTGAGTCGCACAACAGTTCGTATTTGAGAAAATTATAGGCCGAACCCATGTTCGATGTCAAGTTTTTGCCAATCTTGTGCAGAAAATAGCGAAAAAACAGGATGGTTGGGGGATGACTAACGAGGGTCCATGTCCAGCAGGCGGCGGGCATTCTGGAAGATGCTCTGGGGCGTAGACTCGTTGATGTCCAGGTATGTTACCGGGATCGGGCGGGGTGGTTCGCTGGGGTTGGCGAGGTGCTCGCGCGCGACGAGCGCCACGATGGGGATGTGGGTCAAGTCGGACGCTTCCAGCAGGGCTTGCAGGACGCGCGTCCCCGGCGCGGTGCTGGCATCGAGGACGATCAGATCGGGCAGCATGGCCTCCGCCAGCTCGATCAACAGCTTGTCGGCGGCGGTCAGTTCGGTGACGTACCCTTCGCGCTCGAAGGTCTGGTGCAGCGCCGCGACGGCCTCTGAATCGTTGTGAGCCAACAGGATCAACCGGGGTTTGGCCTTGTCCGGTGCGTCGTGCGGCGCGTCGAAAATCACCGACCGCTGCGAGCCGTACAACTGCATCTCGGCGGGCAGCGCGGCGCTCTGAAGCTGCTGTTCCGGCGTCGCCACCGGGATGGTGAAGTAGAACTGGCTGCCGCTTCCGACCTCGCTATCGACCCAGATCGCGCCGCCTTGCAGCTCGATCAACTGGCGGCTGATGCTGAGTCCCAGGCCGGTTCCGCCGTACTTGCGGGAGGTCAGGACATCGCCCTGGTGAAAACGGTCGAAAATATTCTTTCGCACATGTTCCGAAATGCCGATTCCGGTATCGGCGATGCAGATCTGGACCATGTGATCGACGACCTTGAGGCTGACGCTGATGCTGCCCTGTTCGGTGAATTTGGCGGCGTTGGAGAGCAGGTTGAGCACCACCTGCCGGATGCATACACTGTCGGCCCAGATCGGCGGCAGATCGTCGGGAAAATCGCGCCGGAGTTCGACCGGTCGCCCGTGCAGCAGCGCCTGGGTGGTGAACAGGGCCTCGTTCAGCACCGCGCTGAGATCGACGGCAGACAGGTTCAGCTTGATGTGCCCGGCTTCGATTTTGCTGAGATCGAGAATGTCGTTGATCAGCGCCAGCAGGTGACCGCCGCTCTGGCTGATGGTGTGCAGATCGCGCTCGTATTCTTCCGGGAGCGGCGTGCGATAAATCTTCAGGTTGGAGTCGAGCATTGCCCGCGTCAGGCCGATGATCGCGCTGAGCGGGGTGCGCAGTTCGTGGGACATATTCGAGAGAAAGACGCTCTTGAGCCGGTTGGCTTTGTCGGCCTGTTCGCGCGCTGCTTCGGCGGCGTCGAAAAGATCGGCGTTGCGGATGGCGATGGCCAGTTGGTCGGCCAGGCTTTGCATGACCGTGACGTCGTCTTCGCCAAACGCGTCCACGTGATCGCCTTGCAGATCCAAGACTCCCAGTACGCGCCTGCCGATCCGCAGCGGCAGCACCAGCTCGGACTGGGTATCGGGCAGCGCACGTTCGGGTTTGAACAGCGCATCCTGGCGCGCCTGGTTGGAGAGCCGCGAAGTCCCGTGCAGCACGCACCACCCGACCAGGTTATGTTCGTCCAGGGCGAAGCGGGTTTCGGTCAGCCCGGCGTGTTCGTGCTGCGAGGCGCTGCTGCGCAGGATGGCGTAACCCGCTTCCTGGTCGGCCAGGAAAATGCCGGTGTGGTAGTAGCCGAAACGCTGCTGGATGATCTGCGCGATCTGGGTGAGCAGTTCGTCGCGGTCGAGGATCGAGGTCACGCTCTGGGCGACTTCCGCGTGAGCCTGGAGCTGGATAGCCCGCCGCTCCAGCGCCTTGTTGAGCCGATCCAACTCATCGGCCTGGCGCCGCACGTTGAAATAATTGCTGAGCGCCCAGACCGCCGGGGTAAGCTTTTCCTCGACCGATCCCAGGATCAGCCGGACGACTTCTTCGACGGTCGTGTCGGCGGTGCGGCGCTCGGCGATCTTTTGGCCCGCGTTCAGGATCAGGATACGGTCGGCGATCTGGAAGATGTCGTCCAGGTTTTGCGTCACCAACAGCACCGACTGGCGGCGGGCGCGGGTTTCCCGGATCAAGTGCAGAATGTTGGCACGGTAGGCTTCCAGGGTGTTGATCGGCTCGTCCAACAGCAGCAGGTGCGGCGACCAGATCGTCGCGTGGACGAAGGCGACCATTTTGCGTTGGATGCTGGTCAGATCGTTCAATGGGCATTTCAAGGGCGGAATATCGAACCCGATCCGGTTGAATTCCCGCTCAGCATACCTCTCCAGCCGGTCGGTATTCCACCAGCCGAGCCACCGCTGCAAGGGACGGCCTGCGGCGGGGACCTGTCCGGCGAAGATATACGTCAACGCCCCCATGTGCTCGGCGACGTTGATGTCCTGGTGCACGACGCGGATGCCGTGCTGAGCCGCACGGAAAGAGGGGGAAAGTTGGACACGCCGCCCGCTCACAAAAAAACGTCCGCTGTCCGGCCTGAGCACCCCGGAGATCAGGTTGAGCAGGGTGGACTTACCGGAATCAGTATCGCCGACCACGCCGACGATCTCACCTGGGTAGATGTCCAGGTCTACGTCGCGCAGGGCCTCGACGCCCCCATAGCGTTTAGACAGCTTAACGGCCTTGAGAAAGGGCGGGCCGGGAAGCTCTACCATAGGTTTTTCCTGCTCAAAGTTTGCCTCACACTGCGACGGAGTTTTACCACGCTCCGGATGGTTTAGCCAGGAGGCAGTTTCTGCCGGCCAATGGGGGGCGCTGCCTCAACCGTTCCGGCCTGCGCGGAATGTTTGATCTCTCCGAACAGGCGGCTGAAGAACATCGAAACGCGCGGGTCCTGGCGAATGCGGTCCAGCAGCAGCGCGATGATGACGACACTTCCGGTGGCGACGGGCTGCCAGTAGGCATCGAACCCGCTCAGATTCAATCCGTTGCGCAGCACTTGCAAGGTGGCCGCGCCGATCAGGGCGCCGAACATGGTGCCCTTGCCTCCTTTGACGCTGGCACCCCCGATGAACACGGCGGCGATCACGTCCAGTTCGTAGTTCTGAGCCGCCGTAGGGGCGGCGACGCCCAGCCGGGCGGTCATCAGCGTGCCGCCGATCCCGGCCAGCAGCCCAGAGAGCGAGAACGCCAGCAGCTTGACGCGCCGGGTGTTAATCCCGGACAGTTGGGCGGCCTGCTCGTTGCCGCCCAGCGCATAGATGCGGTAGCCCCAGATCGTGCGGGTCAGGAACATGGTCATGACGATCACCAGGGCGATCATGATCAGGGTCGGATAGGGTATTTCATAACCCAGGTTGAGGTTGATCCAACCCCGGTGGATGTTGAGCTGGAGTTCGTTCTGGCCGATATGGCGAAATTCCGCGTTCAACTGCCGCACCGGCTCCCCTTTGAGCAGCCCGTAGCACAGTCCCCGCGCGATGCTCATCATGCCCAGGGTGGCGATGAACGGCGGCAGGTTGCCCCAGGCGACCAGCATCCCGTTGATGAAGCCGATCACCAGCCCGGTCGCACAGCCGGCCAGCAGGGCGACGATGACGTACTGGTTATCGACAGCCATGCTTTCGCGCCCGGTGGCGGTGATCTGCTTGACAGCCCAGGGCGACACATCCCCGCTGACGACATAGGCGGCGGCCAGCCCGGCCAGCGCCATGACTGAGCCGGTCGAAAGATCGATCCCGCCGATGATGACGACGAGCGATTGGCCGAAGGCCGCAATCGCGATCCAGGAAAACGCCAGGATCACGTTGCTGATGTTCTCAGGCGAGGTGAACGAGTCGGTATAAAAGTAGAAATAGAGGCATCCGATCAGCATGAGGATCAGAACCCCGACCTCCTGCCCTGAGATGATGCCTCGCCACCACATGTGCCCACCCCGTTTGATCGCGGTCGGGCGGATCTGCTCATCGCGCATGTTTTTTTGACTGCTCTCCGGTTCGCCTGACTATGTTACTGAATGCGCAGTCCAGTTTCAAGCCAGCACGCTCGTCAGAACGGTGGCGGTAGCGGTTGGGTGAAGTCCTGGGTTTTCCAGGCTTCGACCATCGCATCCACGTTATGGATCGTCACGATGTCCATTCCGGTGTCGGTCCAGTCCGGATAAGGATACAGGTTGCCGATGTGATTCACAATCATATTCACGGTGTCGTAGCCCCAGCCCCAGTATTTCTGCCCGATGAGACCGACCAGGCGGCCATCTTTGAGCCAGTTAAGCTCGACCGGCAGGGTATCGAAGGCCACCACTTTGAGGGTCCCGGCATGGGTCGCGGCCTCGAACTGCGGCATGGCACCATCCCCGGCGAAGATGGGCCACAGGCCGACCAGGAACCACCCGTTGAGATCCGGATGGGCGAGCATCGTTTCCTCGATCACCTGCACGCCGAGGTTGATGTCGTCGTTACAGGCAACAGTCGTCACGATCTCGATCCCCGGATACTTGGACACATAATCCTTGAAGCCGCTGATACGTTCTTCGAGATTGGGCGCGCCCGGCACGCCGGTCAGCAGGGCCACCTTGCCGTTTTGTCCCATCGCCCGGATCAGCAGCGATGCGGCGGCCTGGCCGCCCTCGTAGTTGCTGATTCCCAGGTAGGTGAACCGCCCGGAGTCCGGCGAGTCCGAATCCCAGGTCATGACCGGAATACCAGCCTGGATCGCCGATTGGATGGGATCGATGCAGCCGTCTTTGTCGTTGCAGCTCACGGCGATGGCGTCTACGTGCTGGGCGATGGCATCCTCGATCACGCGCACCTGTTCGGCGATGTCGGATGCCACCGATCCCATGAAGTGGCATTCCACCTCGATCCCGTATTTTATACTCGCTTCGGAGGCGGCGGTCTCGCAGCCGACCCGTCCCAGTTCGAAGACGGGATTGTTCAGGGCTTTCGGAATCCAGGCAATGGTGATCTTGCCATCTTCGGGGGGAAAGGCGAGCGGCAGCGGCTTGGAAAAATCTTGTGTCTCCCAGGCGTCGGCCATGGCGTCCACGTTGTTGACGGTCACGATGTCCATCCCGCTGTCGGTCCACGAGGGGAAGGTCTTGCCATTGACCAGGTAGTCGTAGATCATGTGCACGGTGTCATAGCCCCAGCCCCAATATTTCTGGCCGACGAGACCGGCCAGACGGCCATCTTTCAGCCAATCCAGTTCGACCGGCAGGGTATCGAACGCCACGACTTTGAGCGTCCCCGCGATGGCTGCGGCTTCGAACTGCGGCATCGCGCCGTCCCCGGCAATGATGGGCCACAGCCCCACCAGGAACCATCCATTGAGATCGGGATGGGCGAGCATGGTTTCTTCGACGACCTGCACGCCCAGGTTGATGTCGTCGTTACAGGCGACCGTGGTCACGATCTCGATGCCTGGGTAGTGGGCGATATAGTCCTTGAAGCCGCTGATCCGCTCTTCGAGGTTGGGCGCGCCGGGCACCCCGGTCAGCAGGGCCACCTTGCCGGTCTGGCCCATCGCCCGGAGGAGCAGGGCTGCCGCCGCCTGGCCGCCTTCATAGTTGCTGATCCCCAGGTAGGTGAAGCGCCCGGAGTCCGGCGAATCCGAGTCCCAGGTCATGACGGGGATGCCCGCCTGAATCGCCGACTGGATGGGGTCGATGCAGCTATCTTTGTCGTTGCAGCTCACCGCGATAGCATCTACGCCCTGCGCGATGGCGTCCTCGATGACGCGGGCCTGTTCCACCATGTCCGACGCGACCGACCCCATGTATTTGCATTTCACTTTGCGGCCAGTCGAGGCGGTCAGCTCGGCAGCAGCGGTTTCGCAGCCTTTGTGTCCCAGCTCGAAGACCGGGTTGTTCAGAGCCTTCGGAATCCAGGCAATAGTAATCGAGTCATCTTGAGCATGGGTCAGGGCAGGGGTACTATCCGATAAGGAGAACGCCAGCGTGGCGACCAGCAGCCCATATACCAAACGTGATCTATAGGACATACCCATTCCTCTCAGAAGTTTTTTGAAGACTGGATTATTTGCTCTAATATACCAGATGAAAATCCCGGTGAGGCCGACTTAATTTGTTTGGTGGTACAACAAAATAAGTATTTTGTCGGATGAATCGCCAACAGATGTCTATACCAATTCGCGTGCGGACTGAAAAAACAGCTTGACAAACACCTCTTTAGGTCCTATATTTTGTTTTGTTGAACAACAAATTTTGTGAGGGAACATGACGTTAGGCCGCGCCGATCAGAGCCTGGTTAAACAGCTCAACAGTGCTCTGATCCTCAACTTGCTTCTGGCGGACTCGCCACAATCACGAGCAAACTTGGCCCAACAGGCGGGTCTGAACCGCAGCACGATCTCGTCGCTGGTGAGCAACCTGATCGCGCAGGGGCTGATCCGTGAGGTGGGGTTTGAGGAGGCTGATTCGCGCGGACGGCCTGGCGTGCTTCTTGAATTGAATCCCGAAGGCGGCAGTATTGTCGGGGTCGAGATCCACGTCGGCCACGTCACCGTGATTTTGACGGATTTCACCGCGCAGACGCTCTGGCGTCAGCACGTCACGTTTCCGCTCAACGCCGACCAGACCGAGGTGATCCGGACCGCTGAGGAAATGGTCTGCGCCGCGCTCCAAGCCGGGCGCGCCTACAGTCTCACGCCGCTGGGGATCGGGCTGGCCGTGGCGGGGCTGGTGGATAAGGCGCATGGGACGCTGGTCTATGCCCCGAATCTGCAATGGCACAATGTCCCTTTTCGCGACTTGTGGGGCCAAAAGTTCGGGGTGCCCCTCTATATCGAAAACGACGGCAATGCGACGGCCCTGGGGGAACACTATTTCGGGGTCGCCAAGGACTACGATGATTTCCTGTTTCTGGGCACCGGGATCGGGATGAGCGGGGGCTTGATGCTCAATGGCCAGCTTTACCGGGGCATCGGCGGTTTCGCCGGCGAAGTCGGGCACCTCATCGTCGAGTCGGGCGGCGAATTATGTGCCTGCGGGCGGCGGGGCTGTTGGGAGACGCTGGTCGGAACGCCTGCCGTCATTCGGGGTATCATCCACGCGTTGAACACCGGGGCACCCTCGTCCATTCCTCGGCTGGTCGCGAACAACTTCGACCGGATTACGATGGATGTGGTCGTCGGTGCGGCGGATCAGGGCGATCAGCTCGCGTTGGATACCCTGGCCAGCATTGCCTTACATCTCGGAACCGGTATTGCCAACCTGATCAATCTCTTCAACCCGGCGCTGATCGTCCTGGGTGGCGAATTGATCCAGGCCGGAAATTACCTGCTGCCGACCATCGGGAAGATCATCGCGGCAGAATCGCTGACGGACGCGGCCCGGATGGTGGCGCTGGCGGTCTCGTCCCAAAAAACCGATGCGTGTGCCCGCGGGGCCGCCGCCCTGGTGATCGATGGTATTGTGCGCGACCCTATATTTTAGAACGTTGCCAATCACAGACTTAGGGGATTTAGCATGGCTACAATTTTACTGGTTGAAGATAACCAAAACACGGCTGATTTTATGATCCGTATTCTGGAAGCTGCCGGGTATACCGTGCACCATGCCAAGAGCGGATTGGAGGGCGCGCGCTGGGCACGGGCCAGCCTGCCCGATCTGGTCCTCATGGACATCGATTTGCCGGATGTCAACGGGCGGAGTGTGGTGCTCAGCCTGCGCCGCCAGCGATCCGCCGACTCACTGCCGATTATCGCCGTCACCGTGCAGGCAGACGAAGAATCGGTCAAGCTGGCCAAGGGCTTTGGCTGCAATGCCTTTTTAGCCAAACCCTTTCTGCCCGAAGACCTGATCAACCTCGTGGGCCATTTCCTCCCCCAGGCCAGCGGTTGAGACTGACCCTCTGCCACTCACTATCGACCACGCCCAGGTGCCCCTCGCCTGGGCGTTGAGATTAAATAACGTTAAATCTTCTGCCCCCGTCATTTAAACCTACCTTTCTTGGCGATTTACTTCCTGCCAGTATTCTTCTACATGGCTAGGGTAAACCTCGTTTGTTGAACTTCTCTGGCCAAGAGCTTCATTTTCCAAGGAGAAAAACATGATTCGCAAGAATTGGAAGAAATTCGTCGGTGTGGCGATGGTTTCGACCCTGGCCCTCCCGGTCTTTACGGCGTTGGCCCAAGACGTTCAGCCGATCAAACTGCCCGAAGTTGACCCTCTGGGCGTGTCGGGTGACATTGCTATCGCGGGCAGCTCGACGGTCGAGCCGGTCACCGTGGCGATGGCTGCGCGCTTCAACGAAGACGGCTTTTCGGGCAATATCGCCGTCGCCGAAACCGGCACCGGCGCGGGTTTCGAGCGCTTCTGCAAGGAAGGTTCTACCGACATCAGCAACGCCAGCCGCCCGATCAAGACTTCCGAAGTGGAAAATTGCGCGGCCCTCAGCCCGGCGCGTGAAGTGCTGGAATTCCGCATCGGCACCGATGCGCTCACCGTTGCCGTCAGCAAGGACAACGACTTCGTGACGCAGCTCAAGCGCAGCGAGTTGATCAAAATCTTCACCGGCGAAGTGACGGCCTGGAACGAAATCAATCCTGATTGGCCCGCCGAGAAGATCGAACTCTACACCCCCGGCACGGACAGCGGCACGTTCACGTATTTCGGCGAAGCGGTGTTGGGCACGGTCGGCATGTACAAGGAAGAATCCGCCCGTACCGATGCGCTGCTGGCCCCCGCTCCTACCGTGAGCGAAAACGACAACACGCTGGTCGAGGGCATCCAGGGCAGCCCCTACGCCATCGGCTACTTCGGCTTCGCTTACTACGTCGAGAACCAGGAAACCCTCAAGGCCGTCGCGGTTGCCAACGATGTGAAGTTCGACGACCAGGGTAATGCCATCGTCGTCGCCGAAGACGAGTGGAACGCCGACGCCGAGCACCCGATTACCTACATCGAACCCAACGAAGAAACCGCGGAATCCGGCACGTACATGCTGAGCCGCCCCCTGTTCATCTACTCGGCCAAGAACATCCTGGCGGAGAAGCCTCAGGTCGCCGCGTTCATCAACTACTACCTGACCAATGCCGACGAGGTCGTGACCGAGGTGGGTTACTTCCCGGTCAGCACCGAAGTTCTGAACGCCTCCAAGCAGACCTGGCTCGATACGATGGGTGTGAGCGCCGCTCAGTAAACTCCAGTTCTCAGGTCAATAACCATGACTGCCGCGGTGGGGAGGGGCTGTGCTTCTCCCCATCTGCTGTGCCAACGCTAAGATCGGAATGATCACGATGACCTCTCTGATTGAAGACCACCTTAGGGAAACCGGCGTGGACGACCCAATGACGATGCTCAAGACCGGACCGCAGGTTTCGATGCAGGCTGCTCCACTGGCCGCCGGTCTGAAAAAACGGATGCGCCCTGGCGAAAGTATGATCCAGGGATTTCTGTTTTTGTGCGGGTTCCTCACGATTTTCACCACCATCGCGATTGTGATCGTCCTGGGACGCGAGTCGGTGCTGGTGGTGACGACCAAGTACCTCGACGAGAGTGGGACCGTGCATCGCATCTCCCCGCTCGATTTCGTGAATACGACCCAGTGGCAGCCCCACCGCTACCTGGTCGGGATCGCGCCGCTGGCTGCCGCGACCTTGCTCAGCTCGCTCATCGCGATGCTGGTCGCGCTGCCCCTGGGGTTGGGATCGGCGATCTATTTGAGTGAGTATGCGACGCCCAGGGTACGCTCGACCGTCAAGCCGGTGTTGGAAGTGTTGGCCGGGGTGCCCACCGTCGTCTACGGCTTTTTTGCGCTCCAGTTCATGACGCCGCTGCTGAAAAACGTGTTCGGACAGGGCACCGTCCAGACCTTCAACCTGGCGTCGGCGGGCATGGTCATGGGCGTGATGATCCTGCCGCTGGTGGCGTCGATGAGCGAGGATGCTCTCAGCTCGGTGCCGCGCGCCCTGCGTGAAGCGTCGTTGGGGTTGGGATCGACCCGGCTGGAAACTACGCTGCGGGTGGTCGTCCCCGCGGCTATCTCCGGGATCATTGCGGCGCTCATCATCTCCATTTCACGGGCCATCGGCGAAACGATGATCATGGCGATTGCGGCGGGCGCGCGGCCCAACCTGACCGCGAACCCGTTTGAATCGGCCTGGACCATGACCGGCTATATCGCCAGCATCAGTGGTGGCGACCTGGGATACAACACCCTCGATTACAACAGCATTTTCGTCGTGGGTCTGCTGCTGTTCCTCATGACGTTGGGATTGAACATCCTCAGCCGCGCCGTCGTGGCCCATTTCCGTGAAATCTACGAATAGGGAAGACCATGAATCGAATTGCCCTTATCAGCGCGATCTTTTTCAGTGTGCTGTTGGCCTTCAACGGCGGCCTGTCCACCCCGGCTGTATTTGCGCGCAAGCGTTACGATCCCCGGCTGGGAATGCTGGCCGGAGCCTTGACCGGCCTGGCCGGTGGCCTGCTCACCGCCCTGGTGCTGCTGGTCGTCCTTCCCGATGAGGGCGCGGTCGCCGTGCTGGGCAGCCTGGTCGGCGGTCTGGGAGGATTGATCCTGCTGTGGAATCGCCTGCCGGACCGCGGCGCCGGTCGCGGTCTGCTTCCCGAAGGCGACGACCTCAAGCAGAATATTGTCGCGCGCAACCTGCGGGCGATGATCATGCGCCGGATGTTTCTGGCTGCGGTGGTGAT
>CAYRWY010000166.1:0-11298 GCA_964427955.1 uncultured Anaerolineaceae bacterium
GTGGTAATAGGTGTTGTTTGCTGCGTGTCTACCAAGGCCATCTCGTGATCACTACAAGCCGTACACAAAAAATACCCTACCGCCAACGGTAGGGTACCCCTTCCTCTCATTTCAACCTGCGAAAGAGATTCTCAGGGCACTGGTGTTGCCACCTCACTCGCCGTTGGCTGCGCATCAGACGCCGATGTAGTCTGAAATGAATCGGTCAACATGGTCAATACAATATCCACTGTTTGCTTGTTGATCAAGTAGATGTACTGGTCTTGCTCAGACTCTACGTTGACATACACATAGTATGCCACACTATCAGGATTTGTGTCACCTATGTCAAGCACGGATTCTGCCCACTGCCCGGAACTATCCTGCGCTCGAAACCGGATCCGGTACTTCGGTTCGGGTTGCAGGCCATACAGCACCCGATTTTCCGGCGTAGCAACATAACGCTGCTCCGCGTCAAAAATCAGCAGCGCGGCGGCGGCGCGTTCGACGGCTTCCTGGTCAAGCTGCACGGCGGGTATTTCTGCCTGGGTATTGGGTATGGCAGGAGCGTACCATACTTGGCTGGCATCCCGCAGCACCAAAATACCCTTCCCAGTAGTGACATCCAGCACTTCCAGGCCGCTGATCTGGCTCGACACCTGCAGCCCAGAGAAAAGGACATTCGCGCGCTGCGCTTGCTGCGTCGCATTGGCAGCCAGCATCTCCGCCTGTTTGCTCGCCGGATCGTCGAGCATCAGAATCACGACCATCACGCTGGCAAATCCTACCAGCACCATCATGCTAATCTGGCGCTTGAACATCATGAAGCCCCGTGGATGTGATTGTAACCTAACGCTGCCGATACCACCATACGGCGGCCCCTGCGAACAGGATGAGCCCGGGTACGACGAATACCGTGATTACGACAATCGTGCGCCGCTCCTGGGCCGACGCGGACAGCGGGAACAGCGTCGGGTCGCTGACGGGTTGGAACGTCACCTCTTTGGCGAACCCTGTCAGCCAGTCTACCACGTCATTCCAGAGATAGACGTTGCCCACCAGTTTCATGTTGCCATTTTTCAGAACGTCCGAGTCTCCGACGATGATGATCCGGGGCTGGATGGTCTGCTGCGTCTCCATGCCGCGCTGGGCAGTAACCGCGACCAGCAGCGGGCCGGGAATGTCCTCGCCGGGCAAATATTGCAACTGCCCATTCAGAAATTCGGTCAGGTTCGTCTCGGCGAACGATTCATCCGACGTGTAGAGCAGGGGATAGCGCACGTACATGGCCTGCTGTGAAGTCGGGTCTTGCGCCAGGTCGATGGTCCGGACATAGCGCATGTAGATCGGAACGTCCTGCACGCCGTTCAAGATCGTGTGGGGAGCAATCGAGTGGATGATCGGCGCCCACTCATCGACGTCGAAATAACTGACGTTCGGGTTGGTCGCGTCGTACTTGGTCTCGACCGCCAGATCGTCCCGGACGCGAAGGCCGAATGTGTCCCACAGGTAATTGTTGAGTGGTCCGCCTTCCTGCAAGAACGTATTGCCCTCCAACCCCAGGATAGACGCCTCCAGGAGGGGAGGATCGGCAAAGATACCCAAACGTCCGCCGCGTTGCAAATATTCGTCGAGAATCCCGACCTCGGCTTCGGTGAAATCCTGCCAGGCGCCGACGATCAGCACCGCGCTGGCATCGTCGGGCACGCGGCTGGTCAATTCCAGCGACTCGGCTCCGATCCCCTGGCCGTCCAGAGTGCCGTACAGCATCGAGATGCCGGTATCGTCGATCTTGGTCAGGCTGCGTTCGCCATGCCCGGTCGTGAAATAGACTTTGAAGACGCCCGCCGATGCTACCGTTTTCAGCCCGGTCGTGATGGAGCGTTCGTCCGCCGAGCCGAGGTAGATCGTCACGTTCTGGGTCAGGACCTCGCCCTGTTCGTTGACCACCTGCTTGGTGCGGGGTTGGCCATTCGAGTCGAGCACGGTGAGCAGCAGCTTGCCGTCGAACTCCGAGCGGTAGCTGTACGCCTCGGCCAGGTCCGGCTGCTCGTCGGGGTCGATGTACTGGACCTCGATGGTCCCCTGGCCTTTGTTCGCATACTGGCGCAGCAGCAGGTCAGCCGACTCCTGCTCGCTGAGGGTGTTGTGGCTGAAAAAGCCGAGGATGCGCACCTGGTAGCCGCGTTCTTTCAACTCGGCAATCGTATCCAGGGTCGGCGTGTTCAGCGAATAGCGTTGGATCGAGGTCAAGTCCGCGGTGATGTTGGCCCGATCCACGAGCACATAACCATACGCCACCAGCCCGATGAAGATCAGGGTGATCAAAATGCTGCTGGTGCCGTAGCGGGTCTGGCGTCCGGACAGCCAGCCTTGCAGATCGCTGGGGTCCAGCCCCATCCACAGGCCGATGCCCGCCGCGCCGACCACGACGCACGCGAACACCGCCACTGAAATCTCGCCAGTGGTGAGAAAGATCAAGCCGCCCAGGATCAGCGCCAGGACGCCGGCGATGCTGGCCGCGCTGGCGAGGTTGGTGCGGGTGAATAGCCTTCGGTTTCCCATCAGCGCCACCTCCGTGATTCAACCACCCGGGTGGTAATGAACAGCATGGTGGCGATCAATCCGGTGAAGAAAGCCATATCCTCGAAGCGTATGACGCCGATCAGAAAGGACGTCGAATAATGGGCCTGCAAGCTCAACTGGCGGACGACCTGTGCCACGGCGTGATTCTGGATTACCAGCCCGGCCCACTCTCCCGCCCACAGAATGAACAGGGTCGTGATGCTCAGAAAGCCCGCGATGATCTGGTTTTCGGTGATGGCCGAGAAGATCATGCCGACCGCCAGCGTGGCCCCGCCGAACAGCCAGATGCCGATATAGGCCGTGATCACCGGTCCCAGGTCGAGTTCAGGGCGCAGCTCATAGGTGCGCGCGGTGGTGAGCGCCAGCCAGATCCCCTGGTAAACGAGTGTTGCGCCTAGAATGGCCGTGTAATATAACCAGGCTCCGATGAATTTGCCGAGCACGAGATCGCCGTCCCGTACCGGCATGGTCATCATCAGTTCGAGCGTTCCCTCGCGTGATTCCTCGGCAAACAGGCGCATCGTCAGCAGCGGCGCGGAAAACAGCGTGAGAAAGCCAAAGGCTTTGAGCACGGCGGCGCCGTCGGGTGGCTGTTGGCCGACGCGCTGGGAAAGGTCGATGTTAAAGTACCAGGCGGACAACTCCATGATGGCGGCTGCCACCAGGTAGGCAATCGGCGAGGTGAAATACTGTGCCAGTTCACGTTGGGCAATGATGCGGATGCTACGCATGACTCCGCCTTCTCCGCGGGGGTTCTTCGTCCAACCGGGTGGTAAGCTCCATAAAAGTCTCTTCAAGCGTCGTGGCCCAGGGGCGCAGTTCCAGCAGCTCGATCCCGTGCCCAACGATGGCCGCGGCCAGGGCGGGACGGATATCCACGTTCTTGCGGGCCTGGACGAGGTATCCTTCTTGCTGGACTTCGACGGTTTCGACTCCCGAGAGGGCTTTGATCACCGCCAGCGCCTCTCGTTCCGGGGTGCGGGCGCTCACGCGCACGAAAATTCGTCCGCCCCGCTGCAAGAGATCGCGCAGATGATCCGGCCTGTCTTCCGCGACGATGCGTCCCCGATCGATGATAATTACCCGGTCACAGATCTGCTCGGCTTCGGACAAAATGTGGGTGCTGAGCATCACGGTATGAGTGCGCCCCAGCTCGCCGATCAGCGTGCGCAGGTCCTGCACCTGGTAGGGGTCTAGCCCAATGGTCGGCTCGTCGAGGATCAGGACTTCAGGATCGTGGACCAGGGCCTGGGCCAGCCCGACCCGCTGCTGCATCCCTTTGGACAGGCTGCGGATCAGGCTGCGACGCCGCTCCTGCATTCCCACCAGTTCCAGTACCTGGCCGATGCGCTGGCGGGTGTTGGGGACGTTACGCAGCTCGGCCATGAACTTCAAATAGCCGAAGACCGTCATGTCCCGGTAGAGGCGGACCGTCTCCGGCAGATAGCCCACGTGCCGCCGCATTTCGAGCGAATCCTCGAAGACGTCGAATCCGGCAATGCGTGCCGTCCCGGCGGTGGGAGGCATGTAGCCGGTAAGAATCCGCATGGTGGTCGTCTTGCCCGCGCCATTCGGCCCCAAAAACCCGATGATTTCGCCTTGTTGGGCTTCGAAGCTGATCGCATCGAGCGCGACGAAATCTCCGTAACGCTTGGTGAGTTGGGTGACCTCGATCATGGGTGGTAGGTTTTTATGGCTAACATATCGATCACGGTCGTCGGCAGCTTGAGTTCCGATGGTGTGTGCAGCTCCCAGCCCGGCGGCAGTGTGGGATTGGACGTCGGCCAGGCGCACCTGTAATAGAAATAGAGATACACGTCCCCCGGGATCGCCGCAATCGCGACGTGGTGAGGAGCGACCGTCTTGAAGCGCGCATGATACGGCGCGTCGATTGTGATCTCGGGTCCCAGGCTTTCTCGCAGTTTCTGGATCAGGACGGCCTGGGGATCGTCGGAACGGTGGGTCGTGACAAACGCGGGCAGTCGGAATCCCTCGGCATCTACCTGGGTGAGCAGTTGGTCGCCAAGCTGGATCAAGCCAAGAGTCTTGCAGTGCAGCGCGGGCCGCTCGAACCACGCCTCATGCTCGACCGGGGTTCCCCGGCGGCGCAGACGCTCGGCCATGATGATGCGGCGGAGGTGTTCAATAGCCGGTTCGACCAGGTCGTTGATGATCAGGTAATCACAGCGCGGAGCCGCGGTCATCTCGAAGCGCGCCCGTTCCAACCGCTTGTTCAGCTCTTCCGGCGTGACGCCGCCCCGCTGGCGAATGCGTTCCACGAGAATGTCGAGATTCGAGGGGGCGACAAAGATCAGCACGGTGTTCTGCGGGTACGCGGCGCGGATCTTGTCTGCTCCCAGGCAGTCGATGTCGGCGATCAGGTCTTGATTCTGGCTGAAGGCTTTTTCAAGGTGCTGGTGCGGCGTGCCATAAAAGTCGTCCATGTGGACGTTTTCGTATTCCACGAGCGCCTCGGTCTGGATCAATTCCTGAAATTGCTCGTGTGAAACGAAGTAGTGCTCCCGACCTTCCTGTTCTCCGCCGCGAGGGGCGCGTGTCGTCACGGTGGGAAGTTGTGGCAGATCGTGAAAATACTTCTGGACCGGTTTCATGAGGGTGTTTTTCCCTGCTCCAGAAGGCCCTATCAGGATAAAGAGGATTCCCTGACCTGGCATGGTATTCCTTTCCGGTGGATGGGCGCAGTATGGTTGAGAGTTTAACATGCGGTGCTGGTTTGGGGTAGGTCGTCGGCATTACAGACCAGGAAACTGAACGGGCCACCCGAAAGTGGCCCGTTGTAAGATCACGTTCGATCAAAGTTATTCGGCGATCACGATGTTGTCGATGTACCACCCATCACCCACACTCGAGTTGACCCGGGCATCCAACCTGAATCGGATGTTGATCTTGGACCCGACAAAAGCGCTCAGATCGTAGAACCGTTTGGTCCAGGTCATACTGATCCCGCTCGAGGTGCGGATCGTGGTCCATGAGAACCCGCCATCGGTCGAGACTTCCGTGTAGATGTAGTCACCACTCCCCAGGCTTAGAGCATCTTCGTAGGTGAGGGCCGGGAAGGTTGACGACGTCAGGTCTATCATACCTTCCAGGGTGACCGACATGTCACTCTTGTCGAGGTAGGGGATCAAGGTCGTGGGCGTGTTCGGGCTGTCATGGAAGACATTGCCCCATTTGCCGAAATCGACCAACACCTGGGCGCCACCACCGTTCTCGTAGTATTCCACCAGGATGGTGTGCAGACCCTGGCTGAGCGTGACGGTGGTAGTATCGGGGTTGGAGGGGAAACTGCGATCCGTCCAGGCATTGATATTCCAGGACCATCCTCCAGGATAGGTTCCGCTGGTGTCCGGATCTCCTGGCGGGTCAATGATCACCCGGATGCCATCGTCAGAGTAGGTGTTGATGGTCAACTGGGTGTTGTTGTTGGTGACGTTGATCACGCGCGTCCAGCGCGCCAGGAACCTGTCGCTTGAAGGCAGCGCCGGCTCGGTAGATCCGGTGGGCGGGTTAGGCCGGCCTGACGTACCACTGCTGCTGCCCCAGTTGAAGTCGATCTCTTCGATGTTGGGGTAGGTGAACCGGTACTCGCCGGAGTCGAAGTCGCGCCCGCCATCCGCATCATAGTAGTACTTGCCCGTCCAGGTACCTGGCCCAAGACCACTGCCGCTGCCGACCATGCGGTATAAAGAATACCGATCCCACGTCCCGTCGAATACCCAGTTGTTGTTGACCGTGTCGATGTCCTCGTAGAAGGGCACCGAGAAGACCGGTTCCTTGCCCTTGCGGTCGATGATTGAGACTTCGTCGATCCACCACCCGTCATAGACTGCCGAGTTGTTGGCGGCGTAGAGCCTGAACCGGAGCCGGATCACCAGGTTCGGAGTGCTGCCGGTGGGGATATACGGCTTCAGGTCGATTTGGCGGCGATCCCATGACAGGGTCGTCGTGGTCCTGTGGCGCCCGGCCTGGATCTCCTCCCAGTTGTTCCACGTCGATCCGCCATCGGTCGAGGTGCGCACCTCGACGAGCGCATAGTCCTGGGTGTTGAGGTTGAACGCCTCCCAGTAGTACAGCGTGGGCTCGACCGTCCCGGTCAGATTGATCGTGGGTTTCAGTTCCAGGATCGCATTCGACTCGTGGTTGTAGAAGACGCCCGGGCTGTCGGACATCGCGCGGGACCCGGCCAGCCGCGGGTTGACGCTTTCACTCGATCTGGCCCAGTTTCCGCCGGTATACCAGTTGGCGGTCCCCGCCTCGAACCCATCGGTGAACGTAGGCGTGACGACCGAGTTCACGTGTTCCTGGAAACAGATGTCGTCCAGGAACCAGCCGTTATCAACGGCTGTGTAGAAGGTCGAATCCAACCGGAAGCGGACGTAGATTCTCTGGCCCACATAGGCTTTCAGGCTGACGGACTCGCGGGTCCAGGACAGCATGTGGTTATAAGAGCCGTCGGTGACGATACACCCCCCGGTGGTGCAGTAGCCCGGCGGAAGTCCGTTATACATATAGGACCAGATGGTCGTCCAGGTCATGGCGTCGTCGGTAGAGACCTCGACGTAGAGATCGTCGGACGAACCCACGTCCCACTGATTCCAGAAGACCATTTCAGGGTCGACACTGGTCAACAGGTCCAGTTTGGGGGTGAGCTGGAGCGCCGAGTCCGTGTTATGCAGGTAGTCGCCGCCTGGGCTGTCGGACCAGAACGCTGCCCCTGCATGAGGATAGGTGGTCGCGTTGTAGACCTGTCCGGAGTTGGTGTCGGAGCCGCTGACCACGGACCAGGTGCCTTCAGCCGTCCAGGACTGCGATCCACTCTCCATGCCGTCGCACCAGTCGGGATAAACCACCGCCTGGGGTTTGTTGCGCAGCTCGAAGTCGTCGATATACCAACCGTCGGAGACTGGTGTTCCGGAGCGGGCATCCAGCCTGAAGCGCAAATAGATGGCCTGGTTATCGTAGGGAGCCAGCGAGATGATCTGCTGGACGAACCCTGCCTCTAGAGATTGATAAGCCAGGTAGGTCCCGGTCAGCATCGTCCACGTGGATCGATCGGTGGATACTTCAGCGTAGATCTTGTCACCGGACCCCAGGTTATAGCGGTGCCAGAAGACGACCTGCGGATCATCGACGCGCGGATCGCTCAGATCGATGACGCCGTCCAGTTCCAGCGTGCTGTTCGTACCGTTGATGTAGGAGCCGCCTGGGCTGTCGGACCAGGCCGTAGTGGGCGAATGGGCGGCCTCGTTGGTGCGGGCCCAGGTACCGCTGGGATACCAGTGAGACACGCCTTCCATGTCATCGACAAAGCCAACCGTATAGACGCGCCGGACTTCTTCTTCGACCTTGATATCGTCGATGTACCATCCGTCCGCCGTAGCAGAGGCTGTGGAGGCATCGAGCACGAAACGAACTTCGATGTACTTTCCTCTGAAATCCTGGCCTTTGAAGTTTTTCAGATCGTAAGTCTGCCGCGACCAGGTCGCATCCCACGTCGATGGGGCGTGCAGTTGCTCCTCATACCAGGTCCCTGTCCCGGCGACCGAGATACCTACCATCGCTTTTGCGTTTCCGGCGAGATTGTAGCGATCGTAGAATTGCAGTTTGGGATCGGTGGCGCCGGTCAGATCGATCGTGCCGCGCAGCGCCAGGATGCAGTAGGAATAAGCCTGGTAAGCCACGTTCGGGCTGTCGGACCAGGCCGTAGGCGGGCTGTAGTAGCTCTCAGAGGAGAGAGCCCATTTGCAGTCGCCCTTGTCCAGGTTGCCATCTTCGATCATGAAGACATGCAGGTTCGCGGTACCGGTCTGGTCCACGAACTCCACCAGGATATCTTTGACCCCAACGGACCCGGTGTAGGTCTGATCCCACCACTTGTCGAGCAGGGTGTTGCCACTTTCCACGGCCCAGGAGGGTTTGCTGTTCAGGGTATTGATAACCAGGGCTCCATCCACCCAGAGCCGCATACCACCGTTGAACATCACCCGGAAGATATACTGCTTGGCCTCCATGCTGACCGTGGTTTTGTAGCGGGCGTAGTAGTTGCTTGAAACTCCACTGCTGGGCGTCCCGGTGCTGCTGAGGGTGTAGTCCAGCGTGGCGACCGTCTCGCGCTTGATGCCGGAGTTATCGGCCATGCCGGTCATATCCCCATACCAGGCCGAATAGTTCCAGTATTCCGCGCTCCAGGGGTTGGTGATCAGGTTGTCAAAATCGTGCTGCCACCAATCAGGATGATTGCCTTCATCCGAGAAGGGGTAGCCGAAGTTCTGATCGGGCGGTGTCGGGCTTGGGCCGATAGTGGGCGTCGCGGTAGGCATAGGCGACGGCGAGACCGGGCTGGAGGTGTAGGTCGGGCCGATAGTGGGCGTCGGGGTAGGCGCCGCTGGCGTGTTGGTGATCAGACTGGGGCTTTCCGGCGTGTACGAGGCGACTGCCGCGACCTGCGTCCAGAAGTCGTCGGGAGCAATCGTCTCATACGGCTGGATATCCCCTCCCAACAGGTTATAGACCTGGTTGCTGAATACGTTGCCGACCGCTGGTCCGGTGATCGCCAACACCGCGATCACGGCGATGACGACCAGAGCCAGGATCAACGCGTATTCGACCAGCGCCTGACCAGCGGACTTGGAACCAGCACGACGCTGGAACCAGAAAGGCGCGCTTGTGGGGGGGCGCTTACTCTTCATACCGTGTTCGGTCATCTACATTTCCCCTCCTGTTCAGACGGGTGATGTTTTTTGACAGGCCCGCAAAACAGACCGTCCCATCCTGGGACAGTAAAGTGCCGTGCCTGCTCGTTAGAATCGAGTCGGCTAAATTCTCTACATCTAATAGTACCCGACTCTTCGATCTGATGGGTGCATAATTTGTAGAAGAGTTGTCGGAAATCATTGACAAATGGTTTGGCAAACACGCCAGCCCTCACTGGTATTTCTGGCGAGGACATGCTAGGCTGAAAGATGGTTTAGGTAGACGTTTGGAGTGAAAGGTAGACTTTTATGACGGCCACAATTATCGATGGGACGGCGGTGGCGGGGCGCATTCGCGAGCAGATTGCCGAAGACGTGCGGCAAATGCAGGCCCGGCACGGCGTGGTCCCTGGTTTGGCGACCGTATTGGTGGGTGAGAATGCGGCCTCTCACAGCTACGTCCGCATGAAGCGTAAGGCGTGCGAAAAAGCGGGGATTCTCTCGATCCCTCACGAGCTTCCGGCAGAGGCGACACAGGACGAGGTCGAGGCGCTGGTCCGCCAGCTCAACGACGATCCCCAGGTCAATGGCATCCTGGTGCAGCTTCCGCTCCCAAAGCACCTCAACGAGGAGCGCGTCTTGAGCCTGATCAGCCTCCACAAGGATGTGGACGGCTTCCATCCGATGAATATTGGCCGGTTGGCGATGAAGGGGCGTGAGCCGCTGTTCATCCCCTGCACGCCGCACGGCGCGATTGTGCTGCTGGAAGAGGTCGGCGCCAAGTTCGAGGGCGCGAACGCGGTGGTGTTGGGCCGCAGCAATATCGTCGGTCTTCCGGCGGCGCTGCTGCTGATCCACCGTAACGCTACGGTCACCGTCTGCCACAGCCGGACCGAGGATCTGCCTGGCGTCTGCCGCCGTGCGGACATCCTGATCGCGGCGGTCGGGCGCGCGGAGATGGTGAAGAAGGAGTGGGTTAAGCCCGGCGCTTACGTGATCGACGTCGGCTCCAACCGGGTCGATGATCCCGCCGCCGAAAAAGGCTACCGTTGGACGGGCGACGTCGCCTACGACGAGGTCAAGGAAGTTGCAGGCGCGATCACGCCGTCACCCGGCGGGGTAGGGCCGATGACGATTGCTATGCTGCTCAAGAATACCTACCGGGCCGCCGATCTGGTGGTCACGGGCCGGGTGAAAGACTTGCTGTAGAGATTGGATGATCTGGCCGGGCACATCCGCCGGACTTGCCGGTAAGGGTGTGCCCGCGCCCACTTTAGAGAAAGTACGAGATGGCAACTTTACTGGCAAAAAACGCACTGGTGTTAGTGACGATGGACGAAACGCGCCGCGAGATTCAGAACGGCGCGTTATTTATCCGCGATCACGTGATCGAAGCCGTGGGCGCGGCAGCAGACCTGCCGCAAACCGCCGACGAAGTGATCGATCTGTCGGGGCATGTGGTGCTGCCCGGTCTCGTCAACACGCATCATCACATGTACCAGACCTTGACCCGCGTGGTACCCGGCGGGCAGGATGGCGAGCTGTTCGTCTGGCTGCGCACCCTGTACCCGATCTGGGCGCGCTTGAAGTCGGAGGCGATTTACGTCAGCAGTAAGCTGGCGGCGGCGGAGTTAGTGCTCTCCGGTTGTACCACGTCCAGTGATCACCTGTACATTTACCCGAACGACGTGCGCCTGGACGACGAAATTCGCGGCGTGCGCGAGGTAGGGCTGCGTTTCCATGCCACGCGCGGCAGTATGAGCGTGGGCGAAAGTAAAGGCGGCTTGCCACCAGACAGCGTTGTCGAAAACGAAGACGATATTTTGCGTGATTCGCGCCGCGTCATCGAAGAATTTCACGATAACCGCCGCTACGCCATGCTGCGGATCGCGCTGGCTCCCTGCTCGCCGTTCAGCGTGTCGCAGGACCTGATGCGCGTCTCGGCGGAGTTGGCCCGCAGCTATCCCGGCGTGCGGCTGCATACGCATCTTGCCGAAACCATGGACGAAGAACGTTACTG